>DATATP010000291.1:0-8051 GCA_036268715.1 Rhizomicrobium sp. | reverse complement strand
AGGAGAATTTTCATGACCAAGTCAGTCGCCATCGTTACAGGCGCAAGCCAGGGCATCGGCCGGGCTACTGCCATCCGCCTCGCGAAGGACTTCGAAGGTTTGATGCTGGTTGCGCGCAGTCAGGACAAGCTTGAGGTCGTGGCTGAGGAAATCCGAAAGCTCGGGAGGGAAGTACTCGTCGTCGAGGCCGATCTTGCACTGACATCGGCACCTGTCAGGATCGTCGAGGAAACTCTCGCGCGGTTCGGCCGGATCGATGCCCTTCTCAACATAGCCGGAGCGGTGCCGCAGGTCGATCTGCTTGAGATGACGGACGAACAATGGGATGCGGGATTCGCGCTGAAGCTGCATGGCGCTCGGCGGCTGACGATCGCTGCGTGGCCAGCCCTCAAGAAGAGCAAAGGATCGGTCGTCATGATCTCAGGCAATTCGGCGCAGTTTCCAAAGGCACCCTATGCAGCCGTCGGCACGATCAACGCCGCGATCGTGGCCCTCGCCAAAGCCTTCTCCGACCGTGGCATCGAGGACGGCGTGCAGGTGAACAGCGTGCTGCCTGGCCCGGTGATGACTGGCCGCCGCCGCTCTTATCTCGAGCACTGGGCGCCTATTCACGGAATGTCCGTCGAGGACGCGACCGCCAAGTTCCCGAAGGAGGCCGGCATCGCTCGCTATGGCGAACCGGAGGAGATCGCGGAGCTGATGGCCTTTCTCGTTTCGCCGGGTGCCAAGTGGATGACTGGATCGGTTCTGCGCATGGATGGTGGCGAGGTCAAATCGATCTGATCGGTCTGATACCACACCTCCATACTGTTCCAGGATCTTCGCCGGTAGCCTGCCCGTCGCTTTTGTGACGAAACAGAGGGCGGCTCTTACAAGGCGAACTAGCCCGCCCGACACCGTCGGGCGGGCTGTTCTGCACGAACGCCATACGACCGGTCCGCCTTTGTGTAAAAATCGCCCTCTCTTTTTGAATTCTCTGCGACCACCCAGCGTTTGCTGGGACTGTAAGCCCGGACCGAGGTTAATTCCTGTGAAATTCGGAAATTTTTCAACAGCAAGTCCCAAGGCCGCCAAATTAAATTACGGATCAATCCTCAATCCGACTAGGCAAAAGCCATTGCCGAATGGATCGCTGCAAAATGCAATGGGTGGGTGATCTCCGCCTTCGAACTTCTGCTCGCACTGCGCGCCGGCCTTCAAAACCTTAGCCAAGGCAATTTCGAAATTGTCGACGTGGAAGTCGATGTGGACGGGCGTCCAATGGCGCTCATAACGACGAACATCGTCTGAGCTCTTTGCGGGCTTAGTGCCAGCCGGTTTCTCGATCAAGCCGACTTGGGAGCCACCGCATCCGAGAATGACGTACGTGGCGACAGGTCGAGCGATTTCGACAAGGCCCAAGGTGTCGCGGTAAAATCGCAACCCTTCGTCCAGCTTGGGGACGTCAATCGTGACCGAGTATTTCATCAGATAACACTTTCTTCTAATGCCCGTGGGTTGTCGGACTCGTTGTCCCTGCCGCAAACGACCCGTTGGCGGATTGTGCTAGCAATCTTGGGCGCGCGCGGAGCGGCGGGTGAGGGCCAGTCGCCCTCTCAGCCAGACGCAAGGAATGGCTTCGGCGGGAATCGAGATCGCGTACCAGGCGCGACCGAGCGTGCCCTCGCCGATCGCGTGGTAAGCGATGACGCCAGCGAGTCCCGCAAGGAGGCCGATAGCTGCTAATATCCAGACGTCGCGCATCGTCCGGTCGGGAGCCAGCCACGCCGTCGTGAAACCTCCAGTCACCGTGAAAAGCGCGCGATACGCCGACGCCAGGCGAACAGAGAACTGGACATTGCCCGCGGGGAACTCGGAAAGATTCCCCCAGCGTGCATTGCCGCATCTGCTGCCGTTGAGGCGTTTGCAGTCGCCAGAAAATCGGCGGCAACGGCAAAGGACACTGCGGATCCAAGGCCTCATGAGGGTGTCTTTGGGAATGAAGCGAGCAGGGCATCCAATTTTCGGACTTGGCTTTCGTTACCAGCGCGGGCTCTCTCTGTCCAAACATCATCATGCATGGCATCGAACGTGATGGTGAGTTTGACGCCATCGGCGGTTGGCTCGAGCAAAACGACCGTGGCGATCTCGTAGGGCTTCACGTTCGGGACGAAGTCCGCGAGCGTCTTGTAGGCGAGGCCGACGGGTTTTGAGATTTCGGTGTAAGTGACCCGGCACTCGGTCGATAGCGGCATTCCTGCCTGTCGCATGAACGCGATCTGCTCAGGCGCCGTCGCGGTCATTGTGTAAACCAAATGGCCGCCTGGACGCAGATCGAGGGAAGTCACGCGGACATCAAAGCCCTCGGGTCCCCACCAAGCCTCGATGCCCTCCTTCGTGGTCCAAAGCGCCCAAGCGTCTTCAATGGGGGCCGCGTAACTCCTCTTGATCGAGAATCGAGCGCGCGTGGCCGCCTTGCCAGGTGTCATTTTGATTTCTCCTTGGAGCCAACTGCGCCGCGGCGTCGCTGAAGCGCTGCTCCGAACCGATCCAGGCGCGCCTCCCAATGCCGACGGTAGTCCGCAACCCAGGCCTCGAGATCCTCGAAAGCGCCTTTGCGAAGCGAATAAAGGCGCTTTTGACCTTCAGGCCGGACCTGCACGACCCCCGCTTCCGCCAGGATGCGAAGGTGCCGCGAGACGCCGGATTGGTGAATATCCATCCGGTACACAATATCGCCGACCGCAACTTCGCCATTCTTCATCACCTCGACGATGCGAAGGCGGGCCGGATCGGCCAGGGCCTGAAACATACTAAGTTGCGCAATCATGCATATACATATACATGTATATTCAACCCGGTCAAGCGCCGTTATCTTGAGGCGCCGACGGCCTTATAAGTTGGAGCTATCCTGTGTTCGACAATGTTGCGTTGGTTTTTGGTGGCGGTGGGGCTGCTGGAAATGCCTTGATGATCGGCATCATCGCCGGCCTTGCCGAAGGTGGTCTCGATCTGACAAAGGCAGCCGATCCGGTGATCGGCACGTCGTCGGGCGCCAATGCGGCAGCACAGGTGCGCAGCGGTATATCGCCTGCTGAATTGCTGGCCGCCTTTGTCTTGCATTTAGCTTTGATACTGACCTCAAGCACGGTCTCCGCGCATGCCGAAGAGGGGGTGGAAGCGTTGCTCGGGCACGACGAAGAAAGAGTGACCAAGTAATCGAGATGGACAAGGAATTCCTGAAGAACGCATCCTGTTATACTGCCCATAAAGCGCGGTCCTTTACGCCTTCCTACGGCCGCAAGATCGAGGAGGCTTACCGCTTCGAACATGAGGACTAACAATGGCGAAAGAGGACTTTGACGACCTGCCGCCACCACCACCACCACCACATGGCTTCGAGCGCTTCGTTCGGGAAAATGCCACAATCGCTGTCATCGGAGCGCCGGTTGTGGGTATTTTGCTAGGACGGCTCGGGATTCTCTAGAAAGGCCGAAATGTTCGTTGTGCAGACTTACGTGGCGCCGAGTACTATTCACGGCAGTGGCGTCTTTGCGGGAGAAGATATCGAGGAAGGCCAACCCATCTGGCAGTTCGCCCCTGGGCTGGACCTGGTTGTGCCATTTGATGTGATTGCGCGCGCTCCTGAGGCGTTTCGGGATTACATGGAAATGTATGCCTATGTTTCGCCGCAGGTAGCGGGCGGCATGATACTTTCCTGCGATCACGCCAAGTTCATCAACCACGCGGATGAGCCCAATACCATCATTCAGGGGCCCGTCACCCTGGCGCGGTGCGCGATCCGCAAGGGACAAGAGATCACCTGCGATTATCGCATTTGTTGCAAGGACTGGTCCGGAGAGTTCTGAGAATTTCGTCCCCAATATCCCCATTCCCGCATCAGTATTTGGTCGCGCGCGATAAAGCGCGATCCGATATCGTTTCGATAGCGCAGGCCGGGTACCACGACGTTGCGGCAGCGGCGATATGCTTCCTCCTGGGCGGCGGCGGCCGTCTCGCCGATGCCGGTGACTGCCATCAGAGAACCCATGCCGCCTGTGGTCATAAGGCCGTCACCTGACTTCTCGACCTCCGACAGTTGCAGGTGCCGCCAATCCTCGTCGGTCGGATTTTGGCGGAAGAGTACGGGCAAGCCCTTGGACTGCTCGGAATACTCCTCGGCGACCGGGAAGGGCGGCACCGTCAGGACGACGCCCACAGCAAATCCTGCCCGGGTCGGGAAATCCAATCGATCCCGGTCGATCATGCGGCGAAAGAGGATGTCCCATTCCTGGCAATGGAGCGTGGAGCAGATCGCGGCGCCCGGATAGCCAAAGCGACAGGTAAACTCCAATGGCCAGATTCCTTGCGCGTTCACGATGGTATTGATGTTGATATAGCCGACATAGCGCCCGTCGCGCAGCTGATCGGCCATTCTGGCCAAGGTTTTCCGAAACAGAGTATCGCCGCCGCGATAGGTCAGCAGCGTACCCATTTCGCCGGTGAGCTCGCCCAGGTCGCCCGGAAACAGCCGCTTGTGCTCCCAATCCATCACAGTGGGTTCGAGAAACTCATCTCCATTGAAATAAGCGCCCACGCCCACTTCAACGCCGCTGACGTGATCCATCAGGATGAAATCGGGAGGATTTTTGGCCTGCCAGGCTGCCTTGTGCCGGTTCAGAAGCGCCGTGATATCCCGGCCGTCCTCCATGTCACCGACGACATTGCAGCTTGAGGCATGATCGGCGCCATTGAGCTTCAGGACGTAACGGCACGGCCTGCCGGAAACGAAAGCGAGGGCCTTGTCAAAATCCGTGAAGTGACGGGTGGGCGCCGTGGTCATGCCCGCCCGGCGCATGCAGGCCTGGCCGAAGCTGCGGTCGTTTTCCATGCGGTCGCCGAAAGCACTGCCGCCGATGACATTAAATCCATCCCGGCGCAGCGCGTCCTGCAGTTCGCCCTGATCGGCGCGTTCGAAGATGATGATGCCATTGTCCTGGCGCACCCATTCCAGCTCGCGCTTCCAGTCGTCGATGACATGGATAAAGCCATGCAGAATCCCGCGCCATTTCGGATCTTCGATGTAGGTGCGCACGTCATGGCCGGCGCGCAGCAACGCCATGTACATGTCGCCCAGGCTGCCGTCTCTGCCGATCCCCAGAAAGCGCATCTCAGCAGCGGCGACGGCGGGATGCCACGGCCCGCCTCAATGAAGGGCTCCTTCGGCGGACAGCTCGAAATGACACCGGTAACGGTCGAAGCACCGCTTCCCGCACCACAGCCGGAGCACCGCGCCCTCGGCGATGGCTCGGGCGCGGCGGCGATCCTCGCGAACCAGGGGCGCCAGAACTTCGGCGTTCCAGGCCGCCGAATGCTTCACGTCCAGGATAGCATGCAGTGCGAAATAGTGGCTCCGCTTTTTCGGAACGCCCAAACGGTCGAGACCGCGGCTGACATGGGCGGCACGGCCCGGCGCGGTCAATTCGATCACGCCAAGCGCGCCGACCGAGTGGAACGCAAAGGCCCGGTTGGCGGCGAGCGCCATCATCATGTTGCCCAGCGCCAGTGCCTCCGGCACGACGCTCTCGATCTGCGGCGTAATCTCGAAATGGGCGGCAAGCAGTTCCAGCATCGGGCCATGCATGCCCTTGGCATCTCCCCGGCCCATTTCGTCCCAATAGTTGCGGGCCATTTCCAGCTTGGCGCGGACCGGCATCTTCACTTGGGTCATCGCCACCAGATCGTCGAAGCCGGCCTCACCCGCCACTTCCTGGGCGAGAAACCACCGCATCTCTTCGAGAGAGGCTCGGTCGGCCAGCCATGGGAATAAGGGGTCGTTCTGTCCCGGACCTGAATGCCGCAAATTCTCGAACCAAGCCACGAAGGCGTCAGGCTCATCGGGCAGACCGGCGATCAATGGCGCGACGGCGGCGCGCGCCTGGGCGAGGAAATTCTGCTCGTATTTCCGGGCGATCCTTTGAGATGCGACCGCCTCCGGATCGCTATCTTCACCGAGTCCAGGTGCCAGCCGGTCGCGGTTAAACCGGCTCAGCACCCGATGCCGTATGGCATCTTCGGACTCGGTGGATTCCTCCCTTTCGGGTTGGAGATCGGGAGTGCGTTGCAGCATGGGTTTCACCGCTTCAGGTCGGAACCTTTAACGTGCAATATAACGGTTGCGATCCGATCCGCCCGATCATACGGCCACTTATCCAGCTCTTCGCCGAACACGTCCGGATCGATCTCCTCATAGCGATACTGGACCGCATGCTCGTGCAGAATGGGAAGGGCAGCTTCCAGGAATTTGTCCTGGCCATCAACCATCGCGCTACCGGTATAGAGAAGCAGGTGCCCCTGGGAGCTCAATCGCATCAAGGATTGCTCCAGAATACGGACCGACAGCAGCGCCCCCCAGTCGCCGCCGCCATGGCGATAAGCTCTCAAGGCCTGGTCGACCAGGTAGGGTGGGTTGCTGACGATCAGGTCGGCCGGCCCATCCCATCCGGACAGGATATCGCTGGCGCGGGCAGAGGCGATGACGACGCCATTGAGAGCGATATTGGCGGCGGCGAATGTCAAAGCGTTTGCGTTGATATCCAGCAGCGCGATCTCGCGTAGGCTGTGGAAAAGCCCCGCGCAGAACAGGCCGCCTGCACCGGTCCCTGCCCCTATATCGACGCAGGTTTGGGGCGCGAATCCTGTTTCCCGGTCGCGGAAAGCCTGAATGGCGCGGGCGAAGCGATAGGTATCCGGGCCGAAAAAGACCGCATCCGGCTCCTGCGTCGGATAACTCGAATGGGCCAGAAACAAAGGACCGAGCGTGCTGAACCGAACCTTGGCCTGATAATGTCCGGCAGTCTGGGTGGAGAACAGGTCGGTATCAGCCAGAAACCCGCGGTAATTGGCAGGCAAGTCCGATGCCGTGACTGGTTTGTTCCACCCGAAGGCGTCCCGCAAGGCGTCCGTGATCGGTGTGCCACGCGCCAAAATACGCCGATGCGTGAGAGGCGTGGTCGTGCAAAAGAAATATCCATCCTCTTTGAGGCTCCGACCTAAGGCTTCCAGCCGGGCGGGAAAGGATGATGGTTCCACGTATCGCTTTACGGAGCCGCCACGCCAAAATTCCTCAGCAGCCAATTGGTTCCCTCCTCAAAGCTGACCGGTAAAATGCCGCAACAGCATCCGCCAGTCGATCGCGCCTTGGCTTCGCGACCTTCATATCGGCGGCGCATGCGCGCCTCCGCGCGTGTCAATTGTTGCATCTCACATTGGCTGCAGGCGCGACGATAGGTTGTCATCGATGGCAAGTGAGGTCCACGGGTAGTGCCGTTGTTTTTGTGAGGGAACACCCCGGTTCTCGGCCGCGTGGAGCTAAAGGAGAGGGCGCCAACTAAGAGCGCTTGCGCGACTTGTTTGTCGAAGAGTTCGAGCGCTACACCAACATCGAAATGGTCGGCCTTGCCAGAAGACGGGGGCGAAGAGGACACCGACGAAAAGAACGAAGAGGAAGACTAGTCCTCTGTCGCCCTGCCGGTTCGGCGACCGCCATCCCAAATCAGCGATGGCCTGGAATAGCTATCGTTTCAACATGATTCAGCACTTTTGAAGGGTCTTGCGGCAAGCGTTGGCGCTGCTGCGGTCCCGCACGGGGCTGGGTTCGATGCGACTATCCCGGCCCGAAACCAAGTTTTAAGGGCGAGGGAGATTCCGGCTGGCCCCCTTTGGTTCCACCCTGCTGGCCTTGCGGATCAATTGGACCTTCACCAGAGCTATTGCCGGCCTGGTTCGGGCCAGGGCGTTGCTGTTCATGATCCTGCGCGCCTGTTGTGGGCGCCGGTATCGCAAACTCGCCCTCGGGATTCTTCTGTTGTCTCATTGCTATGACGAAGGCGAATTGAAAAATATTTCTGCAATCGTGCGATCCGAATGGTCGGCTGGGCTCTTTTGGCCGAGGGGCCAGCACGATCCGTTCCCGACCGTAAGAAGCGGGAATTGGCGAGCCTTACCTGTCCTTGAGCCGGATGAACTTCATAGGATGGCGTGCCTGGCGCCGTGAGATCCAGAGTAGGTCG
>DATATP010000290.1:0-7078 GCA_036268715.1 Rhizomicrobium sp. | reverse complement strand
CGTGACGGTCGATACCTTGGTCGCGCTGGTCGGCGCCGTGCCCAGCATCGTCGCCGTCAAGGATGAAGCCGGCGATCCGCTGGAACGCGCGCCCGGTCTATTGCAGCGCACCGGCGGCAGGCTCGAAGATTTCTCGGGCGGAGGCGGCATGACATTTTTCCCGGAGATGGAATTGGGCTTCATGGGCACTTGCCCCTATGTGGGGCTCGCCGATGTTCTGCAATCCTGCTTCAATCTCTATCAGGCCGGCCGCAAGGGCGAGGCTTACGATGTTTTCGGACGCTTTCTTGCGTTCAATTCGCTGCCGCATGCCAACGAGTATGTGATGAAAGCGCGGGGCGTCTTTGCGGAAGATGCCGTCATGAGGACAGCGACCGTTGCCATTCCCGGCGCAGGCCGCCGCCGCGGCGGCCCGATCACCGAGGCGCAAAAGGCCGAAATCCGCAAAGCGCTCAATACGTATCTGAAACAATATCTGGTCGCCTGAAACGCCGATTGGCGTGGTGCCGGTGCTTAAGGCCGGCGGTGGCAGATTCTAGGCGCTTACCTCGAATGGATGACAAATGACCGGAAAAATCGCTCGGCTTACGGTGGCGCTGCTGATGGGCGGCTGTGTTGGAGCATTAGCGCAGACCACCAGCTCCGGTCCCGGCGCCGCTCCGCAGCAGATGAATGCCGGTCCCCTATCTCCCAATGCTGATCTGGTTGGGAGCGGGCCGATCCAGCAGACCGCCCCGCCACCAAGGCGGCCGGCGGCCGGTCCGGCCAAACGGCGCGGCGACTTCGCTGTTCACACGCGCCATCTTATTTATGTGGCGCTGCCGGGCTCCCTCGAACGGCCGATCTATCCCAATGGGGATGGCATCGTCGTGCTCGATGCCGACAATAACTATACTTTCGTCAAGCGTATCCATGTTTGGGATTATGCCGGCAGCATGAGCCCGGAAGACATTTCGGGCGTGGCGGCGAGCCCCGCGACCAACATGCTGTACCTATCCGCTCGCGGCCGGCTTGGCGCGATCGATCTGGCGACCGACAAGATGGTCTGGACCACGACCTTGGACGGGAAATGCTGCGAGCGTCCGCAGGTGGACGCGGACGGCAAGACGCTGGTGGTGAACTCCAACCTGCAGGATTATAGCTATGTATTGAATGCGAGGACGGGCAAGGTCATCAGGATCATTCATGCGCCCGGCAGCATGAATATGCACAACATCAACCTCAGTGCCGACGGCAAACTCGCCTTCCTGTCGCCCAATGGCCCACTGCTGCAGATTGCCGATGTCGCGACCGGCAAAATCGTCCGTACCATCAGATTTCCGGACAATATTCGCGTTCAGGCGCTCAACAAGGACTCGTCGAAAATCTACGTGAACCAAAACAATTTTATGGGCTTCATCATCGCCGATACCCGCACCGGCAAGATCCTGAAGACCGTGGAAGTGACGAGCGTCAATTGGCGCCCGGTGTGGAACAGGTCGCCCCGCCCCCGCATCCCGCATGGCTGCCCCAGCCATGGCATCGCCCTGACGCAGGACGGCAAGGAAATTTGGCTGTCCGACGGCATTTTCAAGAAGATTCACATCTTCTCCAACACCGATGACCCCAAGGAAATCGCCAGCATCGACACGCCGAACGGCGTGTTTTGGATGACCGAAAGCATCGATGGCAAGACGATGTATGCGTCGTCGGGCGACATCATCGACATCGCCAGCCGCAAGATCATCGGCCAGACCAAGAGCGAGTTCGGCACGGTGATGATGAGCGAAAAAGAACTCGATATGGAGTTTCTGGACGGGCACCTCCAGCGCGTGTCCAACCAATTCGGGAATGAATCTGGCGACTTCGTCACGGCGGAAAAAATGGGCGTGGGCCCTCACATGCCTGTATTGCCCGGCAAGGCACCGTTGATCGCGACATCGACCGGCCCGGATCCGAATGCCGGTGTCGACTGGTCGGATCAGTAGCAGACTCAGCAAGGGACATTCTTGAACGCACTCGCGCGAGCAATCATTGTCCGTCTCCCGGAAGCGATCCTGGGGGGCGGGCTATTGTGCATGCTGTCGCTTTTGTCCGCGCCCCCCGCTTTGGCTCAGCAAAAAGAGGCAACCACGCCGGTCGCCGCGGTCGCGAAAGTTTGCACCGGTTGTCATAGCCTCCAAATCGTCACGGATACGCCCAAGGACTATAATGCCTGGCATGACACTGTGCAGGAGATGATCGATCGGGGCGCGCAGGGGACGCCGGCCGAATTCGATCTGGTCATGGAATATCTTTTCGAGAACATGACGATGATCGACGTCAACCACGCCGATTCGGATACCCTGGCGACTGTTCTGCACGCCCCGCCCGCTGCCGTTGCATCCATCATAGCGAAGCGGCAGACGCATCCCTTCAAAAGCGTGGCCGACCTTGAGGCTTCTGTTCCAGGTCTGGACAAGGCAGCCCTGGAAAACAAGAAACGGATGATATTTTTTCAATAGACCGATGGAAGGATGGGGGCTTGCAGTCGGAAGTAGCGGCGCGAAGTGAGTTTCCAACCGGCTTGTTTATCGGAGGGGGTTGGCATTCACACTAATTGTCTATCGCCATGGTATCGCATCCGGGCTGGTTCAAGTCTTCTGCAAGGCAATGACGCGAAAAGTCAAAACCAAGGCAGCACTTACTGATCGTCAGAAAGGCGTTTCAGTGTCCAAAAGCCTGGTGGGAAGCCAAACCCTGCTTCGCGGGCTCGATGTGCTGGAAGCGGTTGCGTCCGGTGCGACGAAATTGCCGGCCCTCACCGACATGCTGGAATTGAATCGCAGCACCGTCCACAGGTTGGCGGCGTCGCTGGTCGAACGCCGATATCTCAGTTTTTCGCCCAGGATAGGCTATGCGCTCGGTCCAAAATTGCTCGAGGTCGGATTTCAAGCGAGCGTGCAAATGAACCTGCCGCGAATCGCGCGCGAATATATCGAGGCGCTGGCCGCCCGGACCGGGGATACGGTCCATCTTGGTATCCTCGACGGAACCCGGGCGCTTTATCTGGATAAGATTCCCGGCCGCCGCAGAGTGGAAATCAGTTCGCGAATAGGCGAACGGCAGCCATTGCACTTCACAGGCTTGGGAAAAGCGTTGCTTCTCGATGAAACAGAAGACCGGCTGCGGCAGTTTTATCATGCTGAATATGGCAGCCAGCAGCAGCATAAGGCGTCCCTGAACACCTGGCTCCGGCGGATGCGCGCATATGCCAAATTGGGGTACGCATTCGACCTTGAAGAAAACGAAGATTGCATCCGTTGCGTGGCGGCGCCTGTCCGGGATGCAACGGGAGAGATCAAGGCCGCAATCAGCGTCAGCAGCGCGGCGCAATATATGGACGACAAACGGATGGGGGAACTGGCGGAGGAAGTCCGCTCAACCGCCTATCTGATCAGTCGCGACCTTGGATGGAACGGCTCTTTGACTTCGGACGGGAACGCGCCGCTGCAACCGGCGGGGCCTCTATCCCTGGCGGTTTCCTGATCCATGCGCCGGGGCAGACAAGAGTTCATACGTCAGTCGCGCGCTTGCCGTAGCGGCCCCTTCACGATGAAGCCGCTAATAGCATAGATGTGGGCGCCAAACTGATGGGAGCGGACGTTCCACACCCGCACCTCGCTCCAGTCGTTGGCCGTGCTCACATCCAGCACAGGGGTCGAGTGGTCGATCTCGCCCCGGTTCATCCAGTTCGCCTGATCGACCCTTATCTCTCGCGGACTCACAATGTCGGTCACCACCGCGACATGGCCGCTTTTCAGTCGTTTGCTGGTGGAAAATACCATCACCGCTTCCCCGACCGGGCTGGAAACGCGGCTGTAGAGATTTTTCGCTTTCTCCCACCAATATTTCGCGTCGCCAAATACGGGAAAGCCGGCGCGAACCCGGGCATATTCGGCGCAGAACAGCCGGTGCAACGGCCGCTCGACCGATGGTTCGGGCAGCGCCGCGCGGGCAAGTGCCGGAACCGCAGCCTGGGGCAGCTCGGGCTCGAAATCCATCGGTGGCGCGACCATTACGTTGGTCGTGACCGGCATGGGCACCGGCACCGCCTTGGGGGCAGCAGAATTGGACCCGATCAGATCCGCAATGCCTAACTGGTCCGGAAGCCCGACGACCTGGTGCTTCACCGCCGATGACATCCGGCCGAAAAAGGAGACGACATCATCTCCCGCATCGGCGCGTGCCGACAGGGGCGTGAACGCCAACAGTCCGGCAACCAGCGGCAGAGCCGCGTATGGGAGCTTGAACAAGAAGATACCCCGACCCTGGTGTTTCTGGCCGGCTCAGGGACCGGCGTTGGTTGGGAAGGGCATGTAGGAACCCGCCCCGCTGGAACTAGAACAAGACTCGGGCGTTCCGCAAAGAGGTTAGTTTACAACTGGTTAGTGGCCATTCGGCCACGAAAAACCGCAAGGATTCCGTGGCTTTTGCCGGGAGTCACGCGCGCATCACATGTTTATCCCGTCAGCGGAAAAGCTGATACGCGATCGCAAGTGCCCTAAGGGAACTTTCTCGCCACACGGGGAACCGGATTTCCGAGTTATTTCCCCGCGAGTTGCTGCACCATCGCGAGCGACTTGTCGACATGGGCGTCGGGCGAGAGTCCGTCGTCCTTCGATGAGAGGGTAGCGAGGATCTTGCCGTTCTTGCCGACGACATAGGTGGTGCGCTCGATGAAGCCATGGTCGATCTCGACGCCGCGCACATCCTTGGCGCCGGGCCGTGCTGCGCTCATGGCCAAATTATAGGAGGAGGCGATCTCGTGGCCGGTATCGGAGGCGACGGGAAATTTGCCGGCGCAATAATTCGGATCGGAAGAAAACGCATTGAGTCGCTGGATGCTATCGGCCGACACCCCGATGATACTGGCATGGGCCGTGGTGAACTTGTCGGCATCCTCCGCAAAGGTATGGGCTTCGATATCGCAGCCCTTGGTAAAGGCGGAGGGATAGAAATAGACCACCACCGGGCCTTTCTTCAGCGCGTCCTTCAGCGAGAAGGTGAACTCCTTGCCTGCCAGGGTAGCGTGGGCGGTGAAATCGGGCGCAGTGTCGCCGGGCTTGAGCGCGGCCAAGGCCGGCGCTGAAAGGAATGCGCCGGAGGCAACGCCTGCAAAGATCAGACCGGGCAGCAGCTTGTTCATGGAAATCCTCTTCAAAGGGTTGGGAACCCTAGCATGAGGTGGCCGCTTCGCCTACCGGCGGACTGCCGCTCCCAACGGCGCGTTTCAAAACCAGTCGCGGTCCTTTTCCTCGACAGAAAAGGTTTGCGCGGCGCGGGTCTTCAGATTGACAAGGGTCACACTGTCCTTTTCGACCTGCATCTGAAAATCAGAAATGCGGCTCGCCCGGTCCAACGTTTTGGCCCTGCGCAAATAGGCGTAGATTTTCTCACCGACCGTCATGACGTACCCCATCCCGGTGAACCATCCGGGATTACCCACATCCGAACCGCACATGAGCCGGCTAACAGAAGCCGTCCGTTCTCGAGCCGTTTTCAGATGCCAAAAGCCCCCACTCCGCCCACTGCAAGTTGAGCAGAGTTAGTTAATAGTTACTCTACTTAGAGCAATAAGGCAAGTATTGGCGCAACTCTTTCCTTGGTCGTCCCCATGAATCTTTCCTGGCCTTAATAAAGGAACGAGCGATGCAAGCCGCGCATTCCTCTGACTGCGGGATTAGCGGATAAAACCGATGCGGATACTGGCCCTGGTGGTGGCGCCCTTTCTGGTTGCGGCCTGCACTTCGGTGCGGACCACCAGCCCCGGGCGCAGCACCCAGGAGTTGTTGCTGATCTCCACCGCCGCGGACCGCGCCGCCGAGGCCCTGGCGGCGCAGGTGCCGCCGAACCTGACGGCCTTTGTCGATACCTCCGGATTTGCAGCCCAGGACCAGGCCTATGGATTGGCGGCGATCGAGGATGCTCTGCTGCGCCATGGCGTGCGGCTGATCTCGGACCGTCCCAAGGCGGATGCGGTGATCCTGCCGCGCACCGGTGTTCTGTCCACCGGCGAGAGGCAAACATTGTTCGGTATCCCCGCCTTGCCGACGCCGCTGACCCTCGCTTCTGGCACGACCCTGCCGCCTTTGTCTCTCTATCAGGAGACTGAGGCCAAGGGCGTGGCGAAATTTGCCGCCACCGTGTACGACCCCAAAACCGGCAAGCTGATCGTCTCTACCAGCCCCGCTTACGGCTTTTCGCGCGAGGACGATGGGGTGGTGTTGTTCTTCATCACCTGGCGCAGGAACGATTTTGGAATCGATCTTGGAAAAGATCCGCCACGGGTGACGGCGCAAAAATAAATTCAGTCGTCTTCCGGCCCACGGCGGTGCAGATCGGTGTAGGGCATGCCGTCGCGGTCAGTGTACATGGCCGGCTTGCCACCCGGCGGATGGACCAGATCGATGTCGGGATAATGCGCGCCATCGCCGGCGACGCGGCTGCCGATTTCAAGCAGCAGCGCATCGCGCGCGGTGCGATTCTGCAGGTGATGGCCGTCGGGATCGCCCGCATTGAAACCGGCACAGTCGCCGGGCTTCAGCACTTCCTCGCCCCCATTTGTGACGAGCACCACTTCGCCCGCGAGAATATAGACGAACTCGTCCCCGGCGATGTGCCAGTGCCGCTGGCTGGACCATGCGCCAGGCGGAAGGCGCAGCAGGTTGATGCCAAACTGCGTTAGGCCCGCCGTATCCCCCAGGGGCTTGCGGTCGCGCGTACGGCAGGGCTGGTCGTAAGGCGGGGGGTAGAAAGTGCCGATGCGTGAAGCGAGGGTGGAAGGATCAATCCGTTTGGGCATCTAAGTTCCTCCCGGTGTCGCTCCCTCTAGGCTCGGGGCGTTCGTCGCGGGCCGCTGCCGCTCGCGGCGTTCGTCGCTTTCGCAGGTCCACTGGACCTGCTCACGCGCTGCGCGCGCCACTCCTCACCCATTCTCCGCCAGCACCCTGCCCGCCAGATACAGCGACCCGCAGATCAATATCCTTGGCGCCGGCTCGCGCTCGTCGAACTGGGCGCGCGCCGCGACCTGCAGCATGGCGTCTTCCAGGTCTTCGCC
>DATATP010000289.1:0-1634 GCA_036268715.1 Rhizomicrobium sp. | reverse complement strand
CCGAACCAATAATGTTGGCACTCGGCTCGGACCAATAAATTCATCGACTGCCCACGACCCGCTGCGGTCAATCGCGGATGATAAAATCGGTGCTCGGTGCGCTCGAGAGTTTTCCACCAAGTCGATTGCCACACAAAGTCGGTGTCTGCATTTCCATCGTATGACGAAGACAGAAGTACCGATTGGCGCGCGACTGACATGCACCGTGCGTGATGCATGCTCTTTCGCCAGCATCGGTAGAACGAAGCTATATCAGCTAATAAGTGAAGGGCGCCTGGCGACAACAACAATTGGGCGCCGGAGACTCATTGTTGTCTCGTCACTCAAGACACTTCTCGGCGCAGATACCGCCATCGCAGTTGGTGGCTAGATTTCTTCGTACTACTTTTCGGGAGCCGTTCGAGTCCCAATGCCGGACTCAAACGCAATTTTGATCAATTGGTAAGGGGTTGAGTTTGTTGGACGATTCCAGCACTTTCGTCCGTGTACTGCTTTTATTTTCTATAAGCCATTGATTTTATTGACATTTTCCTGGTGCCCAGAAGAGGACTCGAACCTCCACGCCTTGCAGCGCTAGTACCTGAAACTAGTGCGTCTACCAATTCCGCCATCTGGGCACGGGTTGGGCCGGGATGTTTATGGACGGTTTCCGGCGAAGTCAACGCGGCCGAAACGGCGCGCGGCCTAGCCCCGCGCCACATGCAGCATGGTGCTGCCGCCGGTGGCGATGAGGCGGCCGTCCCCGCTCCAGATCTCCACGCCGCCCTGGATCAGGCCGCCGAGCGCGCTGTCGGCATGGGCCTTTGCCAGGAGCCATTCGGCATCGCCCGGCCGGTCGTGAAACCATGCCGTCACGTCCAGGCTCGGCGCGATATAGGAGGGCTGGGCCGCCAGGCCGCGGCAGAAGGCGGGCCATTGCAACGTGTCGATCAGGATCAGCGCCCGCGCGGAATCGAGGAACGGATCGGCGGCCGGCGCGAAATTCAAATAGCGATACCACTCCTCCAGCACCCCGCCGCGCGGATCGAAGTCGTTGACCTGGCGCTGGCGGACCGGCTTGCCCTCGAAATTGTCCCAGAAGCGGAAATGCGGCCCGTCGTCCTCCTTGCGCGCAAAAAGCTCGCGCCAGGATTTCAGCGATCCGTGCGGCGGCACCTCCGGCATCTTGCGGCCCCGCACTTGCGGACCGTCGCTCTTGTTCGTCGTCCACACCTGCGCCTGGAGGAACCGCCTGCCGGCTTGCGACAGCGCGACATTGATGCACCAGGCGTTGCGCCCCTTTTTCACCGCCTCTGCCGCCACCTCGGCATCGGAGAATTGCCCCGCGGAAAGATATTGCGCGGAGAAGGTCGCCGGCCGGTGATCGGGTGGCGCGACCTTGCCGGCCGCGCGCAGGGCGATGGCGGAGATATAGCCACCATTCGGGCCCCATATCTCCCAGTTTCGCGACAGGGTGGCGGCCAGTTTGCCGCCCTCGTCCCGCACCGCCGTGTCTTCCGCCAGCCCCATGGTGCATAATCGCGCCGGACTCGCGGGAGAACAAGCCATGCTGGTGGTGACGACGGAAAAAGTGCCGGGCTATGTGACCAGGGAGATGTTCGGCCAGTGCTTCGGCGTGGTCGTACGCTCGCGCG
>DATATP010000288.1:0-4893 GCA_036268715.1 Rhizomicrobium sp. | reverse complement strand
CGCGGGCAGCATGGATGAATGCGCCGATAGAGGAAGCGATATTGTTGCAGCGGCCGGCGGCGAATAATGCCGTGCGGGTGGTGGCGACGGGGAGCAAAGAGGACAGCGCCCAACAATCAAAGAAACGCGAATGCGAATCCTATGCCGAGGGTAAGCCAGAGAAGGGCTGACAATCCCACGATCAGCGCGGGCCGTTGTTGCAGTGGCCATTGCTCGCCAACGCGGCGCCGCCCGCGTAATTCTTGCGCGCTATATGCTAGCTTTTCCAAAGCGTCGCTTCCTGGCTGACTCGCCCAAGCGTGTAAAGCGGGCCGGCGCCGCCTCAAACCGAATTACAAAGTATGAATCGGTTGGCGCTGTGGACGAAAATTGATATTCGCCGCTAAGGCGCCGTCATGATCCGGCGTCATCTTTGACCGCGCTCATCTTAGAGCGGCGATGTCCGGCAGAGGCAGGCCAGGCTATGATATGGAAACTGACAAACAAATGAGATGATCCGCTGGCAGTGTAGTCCCCGGCTCGGGGGAGCATCCATGCGCTGTTATTTCATGCTACACGGCCATATAGACTCGGTTGAGGTTCTCACGGCGCAGACTGATGAGGAACGCATTGCCGAAGCTGAAAAGATGTTCAAGGCCAGGGTGCCGCATATCGAAGGATTCGAAGTGTGGGACGGCCCGCGCTTTGTCTATCGCTATCCCGCGGAGTCTCGTTAGCGCCGGCCGCTCGCCCAGGATGGCGCAGTATCTCAATTCACGGGCTGGCCGGCGCCTGGCTTCGCAGAGACAATTGGCGCACGGCCAGCAGGATGAGTCATCAAGTCCCCGCCGACCCCGTATCATGGCGCGCGTCCGCCAAATGTCGATTCGTCCAATCTGCCAACCCTTGACAAAACGGCCGAGATTTTAGAAATCACGCTGCCGTGGGCGGGATGAAGACGATCAACAAGATGATAGCCGCGATAGTGGCGGTGCTTTGCGGCGCACTCCCCTCGTTCGCCCAGACACAGGCTGCCAATATCCCACCGTCGCCTGCCGGCACCGGGGCGCCGCTGCCGCCTGGCCGGCCCGCGGGAACGGACGGCGCCCAGAGATTCGGCAACGGCTCGCTGTTGCTAGGGATCGGCGGAGCGGTGGTGGGAATCTTAGGCCTTGTCGTCACGGGCGGTGGCGATAAGGCCATCCAGCCCCAGACGCAAACGACCACCACGACCACCACCACAAGCCCCTGAAAGCCTGCTTTGCATGCAGACAAGCCGGAACGCTTGTGGAAGCGGATCGCGCGGCGCCGTGCCCCAGCCCTTGCCGGCGTCCCGGGCCCATGGCTTGCCGCCAGCCAGCACGACGCAGTTCATATTCACGTGGTCGGTGCCGTTGCCCCGATAGTTGTAGGACGCGCCGAGCGCGCTGGACGTGAAGTCGGCGGTGATCGCCCGAATGGTGTTCGTCGAGGTCTGCGGTGAAGTGGCGATAATCCTCGTATCGAGCGCGCGCCACCGACCGCCCGATTACGGGCGTGCCGTCCATTAACCAGCTTTGATTATGATACGACGTACACAAATCAAAATGAGGTTGAATCGGCCGCATCAGGCTGAGTCAATCATCTATGGGGGGCAATTTTGGAATCAATACTTCAATTCGCGGGGCTATACATCACAGCGGGCGTGGTCATGGCGGTTATTGCCACGCAGACATTCTATTCTCCAGCCTATACAAAAAAGGTCCTGACGGTCGGCAGACTCATCCTGTTGGTCGCGGCGGGACCTTTGGTTTTGGCGCTTATCGTGATCAGCGCTCCGATTTATCTGCTACTGACGTCATTCGGAAAATATCTCTAATCACGCGGAGTGGCATGAAAAAGATTATGGGTTTCCGGCGCAGCGTGAGACAGCTTTTAACTACCGACCTGCTAACGGCGTCGCAGGTTTAGCTGGTACCGAGTTGGAAGCGCGCGATCAAAAGAACTTTCCTGCATTGACGGGCCTACGTGGGGTCGCAGCGCTCTGGGTGCTGGTCTTTCACATGCACCATGCCCCCGGCCTGCCAGTCATTGCCGAGGGTTACTCGGCCGTAGACCTATTCTTTCTGCTTAGCGGCTTCGTGCTGTCGCACGTTTATCTCAGTAGGGACGATCTAACGAGCGGCAAAGGCTATGGCCAATTCCTGCTGGTGCGCCTGGCGCGTATCTATCCGCTTCATCTGTTCACTTTGATGTGGCTCGGCTTGATAGTGGTCGGCATTCCCAATTTCGCTGCTATCTATCATGCATCGAGGCAGCGGTTCAGTACTGGCGCTTTCGTCGCCAACCTATTTCTGGTCCAGAATTGGGGTTTTTGGTTTCCAGGCAACTGGAATGATCCATCCTGGTCCCTCAGCGCCGAATGGTTCGCCTATCTTGTGTTTCCGCTGCTGCTTGTGACGGCAAGACAAATACGTGCGACCCCGTGGCTGCTCGGCCTTGCGGCGAGCGCGCTCACGGCTACCGTGTTCCTTCTGCTCCTTTCCGGTCATTCCGATACTAACGCCGCCGGTCGGGCTGGCATGCTGCGAATGGCGGGAGAGTTTCCCGCTGGCTGCCTGCTCTATATTGCTTTTGCGGGCGGCTGGCGGCTGCCATCACTTGTCGGCCAGGGCGCAGCGCTGCTGCTGCTTGCGGTAGGCCTGTTTCTGCCGTCCGGGGCATTCGCGCTGGTTTTTGCGTACGCGTTGCTGGTGGTATTGGCGGCCCAGGGAACGAATGGCTGCGCCGGGGTGCTAGAATCGCGACCGCTTTTGTATCTGGGGGAGATATCCTACTCAATCTACTTGACCCACTGGATTATCATCCAGCGCTTCAACTGGCTGACCCGACACGGCCCGCAGAACACAAACTGGAGCAGCGACTGGACCAGCGACGTGCTTACCCTCGCCGCCGTCTTCGGTGTATCGGTCGCCATCCATCACCTGATCGAGTTACCGGCACGAAAATGGGGACGTCGGTTGGCTCACATTTATCGCGAATCAGATGTTCGGGTCGCGGTGTCCCAGGAGTAGGGCCGAAATGTAAGTGACCTCTTGAGCCGCGTTCCAGGTTCAAACATGCCACGCTGACCGGCCATATAAGCTGAGCCGGCTAGACCAAGCGAACAAGCACATGAAATCAAGATCAGGAAATTCCTTTGGCTCGCCCTCGCAGTGGAATGAGGTCGGCCACGTTGCCCTCCATTGCTGCCGCAATCTGACTACCGATCAAGTCGGCGGCCCTTCGCATAGGATCGGCATCCAAGTGCGCGTAAGTATTTGCCATGAAAACAATTCTTGCACATGAACCTTGGCGGACGAACCGGGCGTCTCCAAGCGTGAGAAATTCACAGCAAGGGTGGTCGGGGATTGGTACGGTCGACTTTGCGCAAGGCGATCTCAATGCTCCCAAATTAGCCCGTGAGGCTGCGCCGTCGTTTGATCCAGGGCAGCGTAGGCATTGAAAGCCGCGCCGGCGGCTACGCTTGCCAATATTTTGCCTCCAATATCTTTTGTTAACAGCGGTGCGGCGGCTCCGTGTTAAGATGTTTGTGTGGCGGCGTTTTTGGGGCGCTGCAACGGGGGGTGGGGCAATGTCGTCTGCTGCAAGCAGGCCGCGCAATCTGTTCCTGCGATCGATTTCCGACGCTGACTTCGCTGCGTTCGCCGGAATTCTGGAGCGAACAGAGCTTCCAGCGCGCGCCGACCTGGAAGTCTGCGGCCGGACGGTTGAATGGGTCTATTTTCCTGAATCGGGCATCGCTACCGTGCTGGCAAAAGGCGGCCGGCATGGGGAGATCGAGGTCGGCTCCATTGGATACGAGAACATAACCGGCCTCTCCATTTTTCTCGGTGACGACCGCGCCTGCTATACGATCCGCACGCAAACCCCCGGACGTGCTTGGCGCGCGCCGGCGCGGAGGGTGCGGGCGCTGCTGCACGACAGGCCCTCTTGCCGCGTCGCAGGGCTGCCTTTCGTCAATGCATTCCAGGCCCTGCTTGGCAGCACTTCGCTTGCCAACGGCCGTGCTACTCTGGAAGAGCGCCTCGCCCGCTGGTTGCTGATGGCACAGGACCGGCTGGAGGACGACACGTTCCATGTGACCCACAAATTGCTCGCACACGCGATGGGCGCGCGAACCGCGAGCATTTGCCTGGCGGCCAAGGCTCTGGAACATCGCGGGCTGGTGGTCAAGACGCATTCGAGGATTCGCATATTGGACCGGCAGGGCCTCGAAGCGTTTGCGGCTGACATCTATGGAGCAGCCGAACGCGAATCTTCGCGCCTCGTCGGATGGATGCCCGGGTTGCAAAGGCTGGAACATCGTGACACCAGCGCCGATCTGCGGCCCCAATTTCTCTCCGCTTGAACCCGAAATAATTTTCGAAGCGACCGGGCTCGTCAACGGAAACCGCGGCTGCAAATAATTGTCGGACATAATAACTGCAGGAGCGGTCCTATCAAATATTAAGCTCCGACGACGAGTTCCACATCATATGTTAATATTGAAATTGCATGCGCGCTTCTTGGAGTGATACCGCGCATACAAAGCTGCGAACGTTCCCTTGCTCTATACGGTAGCGAAATCTTTTAATGATTCGACAGCTGCGACCAGGCCGCGCACCGTCATGCCGGTGCAATCACGCACCTGAGGGAGAATTCCATGTCAAGAAACCGACTGCTGGTCGCGGCTTCTGCGATCGCGCTTTTCACGGCCTCCGCCGCGTTTGCTGACAACCCGGACGCCTCGGGATCGTCTTCTCCCGGCTCGACCGTGGCGGGCGCTAATAACACGGCGACGTCCACCACGACAAGCAATACCGACACCGGAAACGCGGCCGACGACAGTCACGCCAACAGCTCGACGAACACCAGCAATTCCGACAGCGGCAA
>DATATP010000287.1:0-3687 GCA_036268715.1 Rhizomicrobium sp. | reverse complement strand
TCCTGCTGTTATTGCCGGCCGACCACGCAGTGGCGGACGAGGCCGCTTTCATCGCGGCGGTGGAGCGGGCGCGCCGGACGGCGCAAGCCGGTAATCTGGTGACTTTCGGCATCCGGCCGGCGAGAGCCGAGACCGGCTATGGCTATATCCGGCGGGGCGAACCGCTTGACGGTTCCGAGGACATATTTTCGGTTGCCGAATTCGTGGAAAAACCCGACGTTGCGACCGCAAAGACATATCTCGAATCCGGCGACTATTACTGGAACGGCGGCATGTTCGCGTTCCGCGTTGACACATTTCTGGCGGAGATGGAGCGGCTTGCGCCCGACATTCTCAGATCCTGCCAGGCGGCGCTGGCGCAAGGCCGTAAGGACCTGGATTTCTTCCGTCTCGCCGAAGAACCGTTCTGCGCCTGCCGCTCCATCTCCATCGATTATGCGGTGATGGAGCACACCGCCAAGGCCGCGGTGGTGCCGGTGGAGATGGGCTGGAGCGACATCGGGGCCTGGGACTCCTTGTGGGAGATCGGCAGCAAGGATGGCGCCGGCAATGTGGCGCGCGGCGATGTGCTGACGGAAGATGTGCGCAACACCTATCTGCACAGCGAAGGCCCGATGGTGGCGGCTGTCGGAGTGGACGATCTGGTGGTGGTCGCCACCAAGGACGCCGTTCTGATCAGCCACAAGCAAAAGGCCCAAAACGTCAAGAAAATCGTCGAATTGCTGGACCGGGGCGGTCGCGAGCTGCATATCACCCATCGCAAGGTGTTCCGCCCCTGGGGCGCCTACGAAAGCCTGGACAGCGGCAGCAATTTCCAGGTCAAGCGCATCACCGTCAATCCGGGTGCCAAGCTGTCGTTGCAGATGCACCACAAGCGCGCCGAGCACTGGATCGTTGTATCGGGAACCGCGCAAGTAACCTGCGACGACAAGGTCTTTCCGCTGAAGCAAAATGAGTCAACCTATATCCCGCTCGGGTCCAAACACCGGCTCGAAAATATCGGCAGCGAGCCGCTCGAACTGATTGAAGTGCAGTCGGGCACTTATCTCGGCGAGGACGATATCGTCCGCTTCGAAGACAGTTACGGCCGGTAAGGCAAGAACGAATCCTACCGCGATATCACCGCGACGGAGGCGATGGAAATCGCCAACTGGCTGAAGATCTGCGACACATCGATGATGGTCTGGCGCAGGTCAAGCGGAGTCACATCGCGTGGCACCACGATCGCGCTGCCAGGGGGCAGGTCGTTCTTGTCGAAACTGAGCCAGGATTTCTCGATCTTTCGCGCCGATCCGTCGGGCAGAACGATATAGGTTTCCGAACCGTCGGCCAAAGTCGTGTCGCCGCCGGCCTTCTCCACATAATCCTGCAGCGATGCGCCGGCGCGATAGGGATAGCTGCCCGGCTGCCTCACCTGTCCCAACACCGAAATCGTGCTGGGCCGCTGGGGAATATAGATCACGTCTCCCGGCTCCAGCAGGGGATCAAGTGCCGGCTTCGCCGCCAGCACACTGGGATCGGCCTGTATCGAGATGCGCCCCATCGCCCGTTGGTTGCGCAAATCATTCACGAAGGACTGCATCGCGGAAAAGGTGTCGGGCGAAATCTTGTCCGTGCCCACGCGCGTCATCGCCACGACGAGCTCATCCTCGACCTGTTGGGCCGCGCGAATATAGCCATTGCGTTCTGCTTCCGCAGCCGATTTGCGCAGGAAGACCGTGCCGTAGGGATAGGCGGTGCTGGTGAGGCCGCCGGCGCGCATCAGAAGATCGGACAGATGCTCGCCCCGGGTGATCTGGTAGACGCCCGTGAAGCGCACTTCGCCCTGCATTGTCACCGTACCCTGCTGGGCGTCGGAGAATACCTGGTTGAAACGGAATTCGTCGTGCGGCTTCACGATATAGCTGGCGAACATGCCTTGACGGAGCGGCAGCCGCATGCGGCGGGTTTGGGACTGGCCGCTCTGCGAATCCACCGCCGTGGAAATCAGTTCGACACCGCTCTCGTCGGCCCAGTTGATGGTGCCGCCGGCAGCTTGCACCAGATCCTGCAACACGGCACTCGGTCCGGCGAAATAGGTGCCCGGTCCGCGCACGGCGCCATCCAGGGTGACTTGATGATCGATGAAGAAATTGACAAGCACCAGCGGGTCGACACCGAGCTGCTCGGCCAGGGCGTTGAACGTCTTCACCTCACGATTGGAAGGAAATTGGTCCGGCCGGATCGCCTGATCCTCGAAATTGGCGGCGGGCGGCGGTTGCTGTTGCTGCTGCATGCGAGACAAATTATTTTGCGATCCGTAGCCCGGCAATTGTCCGGATTGCGACATCGTGTCGGGCATTTGCGGCATCACAGCGATGCCCTGGCCGTAGGCCGGGGTGCCGCCAGGCTGGAATGGGGAGCCGCTCTGCTGATACGTGTTTTGTTGCGGGCCGTCCGCCCCTTGCGACACGCCGCGCTGCTGCTGTTGTTGGAGCAGTTGCTGTTGCTGTTGGAGATAGGCGTTCTGTTGAGACGGCAAATCCGGTCTTGGCGGATTGAAAGGCGGCAGAGGCTGGCCATTGGCGATGGCGGACAATTGCGATTGGGAACGACTGCCGATTTCCTGGATGTCGTAATGCTGCGCCGCCGCCAGGTCGGAAGCCGACAAGGTTTCGTTGAGCGCCTGGTCGGGTTGCTGCCGCGTCGTGCGGACGACCTGCCCATTGGCATCCGTCGTGGTGGTGATATTTGGTGAATTGGGTGCAACAACCGGGTTGCGTATGGCTTCCTGGCGCTGATTTTCGATTTGCACGAATCTGTGAACCGTAGCGTCCACCAGGCGTTCCTCATTCACCGTCACGGGACGGACAATGTCGCCGGTCTGAAGCTGTTGATCCTCATTGCCGTTCAAAACCGCGACGGGGGTGAAGGCGATGAGCGTCCGCAGCAGGGTGCGGGGATCGCGCCGCGAAATGACGCCGAAAAGCGTATAGGGCGCCACGCCCAGCGCGCCCGGCGCCTTGATCACATCGGAAAGCTTGGTGCCTTCGACGATGGGATATTGTCCCGCCAGGCCGGTACCTCCGGACAGGGTTGCCTGGCTGGTCATCTGATCGGCGCCCAGTTGCACGAACAAAATCTCGCTGTCGCGCACCTGCCCGGTTTCGCCGGAGATCGGGGACAGATCGAACTGTCCATCCGGCCGAATCTGCATCAGTGAAACCCGATAGCGTCCACGTACTTCCTGGCCGCCCGCCAGCGAAATCAATGTCCGCACCGGCATCGCCGACTGACCCGGCGGCAATTCATAGATGGCGGGGCGGCGCACCAAGCCGGTGACGGCCACCGTTCGTCCCAGCGGCGGCACCAGAATGCGATCCCCATCCATCAGCCGCAAGGACGACACACTGCCGCGGTCCGTCAGGACGCTGTAAAGATCGACCGGATATTCGTGGCCGCCGCGCTGGATGCGGATGTTGCGCAACGAGCCGATTTTCTTGACACCACCCGACAGCAGCAGCGCGTCCACCGCCGAGGAGAGTCCGGTGACCAGACGCTGGCCGGGATAATTGACCTCTCCCGATACCAGCACGCTGATCTGCCGTACCCGGCCGATGGAGACAAAGGCCGAGGTCGCCACATAGGCGCGTCGTACCGCCGCCTCGACGTCCCGGCGGAAGCTGCCGAAGCTGCGGCCGGTCGCCG
>DATATP010000286.1:0-16724 GCA_036268715.1 Rhizomicrobium sp. | reverse complement strand
CAATCCCGCCACGGCGGCGCAAATCGGTTTCACCGTTCGCTCGGTGCCGGCGGCGGCGGACGGGACCGTCCATGTCGAAGCGGTGCGCGAGCGGCTGGGGCCGGACGTCGCCGCCATCATGCTGACCAATCCCAACACCTGCGGCCTGTTCGAGGGCGAAGTGGTGGAGATCGCCAGGGCGGTGCATGAAGCGGGCGCCTATTTCTATTGCGACGGCGCCAATTTCAACGCCATCGCGGGCCGGGTGCGGCCGGGCGATCTGGGCGTCGATGCGATGCATATCAATTTGCACAAGACGTTCTCTACGCCGCATGGCGGGGGCGGACCGGGTGCCGGGCCTGTGGTGCTCTCGGCTGCGCTGGCGCCCTTCGCGCCGCTGCCGCTGCTGGTGCAAGGCACGGACGGCCTGCGGCTGGTCGAGGATCGCGACGGCTTGCCGCAAAATGCCCGGCCCTTCGGCCGGATGTGCGCGTTCCATGGCCAGATGGGCATGTTCGTGCGCGCGCTGGCCTATATGCTGAGCCATGGCCGCGACGGGGTACGGCAGGCAAGCGAGGATGCAGTGCTGTCGGCCAATTACATCCTGGTGTCGCTGAAGGACGTGATGAGCGCGCCATTCGGTGAGGGGCCCTGCATGCATGAGGCGCTGTTCGACGACAGCTTTCTTGAAGGCACCGGCGTGACCACCCTGGACTTCGCCAAGGCGATGATTGACGAAGGCTACCATCCCATGACGATGTATTTCCCCCTGGTGGTGCATGGCGCGATGCTGATCGAGCCGACCGAATCGGAATCGAAGGAATCGCTCGACCGCTTCATCCATGTGCTGCGTGGTCTGGCGGCAAAGGCGCGCGCGGGGGACGCCGAGCGCTTCCAGGGCGCGCCCTATTTCGCGCCACGCCGCCGCCTGGACGAAACGGCCGCCGCCCGCAAGCCGGTGCTGCGCTGGAAGCCCGATCCCTTGCCCAAGGCGGCGGAGTGACGCTCAGCCGCGTAATCCAGTTAGGAACTTGATTATAAGGGAATTTTTGAAGCCAAGAATGTTCCCTGTTCGTTCTTATGGCGCATTGGCCGGCAGTTCATTACATTATGTTTAACAAATGATCCCCGGCCCGCCATCGGTTGGTCGACCCTGCTAAAAGAAAGGACGGCTCTAATGAACATTCAAAAAGCGTTCTTCCTCGTTGGATTGTCCGCGACTTCCCTGGTACCAGCTTGGGCCTGGGCGCTACCTCCCAAACTACAGGAGTATTGCCGGTGCACCTGTGGCGGCTCCGACGTCTTGGTCACTCCTGCAGGCGGAGTCAGTGCCCCCAATTGTTTTCAAATGCACGGAAAGACGTGCTCGACTGACCAAGGCAAGACGTGGTCAAGTCTGAAATGTGCTGGGGACACGGTTGCTGCCATCACCAGCCGGATACCACTGGGTCCCAAGCTGAATACTGGAGGGCGCGTCCTCGCAACGCCCGTTCCTACTCATCCGCCTGCCGCGCAGTAGAACCGACTGGCCGGATTGCCCCGTACCCGTGGCGTCAGAGAGGAGTCTTGCATCCTCGCCATGTCCGCTAACTTACGGAGTCCGCCAGCAGGCAAAGCGGCGGCTTCAGATATGCGAGTACCGGCGAAGCGCGATGGCCGCCCTGGGACTGCCAATGGGCTATGGCGTTGTGAGAGCGGCCATAGCTAACGCTCCGCATCTTCGTACCGGCCTTTTAAGCCGATCAACTTGTTTTGAAACCAGCCATTGAACAAAAACAAACGAATCGTAACAGCAGCCATAGCCACAAAGAGCAATTCCTTCCAAGGGAAACGTATCGGCGTTGCCATAGAAACTATAATGCCCTCAATACTAAGGGCAAAGCCTAGAAAGACATAAATGTAAGCCCAACTTTCGGAGCCGCGTTTCACTTTCATACTCAAACTCGCGATAGCCATAGCTCAGCCCCTTGAAATCGTCAGCGTACCAGATCGCTATACCAGTTATGCTAGCTACGAACTAAATCAGCAGGCGCATCCAATGACAGAGACTAAGCGCGAGTATCTCCTCAATTTGATGATTCTCAATCTGGCTTACGGGTATTCGCGGATCGCCACAAGCGCGTGCGAACTCGCACGACCATATAAGCCAGCAAAACATGGTGTTTCTTAATATGCGCCGAACGTCAGCGGAGGCGAGCGAACGCAAAGGCGGCGGAGTGATAACCCGGCGCACCACGCTGGCCTGTTTCGCTGCCGGGCTGTCCTTGTCGCCCGCCCAGGCGGAGATGCTGCAATTCGAATCGGGCAACCAGACCATCGCGTGGCCGAAATTGCCCGCGGTGGCAGACTGGCACCAGGATCAGGCGGCAAGTCTTGCCAACACCGCCAATGTGTTGATTCCCGATGGGGTGAGTTTCGCCGATGCCGATGCGGTGATTCTGGCGAAGGGATTTCCGCGCGCTGGCAAGTCCATCGATCAGGTGATGGCGAACGACCGTGGAGCGGCCGATCCTGCGATACATGTCGCCAAGCTGACCGATATCGCCGACAAGGATACCAGGCCATTCGCACTTCTGTCCTTCATCGGGCTGGGTGCGTGGCAGGCCAGGGCTTACGCGGAAGAGGGGAACTATTTCCTGGTCTTTACCTTCCGTGCGAAGTCCAAAGCCGCTTATGACAAGAGGTTTCCGGTGTTCTCCCAGATGATTCAGGACTACGCCGAGATGATTCCCTGGTGACGGCGGCTGCCTGGGAGGGCACCGGATAGCCATCTGCCGCGTTTTAGAGCGGGGTGTTAGCGGGGTGTTAGGGAAACTGTTGACGGGAACGCGTGGAATGGAACCGCGTTGATCGGGAATGAGGCCTCAGGCAGCGAATGATGCAGCCAAGATGCGCATGGCAGCGGCGCAGTTGCGCCATCACGCCAGGGCGACAAACCGGCCCGACTATATCGCCAAGTTCGAGCGCGCCGCCGCCGAACTGGAAAGAAAAGCGGAAGAAGCCGAGCGCGGCGAATCGGACAGTCCCGTGCGGCGGATCGATTCCTGAAGGCCGAACGCCGCTCAAACTTCATGAAACGGAAAACGGTCGCGGATATGGCTGTTGAAGAACGCTCCGATCGAATCGGAAAAAATCAGCGCGTCGTATAGGTCCTGCGGCACGTCTTCATATTCGTAAGTCCGTCCGCTGCCGCGGAAGGTGGCGCGCAGCCGGTGCCCAGACTCGTCATAGGCCAGGGACTCGAGTGCGGAAGACTGGACGAAGGGCATGCCTACGTAACGATAAAGCCGGGCTTTTGCTCCGCCCGCTTCTTCAGCTGCATCCACTGGTGCTGCCGCAGGTGTTGCACTTCATGCAGGTCCCGTTGCGCACCAGGGTGAAGTTGCCGCAGGCGCCGCAACTGTCCCCTTCGAAGCCTTTCAGCCGTGCTTCAGTGGCGCGGCGGCCGCGCGCGTCGCGCGGTTTGCCGGACAGGGCCGCCTCGAGCGAGGCAACCTGCGCCGCGATGGGGTTGCCCAGGGTGGTTTCGATCTCGGCGCGGATTTCGCTCAGATCCAGCGCGCTGCGGTCTGCAAATGCCTCCAGGTGCTCATGTTCCTCATGCGCGATCATGCGGGGCGCCGCGCCGCCGCGATGAACTGACAATTGCTGGATATGACCCCGCAAATAGCCGCTGGACGCCACTTTGGCCAACGCCACTTCGCCGCCGCCGGGAGCATCGCCCGCGCCGAGATCCTCGTCGGGATGCGGCACGACATGAGCAAGGTCGGTGCGTCCGAGATAGGACACGGCCAATTCGCGGAAAATGTAATCGAGCACACTGGTCGCGTTCTTGATCGAATCGTTGCCGATCACCAGGCCCGCCGGCTCGAAGCGGGTAAAAGTGAAGGCGTCGACGAATTCCTCAAGTGGCACGCCATATTGCAAGCCCACCGAAATGGCGATGGCGAAATTGTTCATCAGGCTGCGGAAGGCGGCGCCTTCCTTGTGCATGTCGATGAAAATCTCGCCCAGCCTGCCATCCTCATATTCGCCGGTGTGCAGATAGACCTTATGGCCCCCGACGATCGATTTCTGGGTATAGCTCTTGCGGCGATGCGGCAGGCGTTCGCGCTCATGCTTGCGCACTTTCTCGATCACCCGCTCGACGATGCGTTCGGTCACCACCATTTGCTGGCGCGGCGCCTCGATCCCGTCATCATCATCGTCATCGGCGAAATCCATCACCTGGCTGGCCAGGGGCTGGCTGAGCTTGGAGCCGTCGCGGTAGAGCGCATTGGCTTTCAACCCCAGCTTCCAGCTCATCATATAGGCCTCGCCGCAATCGGTTACGGCCGCACTGTTCGGCATATTGACGGTCTTGGAGATCGCCCCCGAGATGAAAGGTTGCACCGCTGCCATCATTCGGATGTGCGATTCCACGCCCAGCGCGCGCTTGCCGATGCGGCCGCAGGGATTGGCACAATCGAACACGGGCAAATGCTCGGGCTTGAGGTATGGCGCGCCTTCCAGGGTCATCGCACCGCACACATGCATATTGGCGGCATCGATATCCGGCTTGCCGAAGCCCAACGCCTTGAGCATGTCGAAATCGGGCGCATCCATCGTCGCGGAGCCCAATTTCAAAACCTCGGCGCAGAACTTTTCCCCCAAGGTCCATTTGTTGAACACGAAACGCACATCGAACGCCGATTCCAACGCCGCTTCCACCGCACCAATCTGCTGGTCGCCGAAACCTTTGCCCCGCAAGGCGTCGTGATTGAGCCGGCCGTTATAGTCCTCCAACGTGCCATGCCCGACGGCATAGGCGACGATCGCGTCGATTTCATGCTGGCGGTAGCCGAGATTGGCCAGGGCTTCGGGCACGCAGCGGTTGATGATCTTGAAATAGCCGCCCCCCGCCAGGGTCTTGAACTTCACTAGGGCGAAGTCGGGCTCGACCCCGGTAGTATCGCAATCCATCACCAGCCCGATGGTGCCGGTGGGGGCGATGACACTCGCCTGGGCATTGCGAAAGCCGAATTCCTTTCCTTTCGCCAGCGCATCGTCCCAGGCATGCTTGGCGGCTTCGGCCAAGGACGCATCGGCAATCGCATTCATGTCGAGCGGGACAGGCAAGGTGGAGAGTTTCTCGTAGCCTCCCGTCTCGCCATGCGCGGCGCGGCGGTGGTTGCGGATTACCCGCAGCATCGCGTCCTGGTTGGCGGCATATTCGGGGAACGGACCCATCTCGCCCGCCATCTCGGCGCTGGTGGCATAGGCCGTGCCCGTCATGATCGCGGCGATCGCTCCGGCGATGGCGCGCCCCTCGCGGCTGTCATAACCGAGCCCTGCGCTCATCAAAAGGCCGCCGATATTGGCAAAACCCAAGCCGAGGGTGCGGTAGTCGTAGGAAAGCTGCGCAATCTCCCGGGACGGGAACTGCGCCATCAGGACCGAGATTTCCAGCACGACGGTCCACAGCCGCACCGCATGCTCGAAGGCGCCGACATCGATGATGTTCGCGCGATCATAGGAGCCGGCCGCGCCGCCCTTGCGGAACGCCATCAGGTTGAGCGACGCGAGGTTGCAGGCGGTGTCGTCCAGGAACATATATTCACTGCAGGGATTGGAGGCGCGGATTTCTCCGCCCGCCGGGCAGGTGTGCCAATCGTTGATCGAGGTGTGAAACTGGATGCCTGGATCGGCGCAGGCCCAGGCCGCATAGGAAATTTTGTCCCATAGCGCGCGCGCCTTCACCATGCCGGCGATCTTCCCCGATCCGCGATAGGTAAGATTCCAGTCATCGTCTTCCAGCACGGCCCCGAGGAATTCGTCGGTCACTCGCACCGAATTGTTGGAATTCTGCCCCGCCACCGACATATAGGCTTCCGAATCCCAATCGGTGTCATAGGTCGGGAACTCGATTTCCTCATAACCCTGGCGCGCGAAGCTGATCACCCGCTCGATATAATTGTCGGGAATCATCGCTTTGCGCGCGGCGCGGACTTCCCGGCGCAGGGCGGGATTTTTCTGCGGATCGAAACAGTCACTGCCCGAACCCTCGCAATTGACGCAGGCTTTGAGCACCGCTTTCAGGTGCCGCTCCGCCAGTTTCGATCCCGCCACCAGGGCGGCGACCTTCTGCTCCTCGATCACCTTCCAGTCGATGAAATCCTCGATGTCGGGATGATCGACATCGACAATCACCATCTTGGCGGCCCTGCGCGTGGTCCCGCCCGACTTGATCGCGCCCGCGGCGCGGTCGCCGATCTTGAGGAAACTCATAAGGCCGGAGGACTTGCCGCCGCCCGACAAATTCTCATCGGCAGCGCGCAGCGAGGAAAAGTTGGTGCCGGTGCCCGATCCATATTTGAAAAGTCGCGCTTCCCGGGTCCAAAGGTCCATGATGCCGCCCTCATTGACCAGGTCGTCCTTGACGCTCTGAATGAAGCATGCGTGCGGCTGAGGATGCTCATAGGCCCCCGTCGATTTGGTCAGCCGCCCCGTCTTGTGATCGACGTAATAGTGCCCCTGGCCCGGGCCTTCGATGCCATAGGCCCAATGCAGACCCGTGTTGAACCATTGCGGCGAGTTGGGTGCGCATTTCTGCGCCGCCAGCATGTGGCACAACTCGTCATAGAAAGTGCGCGCATCCGCTTCGCTATCGAAATAGCCGCCCTTCCAGCCCCAGTAGGTCCAGGTGCCGGCCAGCCGGTCGAACACTTGCTTGGCGGAGATTTCGCCCGTGGTCTCGGGGCCGGCCGCCTGCTTGCGCCAAAGGAATTCCGGGATGCCGTCTTCCGGCACGGGCTTCAGGGACTTCGGGACACCGGCCTTGCGGAAATATTTCTGCGCCAGCACATCGCTCGCCACCTGGCTCCAACCTTCCGGCACTTCGATGCCGTCCTGGGCGAATACGATGGAGCCGTCCGGGTTGCGGATTTCGCTACAGGCGCTGCGAAAAGGAATGCCTTCATAAGGGGAATGGCCTTCGGTCGTGAAATGGCGATGGATGCGCATGGAACTCCCCGTAAAAAATTAGCCCCAATCCCTTTGGCGCCACCATTTTGGGGACACTGTCCCATTCGCAGGATTTTGGTCCTTGCGGCTGGGGCCTCAGACATCGCCAGATTTGGTGGTCACCGGGGTGACCGGCCCAAAGTATGGACACGCAGCCGCCAGCCGCGCAAGCGCCAAGTGGTTAATCACGGCTTGCCTACAAGATGTGGTGCGCCGGAACTTCGCCAAAAACCGGCGAGTCAAGCGGCCTCAATCGGCGACTGCAAAAATATTTTCCGGGAAATTTTCATCACAGGGTCGCGATCAACTTTGGACGGTTTGTGAATAAGCCCCAGTCCTCTGCCCTGAGGCGCGATTTTGTGCGGTCGTTTGCCTTGGCGGGGCAAACCGCGCCCCCTATAGTCCAGCGAATCCCTGCACGGCGCCTCGTCATGTTTCGTATGATTTTTTCCTGGTGGAATTCGGCGACCTGGGGAACCTTGCTCACCACCTGGCTTCGTGGTGTGCCCGTGGGCACAGATGTTTTCGGCAACCGCTATTACCAGAACAAGGACGGTTCCCGCCGCTGGGTGATCTATAACGGCACGGTCGAAGCCAGCCGGGTTCCCCCGGACTGGCATGGCTGGCTGCACCACACCTATGCCGAGCCGCCGACCCAGGCGCCGCTCAAATCGCAGCATTGGGAAGCGCCCCATCAACCCAACCTGACCGGGACGGATGGCGCGTATCGCCCCGATGGCAGTCTGCAGCGCGGGGGTACCCGCCCGCCAGCGACTGGGGACTATCAGGCCTGGAAGCCGGAATAATGTCCGCCGCGGGCAGAAGTATTCAGAACAACACGGCGGAGACCTTGATCGGCGCTGTCGTCGTGGCGGTGGCGGTACTGTTCCTGATCTTCGCCTATCTGCGCACCGGCACGGGTAGCCTGTCGGGCTACGATATCAATGTCCGGCTGGCCAAGGCCGACGGACTCGGGGTCGGCACCGATGTGCGCATCTCCGGCATCAAGGTCGGCAGCGTGTCGGACCTGGAGCTGGATCCCAGGACCTATCTGGTCACGGTCCATATGAACATCCGCGACGACATCAAAATTCCGACGGATTCCTCGGTCCTGGTGACATCGGCCGGTTTGCTGGGCAGTTCCTATCTGTCGATCACGCCGGGCGGCGACGACAAGATGCTGCCTGCAGGCGGCATGATTGAAAATGCGCAAGGCTCGGTCGATCTGATGAATCTCATCGGTCATCTTGGGTTGGGCGGCACTGGCCAGTCCGGCCAGCAGTCAAAGCCCAAGCCCGCGCCGTCGCCCGGACCCTCCCCGTGAGAATGCTGGCGCTTGCCATCTTGTTTGCCGCCGGCCCGGGAGCGGCCGCCCTTGCCCAGAATGCGACGGTAAATGCGCCCAGCGTATCGCCCGCATCCTCTGCCGCGACCAAACGCAGCCCACCCGCCGCAACAAATCAAAGCGCCGCGCCCGCAGCCACCGGCCCTGAAGACTCGGCCCCCAACGGCGGCACGGCGCTTCACCTGCGCGGTCTCGACAAGATCACTGGCAGGCCGACCGACATTTTTGCGCCCATCGGCAAGACGGTGACGTATGCCACCCTTACCATCACGGCGCGCTATTGCTATTCGACTCCACCCAGCGAGACGCCGGAGACCGCGGCCTTTTTGCAGATCGACGATCGTCGCCCCGACCAAGCCGCGCGCAAGCTGTTTTCCGGCTGGATGTATGCCTCCAGTCCGAGCCTCAATGCGATGGACCATCCGACCTATGACGTCTGGGTGATCGGTTGCAACAACAATGCGGCGACGGCGGCGGTCGGCGCCTCCACCGCACCGGTGAAGGTGAGATCACCGGATTCCTCCGACAAGGAAACGGTGCAGTCGATGCCCGAGGGTGCAGGCCGGTAAGGGAATTAGTCATGATGCTGGCAATAATTTTTCTCGCGATCACGGTGCTGAGCGTTGCCGCCGCCCAACGGATGGCGCCCGCGCGCGGCCTCCCGGCGAAGGGATGGATGCTGGCTGCGGCGCTGCTGGGACCGTTGTCATTGCTGCCGCTGGCGTGTCTCAGAAGGCCGGCCACCCCGCCTGGGCACTGAGCGCCTCCGCCAGCAATTCGAGGTAGCGGCCGCGGCCAATCTCAACCGCACCGAAGCGGGCGAGATGGGCAGTGAGGAATTGGGTATCCAGCAGCCGAAAGCCGCCGCGCTTCAGACCATCGACCAGATGGACCAGTGCGACCTTGCTGGCGTCTCGCTCGTGCGAGAACATACTTTCACCGAAGAAAGCAGCGCCGAGCCGCACGCCATAGAGGCCCCCAGCCAGCGCCCCATCACGCCAGCATTCGACCGAGTGGGCGTGGCCGCCGATAAATAGCGCCGCATAGAGTCGCAGGATTTCCTCATTGATCCAGCTTTCCTCGCGGCCCTCGGCCGGCGTGGCACAGGCCCGCATCACGGCGTCGAAGGCATGGTCTGCCGTGACGGCGAAGCGACCCGAGCGCACCGTCCGAGCCAGCCGGTGCGGAACATGGAACGAGTCGAGCGGAATGATGCCGCGCTTTTCCGGCGACAACCAATAAAGCTCCGCCGCATCCCGCCGCTCGGCCATCGGAAACAATCCCCGCGCATAGGCGGCGAGAAGCAGTTGCGGCGTTAGTGGCGTGCCGTGCACTCCGTTCTCACCCTTCGGTAAGCTTGGGACGAGGGTAGTTTAGAGCGGTTCCAGGAAAAGCGTGTCGCGTCGGTACGCTGGCGCTACCAACTCCGTCCGGAACCGCGACAAACAAAAACCCAGCTTGCTATTTCCGATTCAGCGCGAATGCGCCCGGTCCCGCGCAGGCGATGTACAGGAAGATAAAGCAGAAGCAGATCGCCGTGTCGCCGCCATTCAACAGTGGGAAGAAGCTTCTCGGGAAGTGCGCCATGAAATAGGCGAACGCCATCTCGCCCGAAGCGATGAAGGCCGCGTAACGGCTGAACAACCCGATGGTGATCAGGATACCGGCAACGATTTCGATCACCCCCGCGGCGCCCGCCAGCGACATCAACGGTGCCATGTGGGCAGGCGGAAAATTCAGCAGCTTGGATGTGCCATGTTCCAAATACTGGAGCCCGGTGACGATGCGCAGCACCCCCAGAGCCTGGGGCGCATATTTGTTCAAGAATTCCAAAGAAGCCTCCCGACCTTATTATCGGCAGGATACTACTCCAAAACACGGTATCGCTTAAGCCCGGGGCTCCAGGGTCGAGAGATATTTTTCAAGCCAATGGATCGAATAGTCGCCATTAATGATGTCGGGCTCGCGCACCAGCGTCTGGAATAGGGGAATCGTGGTCTCGATCCCCCCCACTACCAATTCGTCCAGCGCGCGGCGCAGGCGCAGCAGGCATTCGTTGCGGTTCTTGGCATGGACGATCAGCTTGCCGGCCAGGCTGTCGTAATAGGGCGGGATGCGATAGCCGGTATAAATGGCGGAATCGAACCGCACCCCAAGTCCGCCGGGGGAATGAAATTGGGTGATCGTTCCGGGAGAGGGGCGGAAGTTAAAGGGGTTTTCGGCATTGATGCGGCATTCGATGGCATGGCCCGCAAAGGCGATGTCGTTCTGGGTGAAGCCCAGGCTGGCCCCGGCAGCGATGCGGATCTGCTCGCGTACGATATCGATGCCGGTAACCGCCTCAGTGACGGGGTGCTCCACCTGGAGCCTTGTGTTCATCTCGATGAAATAGAAGCGGCCGTCCTCGTAGAGGAATTCGATGGTACCGGCGCCAAGATAACCCAGCTTGGTGAGGGCGCGGGTGACGACGGCGCCGATCTCGTCGCGCTCCTGCGCGTTCAGCGCGGGACTTCCCGCTTCCTCCCATACTTTCTGATGACGACGTTGCAGCGAACAATCCCGCTCGCCCAGATGCACCACCTTGCCATGGCTGTCGGCGAGAATCTGCACCTCGATATGACGGGGCGTTTCGAGATATTTCTCCAAATACACGGTGTCGTTGCCGAACGCCGCCTTGGCTTCGGCCCGCGCGGTGGAAAGCGCGAAGGACAATTCACCCGCGCTTTTGGCCACTTTCATGCCGCGGCCGCCACCGCCGGCCGTCGCCTTGATGAGGACCGGATAGCCGATCTCCTCGGCGAGACGCGGGGCGTCGGTGTCGGTCACTTCGCCATCCGAGCCCGGCACGATGGGAATACCCAGCGCCTTCACGGTCTGTTTGGCGGTGATCTTGTCGCCCATCATGCGGATATGCGAGGGCTCCGGGCCGATGAAGGTGATGCCATGCTCCTTCACGATGTCGGCGAACTTGGCGTTCTCGGACAGGAAGCCATAGCCGGGGTGGATGGCCTCCGCGCCGGTGATCTCGCAGGCGGCGATGATGGCCGGCATGTTGAGATAAGACTGGGCTGCCGCGGGCGGTCCCACGCACACCGCTTCATCGGCGAGCCGTACATGCATCGCATCGGCATCGGCAGTGGAATGGATCGCCACCGTGGCGATGCCCATCTCCTTGCAGGCGCGGTTGATGCGCAGTGCGATTTCGCCCCGGTTGGCGATGAGGATTTTTTCGAACATCTAGAGAAGAACTTTCACCGTCCACGTCGCTGTCATGGCGGGGCTTGACCCGGCCATCCATGCGGGTGGATGGCCGGCTCTGGGGCCGGCCATGACATGGGATGAGGTGACGAGCGCGCGGGTCATCAGCCGATGATAAGCAAGGTTTGCCCGAACTCGACCGGCTGGCCGTCGGTGACGCTGATCTCCAGTACGGTGCCGCCGCGGGGCGCGGCGATGGGGTTCATCGTCTTCATCGCTTCCACAATGAACAGCGTGTCGCCTTCCTTGACCATCTGGCCGACGGTGATAAAGGGCGGTTTGCCAGGTGCCGGCGCCAAATAGACCGTGCCGACCATCGGGGAAGGCACCGCCCCCGGATGCGGCCCGGAAGCCGGGGCGGCGGCCTGCGCGGCCGCGGCCGGGAGCGCAACGGGAGCGGCGGCGATCGCCGCGACTCCCGCGCGGCTGACGCGGATGCGCCCGTGATTGGTCTCGATTTCGATCTCCGTCAAACCCGTCTCGTTGAGCAGTTCGGAAAGCGCGCGGATCGCGTCGGCATCGATCCCAGGCTTGGACTTGTCGCCATTGTCGCTCATTGGGAAGCCTTTACGATCTGGGCGATGGCGTCGATGGCGCGCAGATAACCCTGCGCTCCAAGGCCCATTATGATGCCGGTTGCGCCCTTGCTGATATACGAATGATTGCGATAGGGCTCGCGCCTGTGGATGTTGGAGAGGTGCACTTCGATCACCGGCATTTTGAGAATCTGGATGGAATCCAGGATGGCGATGGAGGTGTGGCCATAGCCCGCCGGATTGATGATGACGCCGCAGCCTTTGGTCCGCGCTTCCTGCAGGATATCGACGATCTCCCCCTCCCGGTTGCTTTGCCGGAACTGTATGGAAAGTCCGTGGCTTTCGGCCTGCCGGGCGCACATCTGTTCGATCTGGGGCAGGGTGGTGGTGCCATAGACCTCCGGCTCGCGCGTCCCCAGCAGATTGAGATTCGGGCCGTTGACGATATATATCGGCAAGGCCGTGGGACGGTTGTCATTCTCAGGCATGAGTTCCCAGGGATGGAGACGTGCCATGCCTTATAATCGTACCTGACAGGCTACGGAAACCCCTAAGGTGACGGCCCGATGATCTTGGAAGTAATCCTGAATGGCGAGAGGCGGCAACTGCCGGGGCCGACCCATGTGCGCGGGCTGCTGGTCTCGCTGGGGCTCGATCCCGCCAAGATCGCGGTGGAGCGCAACCTCGCCATCGTGCCGCGCTCGGCCTATGAGGCGACCATGCTCGCCATGGGTGACCGCCTGGAAATCGTACATTTCATCGGCGGCGGCAACGCGCCGGTCGACGTGCCGCGTGAGGACAGGCCCCTTGTCGTGGCGGGCCGCAGCTTCCGGTCGCGGTTGATCATCGGCACCGGCAAATACAAGACCTATGCCGAGAATGCCGCCGCCCTGGAGGCGAGCGGGGCGGAGATCGTCACCGTGGCGGTTCGGCGGGTGAACCTGTCCGATCCGGGCCAGCCGCGGCTGGTCGATTTCATCGATCCGAAGAAATTTGTTTATCTGCCCAACACCGCAGGCTGCTTTACCGGCGAGGAGGCGGTCCGCACCCTGCGGCTCGCGCGCGAGGCGGGCGGTTGGACTTTGGTGAAGCTGGAAGTGCTGGGCGACAAGAAGACGCTCTATCCCGACATGATCGAGACCCTGCGCGCCACCGAGATGCTGATCCGGGAAGGTTTCCAGGTGATGGTCTATTGCAGCGACGATCCCCTGATGGCCAGGCGGCTGGAAGAGATGGGCGCGGCGGCGATCATGCCGCTGGCGGCGCCGATCGGCTCGGGTCTGGGAGTGCAGAATCCGGTTGGCATCCGCATGATCGTCGAGCAGACCAAGGTGCCGGTGATCGTGGACGCAGGGGTGGGCACAGCCTCGGATGCGGCGGTAGCGATGGAACTGGGCTGTGACGGGGTGCTGATGAACACCGCCATTGCGGAAGCAGGCAACCCGGTGCTGATGGCCGCGGCGATGAAACATGCCGTCGAGGCGGGACGGCTCGCCTATCTCGCCGGCCGCATGGCGAAGAAGCGCTACGCCGATCCGTCCAGCCCCCTGGCGGGATTGATTTAGGCGCGGGTCTTTTGGCCGCCGCCGAATACGCTGTCGCTATCGGCTGTCACGCGTGCCTACAGACGCTCCGCGCGACCCTCATTTCCGGAAGGCCAAAATCCCACGCGCCTAAGCAAGTACCGCGAATTCTGCGCACGCGGTGAATCCTCTAGCTCTTCGTCAATTCCGCCAAGTCTGCATCGTCCACCATACCGGGATGGATCACGCCATTGATGACGAAAGTGGGCGTGCCGTCGATCGAGGCACGCTGGGCCAGGGCGTGGCTTGCCTTGATTGCGGCGTCGATCTCCGGCTTCTGCATGTCCGCCTTCAACTTGTTCATGTCGAGCCCGACCTTGGCCGCGACGTCATAGACCGCCTGCTCGTCCACCGCGTTTTGCTGGCTCATCAGGGCGAAATGCAGGGCGAGATACTTGTCGGGCTGGTGGCGCGCCGCCAGCGAGACCCGGGCCGCGACCAGGGCACTGGGGCCGTGCAGGCTGGGGATGGGAAGCTCGATGAAGGCGAAGCGTGTGTCGTTCTTGTGCGCCTGATAGTATTTCATCACCGCCGGGATCGAGGCGCGGCAATAGGGACAGTCATAATCGTAGAACTCGACGACGGTTTTCTTGGCATCGGCCGGCCCGGTGACGAAGGCGATTTTGGGATCGAAGAAGGCGGCGAGGCCCAGCGTTTTCATGGCGCTGCCTTGCGCCTTTTGCTGCGCTTCATCCTGCTGCTTCTGCAGCCGGTCGGTCATTTCAGCCACGAGCTGAGGATGAGCAACCAACCACGCGTGAATCTGCGGTCCGTTCACTGGCAGGAACCCCCCCGCCGCTGCCGCGAAGACGAGGGCGACAGCAAGCATCGCGCCGGCCACCGCGCCCGCAAGCGTAATTTTCCAGGGTGCCATCATCCGCCCCGTTGCTGGCGCGCCAACGGCCCCGCCGCGCCGATAATGTCGTTGGCGCGCTGCCAGTCGGGCGTGCCCTGGGACAGCCCCGGCCGCGCCCGCGTGGCGAACACGATCGCTTTCTGCATGTCGCCCACGGCGTAATAAAGCTCTGCGGTGGAGAGGTTGGCCATCGGCACATTGTTCAGATCGCTATAGGCCTGGGCAGTCTCGTACCAGGTCCCCGGATCGTCATCCTCCACCATGGCGGCGGCTTTCAGGTTCTTGAGGGCTTCGCCGGCCACGGCGGGATTTTCGGTGGCAAGTTGGGCGGTGGCAAGTCCCAGCCGCAATTGCGGTGCGCTTGGTTTCAAATCGACGCATTTCTGGTAATCGGGAATCCCCAGCTCCGGCTTGGCCATGCTGACATAGATTTGGCCGCGGACTTCGTAGAAATACGGATTGTTGGGCTCGTCCTTGATCAGGCTGTCGATCTCGGCCAGCGCCGCTTTGAAGTCGGGTTTGCGCATATAGGCCATGGCCCGGGCGTAACGCGCCGTCTCGGAGGTGTTGCTGACAGGATAGCGGTCCATCACCTCGTTCACCGGCAGCATGAAGCCGGCCAGCTTGGCCTGCACCATCTCGAACGTATGCACCACTTCCGGCGGGTCCTGCACATTGTAGTAGGGCGACGCGTCGGCCAGGTCCTGCAAGGCCGAGACGCGGTCCTGATCGACCGGGTGATTGGACGCAAAGGGATCGGGCCGGTAATAGACATCGTGCTGCGCGTCTTCCTGGGCGAACCGCTCGAATGTGTCCATCATGCCCTTGGGCGACTGATGGGTGGCGTTGAGCAGCTTCATGGCGATCTGGTCGGCCGTGGATTCCTGCACCCGGGTGAAGGTGGTGAGTTCGCCCATGGCGATCGACTGGCCCATTCCCATGATCACCATTCCGGCCTGGCCGGCGCCCGCGATCATCGCCGCAACGCCGATCAGCAGCGACAGCAGCATCGGAATTTCAGCCTTTTGGATGCCGGTGGAAAAGCGCGACAGATGGCCGGCGGAGATGTGGCCGGTCTCGTGCGCCATCACCCCGACCAATTCATTGGGCCGCTTCAGCCATAACAGGATGCCGGCATTGATGAAGATGTCCTCCGGCTGCGTGGCGAAGGCGTTTATCGACATGTCGCCGATCATGTAGACATGCACGAGATTGAGATCGAGGCCGGCGGCGCGCGCCAGCGGCATCTCATAGCTTTTCAGCATCTCCTCGGTCTCGGTGTCCCGTAGAGCGAACTGGCTGTTGTTCTGGGCATAGGCGGGCAGGCCATAAGCCATGAAGGCGGCAACGACGCCCGCTGCGAAGGAGAGCTTGCGGATGAGCGCCGGACGGCCTGACGCTTGCGCACCGGCAGGATGGCTATTCGACAAGGCTTGGTACTCCTTCAGCGCCCCGCGCCGATCCCCACTTGCCAAAGCTATTGGGCCGCCGGCTTAAGGTCAAACGCTGGCTTTCTCGCTCGGAGGCCGTTAAGTGTCGCCCGGCCATCGAGCTTGCAGCTCCCAAGGATTAAAACCCGGTTATGTCCTGCCGCCGTCTTCTCGGTTTCCTCAGCGTCCCGCTGCTTGTCCTGGCCGGCTGCGATACCCTCCATTCGGTGGGTTCGACCCTGGGGCTTTCCTCCGACAGGCCCGGACGGGTGGCCGACAGCAATCAGTCGGTGGCAATGCGGACCGGAGTGGCCGTGAGCGACGAGCCGCTGGCAGCACGGGCCGGCGCGGCGGTGTTTTCCGATGGGGGCAGCGCCGCAGATGCGGTTACGGCGATGTTCTTTACCCTGACCACCACCTATCCCGTGGCCGCGGGGCTGGGCGGGGGCGGCCTTTGCTTGATGTATGATCCCGCAACGCGTGCCACCACCGAATTCGATTTCCTCACCCGTGCCGCCGCCCGGGGCGGTGCCTATGCGATACCGGGAGCCGCGCGCGGCTTCTATCAAATGCAGCGCCAGTTCGGCGCGCTGCCCTGGCAGCGCGATGTCGCGCCGGGCGAAGAGCTTGCCGCTACAGGTTTTCCGATTTCCCAAGCGCTCGCGGTGCGCATCGCCGCGGCGCAAAACGTGATCCGGCTGGATGCGGGGCTGGCGGCAGAATTTCTGGATGAAT
>DATATP010000285.1:0-4624 GCA_036268715.1 Rhizomicrobium sp. | reverse complement strand
ATCGAGCGCATATTCGCTGTATTTGGGATGGCCGGCCGGGCCGAAAAAGCCATGCGCGATAATGTCGGAAAAACCGATAATGGCGTTCAGCGGCGTCCGCAGCTCATGGCTCATATGGGCGATGAATTCGGACTTGGAGCGCCGCGCTTCGGCTGCGCCCCGCTCGGCGTTGGCCAGGCGCACCAGCAGCCTGACTTCCTCCGGTCGGGTCGCAAGCAGGGCGCGCACCGTACGGGCCGCTTTGCCCTGGCGCTCGAATGCGCCCACCAGCAGGGCCGCGAGCCAGGCGCCCGCGACAGCCGGACCGAGGATCGCAAGCAGATAGGATGGCAGGCTGCCATACCAGCGGTCGAGAACGCCACCGCTGCCGATCGAAGCCGCAGCACTGAGCGGCCAGCCGGGAACGGCGGCACGCAGAGTCTCGCCACTCTTCCAATCCGTGCCGCGGGCCAACACACGCCCGCTGGAATCCAGCAATGCGCCGCGGATCAGCAGTGAATGGGGTATCAAGTTTGCTGGATCGAACAGCACCATGACGATCTGCGACCCGTCAGCGAAAACAAGACCGCCGGGAAAGACAATCCGCTGATCGCCGCTCACCGCGGATGGCAGCCGAAGACTGTTTGTCCCCTTCAGATGGGCCAGCGGCGCGCCTGCCGCATCGAACACCACGATGTTGCGGATGGCGGGATCGATCCGGGCGATTTCGGTATCATGCGTTTCGGCGAACGCGCTGCCAGCCCGCGCATAATGGTCCAGGGCTGCTCCTGCGACATTGGCCATGTCTTGGGTGCGCGCCCGCTCGAACCCGGTCGCGAGGGTCGAGGCGTGTGTCCCGTCCAGCCGCATCTGCATGACCGCCGCGGCGATGAAGCTGGCGCAGATCAACAGAATGCAGAGCGGCACCATCAGCCGCACGTCGCGCGCCATGCTCCGCATCAAGCCGCGCAACGCGCCAGCCAATGCGTCGGTACCCAAACCCCAACTCGCCGCTGTCCGGCTCTGGGCCATGACTTGCCCCACCCCAAGCCCAGTGATTCGCAAAGGCGATTATGCGAATCGGGAGCCCGCGCGTCATCCGGGTTAATGAAAGATTAAGGTCCCAACGGTTTGGCGGCGTTCAGGCGAGGATCTTGGCCGACACCTCGAACAGGTTCGGGGAAATGCCCGGCATCGTCTTGATCGCCTCGATCTCGCGCCGCATCAGCGTCTGCCGGGTCTGGCCATAACGCCGCCAGCTTTCAAACGCACCGGCCAGGCGCGCCGCGACCTGGGGATTGAGCGGATCGAGGGCACGGATGGTTTCCCCTACTAGGGCATAGCCGGCGCCCGAGCCATCATGAAAGCGCAGAGGATTGGCCGCGAAGGCGCCGACCAGGGCTCGCACCCGGTTGGGATTACGGATATCGAAACCCGGATGTTTCATCAGGGCGCGCACCGCTTCCACCGTGTCGGGCAAAGGCGAGCCGGCCTGCAAGCTCATCCATTTGTCCAGCACCAGAGGATCGGCGCGGAAACGATCATGGAAATGGGTGAAGGCCGTATCCCTGAGCGGCGATTCCATGCGGCTGAGGGCCGCGAGACCGGCGATCATGTCCGTCATATTGGTTGCGGTGCGGTAATGCGCCTCGGCAAGCCCGGCAGCAGCCTCGTCGTCGGCCGCGGTCAGAAAGCACAGCGCCGCGTTTCGCAGGGCGCGGCGCCCGGCTGAGGCGGCGTCGGGACTGTAATGGCCTTCGCCGCCCGAATGTTCGTACAGCGCCGCGATCCGGGGGCCATGCGCGGCGGCAATATCTCGGATCAACCAGACCCGGGCCAAGTGAAGCGCCTCGGGATCGACGGGCATGCGTGCCGCCGCCAGTTCGCTTTCGGTCGGTGGCATCAGCATCTGGGCGGCAAAGCCGGGATCGGCCTGCGCATCCGCCAGCACCGCGCCGATCGCATCCAGATAAAGTCTGTCGCAACTGCCCGGCCCCAGAGTAGAGGCGCGGTCCGCCATCTCGAGCAGGATTTCGCGCGCCAGGGCTTGGCCCGCTTCCCAGCGGTTGAAGGCGTCGTGATCATGGCCCATCAGCCACCCGCGGCCAGCGCGGGTGAGCGGCGTCTTGAAGATTGCGGGCGCGGAGAAGCGGCGACCCAAGGACGGCAGCGGCTCTTCCTCGACGCCGGTGAACAGAAAGCGCTGCTTGGCTTCGGTCAATTCGAGCACGCGTTCTTTCGGTCCGGTCCGGTTCTCGCCGTCCAGGGTGAGCGGCAGCGCCGCGCCGCTCCGGCCGACCAGCCCCATACGCACCGGGACATGCAGCAGCTGTTTGACCGGCTGGCCCGCAGTCGGCGCCGATGTCTGGGTCAGCTCCAGCGCATAGGTTTTTGCGGCCGCATCATAGGCGCCGCGGGCTTCGATCACCGGCGTGCCGGCCTGGCGGTACCAGCCGCGGAATTGCGAAAGGTCCCGGCCGCTGGTGTCCTCGAAGCATTTGACCCAATCCTCGACCGTCGCCGCTTCCCCGTCATGGCGGGCGAAATAAAGATCGGTCGCCTTACGGTAGCCTTCGTCGCCGACCAAGGTCTTCAGTATGCCGATCACCTCTGCGCCTTTCTCATAGACGGTGGCGGTATAAAAATTGTTGATCTCGATATAGCTCTGCGGCTGCACCGGATGGGCGAGAGGGCCGGCATCTTCCGGAAACTGACGCGCCCTGAGGCTGCGCACATCCTGAATTCGCTGCACCGGCCGCGAGCGCATGTCGGCGGAAAAATTCTGATCGCGGAAGACGGTCAACCCTTCCTTGAGCGACAATTGGAACCAGTCGCGGCAGGTGATGCGGTCGCCGGTCCAATTGTGGAAATACTCATGCGCCACCACGCCTTCGATGCGGGCATAGTCGTCATCGGTGGCGGTTCCGGGGCTCGCCAGCAGTACCTTGTCGTTGAAGATGTTGAGGCCCTTATTCTCCATCGCTCCCATGTTGAAGCTGGAGACCGCCACGATCATGAAAATATCGAGATCATATTCGCGCCCATAGGCCTTCTCGTCCCATTTCATCGCCCGCTTCAGGGCATCCATCGCATAGTTCGCGCGTGGCTCGTTGCCATGCTCGACATAAATGGCAAGCTCGATCTTGCGGCCCGACATGGTGACGAAGCTGTCGCGAACCCCGCCCAGATCGCCCGCCACCAGCGCGAACAGATAGGAAGGCTTGGGAAAAGGATCGTGCCAAAGCGCGTAATGCCGCGCATTGCCTCTTTCGTCAGGGGGAAGGTCGCCACTCTCCAGCCGGTTGCCGTTGGACAGCAGCACGGGATACTGTGCTTTCTGCGCTTCAAGGCGCACCGTGAACACCGACAGATTGTCGGGCCGGTCGAGAAAGTAAGTGATGCGGCGAAAGCCTTCAGGCTCGCATTGGGTGCAAAACATGCCGCCCGACTGGTAAAGCCCTTCCAACGCGGTATTGGCCGCGGGAGAGATTTCGGAGACGATCTCGAGGGTGAAGCGCTCCGGCACGCCCGGAATGATAAGGCCTTTATCGTCGAAATTGTAATCGCGCGCCTCCAGCCTCTTCCCATCCAGCACCACCGAAAGCAGCTTCTGATTCTCGCCGTCCAGCCGCAATTGCGTGCCGGTTCCACCACGTCTGGCGACAATCATCTTTGCGGCAACCCGCGTCGCCTGCGGGTCGAGCCGGAAATCCAGATGCACACTTTCGATCCGGAAATCCGGAGCCTTATAGTCTGCAAGATGGATGGCGCGAGGTTCTTCGGTACGCATGGCAGCTTCCGGCTTATGGCGCGCCTGTATAGCGGCTCCCACCTCTCCGGGCACGCAAATTAAGCGGCGCTATCGTGCATGCCGCAGCCGTGCCGCCCGTTCGGCGGTGGCGGGATGGCTGCCCAGCCAGCTGGAACCGCAGCCTCCGCCGCCGCACAGGCTCTTTTCCATTCGCTCCAGCAGGTTGGCGAGCGCGCCGGGATTTTTGCCCATCCGCAGCAGCAACGCGGCGGCGTCATCATCGGCCTGCTGCTCAAACTGGCGCGAATAGGCCGACTGCAGCAGCACGCCCGGAAGGATAGTGGCGAAATGGCCGACCTGTGTCGCATCGCCGGTGATGAAGGCGATAGCGGCCGGTACCAGCGAGGCCTGATAGACCCGCTGCAGCACATGGGCGCGGTTCACATGCGCCATCTCATGTGCGAACACGCCTTCGATCTCATCGTCGCTTTTGAACATCGGCACGAGTTGGTCGGTGAGCACGATGGCGCCGTCGGGCAGGGCGAAAGCATTGGGCCCAACCAAGGGCGCATTGCGGAACAGCAGCCGGTAGCCGCCCGCTCCGCGAGGCTCGTACGACGCAACAGCGGCGAACAGCCCGGAAAACCGATGCTGCTCTGCCGCCGATAGTTTCGTGGGATTGAGGAGACGGCCATCCATCGTCGCCAAGGTTTCGCGAGTCATGTAGGCGGAGACCGTGGGTGGCGTGCGCTCGGCCATCCACAGCGCCGCCAACGGCACACCGTAAAACACGAACCAGGCCGCTGCCGCAGCAGCGATGATGACGCCCGCCAGCACCATGCGCCAATTCTGTTCCAGCCGGTGCAGCAACCCGCTGCCGCCACCCAGCAGCTC
>DATATP010000284.1:0-2051 GCA_036268715.1 Rhizomicrobium sp. | reverse complement strand
TGATGAGCTTGAGCACATCGGCGGTCGCGACCTGCTGCTGGCGCGACTGCTGCAACTCATTGAGCAGCCGGGCATTCTCGATAGCGACCACCGCCTGGGCGGCGAAATTCTGCACCACTTCGATCTGCCTGGCCGTGAACGGCCGCACCTCGCGGCGGCCGACCGTGAACGACCCAATCAGCTGGTCGTCCTTGAACATCGGCACGGCCAGCGTGGTTCGCACCCCTGCCAGTTCGACCGCGGCGACCGTGGGCGGATTGCGGTCCAAGTAGGCCCGGTCAGCGGCCAGGTCGGCGACGTGGACCGGCTGCCGGGTGATGAGCATGCGGCCGCTGGCGGAATGCTCGCCGGGCCGATACGACAAGCGACGGCGCAGCTCGGTGAAGGCGGGCGGCATATTGTGGGTGGCGATCAGACGAAGCTCTTCGCCGTCCCAGCGATTGATGACGCCGTTATGGGCGTCGGACAGGCGGACGGCGTTCGCCAGCATGGTGGCGAAGACCGGCTCGCGGTCGCCCGAAAAGCTGCTGATGACCCGCAGCACTTCCGACATTGCGGACTGCTGCGCACGGGTTTCGTCCAGCTCATCCTTAAGCCGCGCCAGCGCAGATCGGCCGCCCGGCGCCGACCGGGCGGCATGGCGCGCAGCCTTGACGATGCCACGCCGCTCCGGCTTTGCCGCCCCGCGGCGCTGCCGTTCGACGCGTTTGCCGCCCGCTGCCGAGCGTTTGCGCACTGGTAGTCCCCCTTCTCCGGCGCCCCGCCGGAGTATCGCCAGGGCCAATTTAGCACATTGGAACCCGAAACGGCAGCGGTAGCTCAATCGTGTCGGCGCGGGCGCCGCTGGGGCGGCTATCTCAGTTGGCTTGCCTCAAATACATCAATGTTTATTGCGGTCCGGTCCGCCGCCTTATACCAACGTCGGCAAACATCCGCGGCAAAGCCGCCGGGGCGCCGACCCCAGGGTTCGTCGCCAGTTTTGGATTTTAACGAAATATCGCATGCCCATCTCAACCATCGCCTTTATTCGCGGCACCGTGCTGGCGATGCTGCTTGGGCTCGCGGCCCTCGTTGCCATCGTTGGTTTCAATCTCTGGCTGGTCCGGGAAACCGCGGTTTATTCCAATACGGTTACGGTGGCCCGGCAGCAGCGTTCCGCGATCGTGGACCTGCGCACCTTGATTGACGAAGCTGAAACCGGGCAGCGCGGTTATCTATTGACCGGAGACGCTTCGTACCTCGATCCCTACACCCAGGCTGAGCGCGATATCCCCCAGCAACTCAACCAGGTCCGCGACATGACGGCCGCCAATCCGGCCGAGCACGATGGCGTCGTCAAGCTTGTGCCGATCGTGACCGCAAAGCTGGCGGAACTTCGCGAGACGGTGGAGTTGTTCAACGCCGGACGTCGAGACGACGCCCTGGCGGTGGTCAAGAGCAACCGCGGCCGCGATTTATCGCTGCAGGCCGCCGTGCTCCTCACTGCGCTGGTCAAACGCGCCGAAGACCGTATTGACGCCGCCGTGAAGAACCAGCGCGACAATATTGCCACCTTGCAATGGGCGACCATCGGCGGCGTGCTGTTCATCGTCCTCGTGGTCGGTGGCTCGATCTGGATGATTGTGCTGTACACCCGCCAGCTGGTCGCGGCGCGCCGTGAAGTCCAGGACCTCAATCTCGGCCTTGAGGAGCGGGTGCGCGAGCGAACCGCCGAACTTGGCCGGGCCAACGATGAAATCCAGCGCTTCGCCTATGTGGGCACCCATGACCTGCGCGCGCCGCTGGTGAACATCATGGGCTTCACCAGCGAATTGGAAGGGTGCCTGGCGTCGATCAAGACCTACATGGAGCGGGCCGGAGAGGAAACCGGCGACGCGGTGGCGGAAGAAGCGCGCCGCGCCGCGCTTGAGGATTTGCCCGAGGCGATCGGCTTCATCCGGTCGTCAACCCGCAAGATGGATGGACTGATCAACGCCATCCTGAAGCTGTCGCGGGACGGCCGGCGGCTGCTCAAGCCGGAACCCATACGATTGGAAAATCTGCTCAAAGCC
>DATATP010000283.1:0-6336 GCA_036268715.1 Rhizomicrobium sp. | reverse complement strand
AAACGGCTGGAGGAAGACTCTTGCCTGCTCGGCTGGGGCTTTTGTGCCAGCTACGCCGTCTATCTCCTCGCCGTACTGGTGCCCAATGCGTTCGGCGCGCGGATTTTTGCCGAGGGCGTTTCCGCCGGCACGACCTTGTTTATTCTGTTCGGAGCGGCCGTTACCGCTGTCTTGGCGCTAGCCCTGTCGCCACGAATGGCTCAGCGGCTGGGCAGGGGCGCGCGCCGGGCCTTGCTGGGCGTTTCGACGATCTATTTCTGGCTCTGCTATGCCTTGATCGGCTTGGCCCATCTCAGCCATCCGCACCGGCCGGACTGGTTTTACGGCTTGAGCCTCTGTCTGATGCTCGCGGCCCTGCTGACGCGTTTTGCCGACCGGCTGACGGCGAATATGAGGCGCTCGCAGGCCCGACCGGTCTGATCGTCACCGCACGGTATGGTGCTGAATTTTTCCTTTTGGGACGGCGCAAATCCCGTTTGCCGATCTGGTTCCCGCTGGCCGGATATGCTTCACTCCGCGCGCTGCGGGTCTTCTTCCGACAAACAAGGAAAAATTCATGTCGAAGCCATCGATAGTTGCTGCCATTTTACTGCTCGGTTCCGTTCCCCCGGCACTCGCCCAGAGCGCCTGCATGACGCCTATTCCGCCAGCTCAGGTGGATGGAGGAACCGCGACCTACGATCAGGCGCGGGCCGCCGTGCAAGATGCAAAAAATTTCATCGCCCAATCCGACCTTTATCAGGAATGTGTCGGCAAGGAGATCGACGATGCCACGGCCAAGGCAAAGGCCGACGGCAAGAAACCGGACGCCGATTTCATGGCCAAGGAAGCGGCCCTGGTGAATGATAATCAGAAGATGAAGGTCAAAGTCGGTACCGAGGCCAATGAGGTGTTCCCCGCCTATCACAAAGCACATCCCTGAGCTTTTTGCAGGGACACGATTTTATTGCCACCGAATCGCCTATCATGGGGGGCATGTCGGAGGCGGCGATCCGCGTTGGGGTGAAGCGAACACGCGAGGCGTCGAAGGCCGCTTCGCGCGCCGCCATTCTTGAGGCGGCACGGCGGGTTGCTGCCCGTAAGGGGGCGCGCGACCTGTCGTTGCGCGGGGTGGCCGCCGAGGCAGGCTTCGCACCAGCCGCATTATACGGCTACTTCCGCAACAAGGACGAATTGCTGTTGGCGCTGGCTGCCGACGATCTGTCGATGCTGGCGCGCAGCATGCGCGAGGCGGGAGGCCCAAACAATGGCGGACTGGCGGGCGCCAGCGCCGCGGCGTTGGCGCTGCTAAGCGGCGCCGAGACCATGGCGGCGGCGTCCGCGGCGCTGCCCTCGGCATCGGGCGGCGAGGCGGAACGGTTGTTCAATGGCCGGCTGATCGCCGTGCTGAAGGCGCTGTCGGATGCCGGTGGTCTGCCAGCCGACAGTCGTCAAAGCCAATGCGACATCGTGCTGGTTGCGGCAGCGTTGACCGGGCTGGCGTTGCTGGCGCGCTCCGGCCGGCTTGGGGCGCTGGGTTTTTCACCCGAAGAGATATTGCAGCGGTTGGATGGGCGGTTCGGCGCATCCTGATTGGAAGACGCGTATGGTTCGTGCGACACAGGAAAGCCTGCCGGGCCTGGCCGGCACCGAGATTGGCGTCTCCGACTGGCTCACCATAGACCAGGAACGGATTGACAAGTTCGCCGAGGCGACCGGCGATCATCAATGGATTCACGTCGATGTCGCGCGCGCTGCGAAGGAAATCCCCGGCGGCAAAACCATCGCCCATGGCTTTCTTACCTTGTCGTTGATCCCGATGCTGACCAAGGGTTTGCTCGAGATCGAGGGCGTCAAGACGGGCATCAATTACGGCTCCGACCGGGTGCGCTTCACCAGCATGGTTCCGGTCGGCAGCCAGGTTCGGGCCCGTCAAAAGCTTGTCAGTGTCACGCCCAAATCGGGCGGGCTGCAATTGATCGATGAGGTGACGGTGGAGATCGAAGGCGAAACCCGGCCCGCCTTGATCGCGGAGGTGATCAGGCTGCTGTATTTCTAGGCCCCCCGGAAATACTGCATAAGAGTCCATGCCCCGATCAGCATGAAGCCGATTCCCGCCACCAGCTTGAACGGCACGCCCGCCAGATAACGGCTTGCCGCCGTGCCAACCAAAGTACAGATCGCCGCGGACAACAGCAGCGCTCCGCCCGAGGCGGCGAACACCATGAGGGGCGGCAGCTTTCTTTCCGAGGCGAACAGCAGGGTAGCAAGCTGCGTCTTGTCGCCGAATTCGGCGATGAAGATGGCGGCAAACATCGCCAACGTCTCACGCATCGAAGCTTCCTTTACTGCGCGTAGTGAACTTCCATCACCAGAGTGCGCTGAGGGAAGGGATGATACAGGTAATACTTGTCGTTGCCGAGATTGTCGATTCCCGTCGCAATGCTCCAGTCGCGGTCCAGGCGGTAATGGGCGCGGACATCGAACACCAGATAACTGTCGAAGCCTTGATAGGTGTGGCTGACCGGATCGCTGTTGTCGATGGTGGCAAAGCTCCGGTCGCTATAGCGAGCCGCCAAGGTCAGGGCGAGCCGCTCCTGAGGTCGCCAGGTCGCCATCGCCGTGGCGCGCCAGCGTGGGATCTGCGGCGTATATTTACCCACCGCGGCAGTGAAGGCACCATCCTTCAGAATATGCGAATCGACGAAGGTCAGAGTGCCGGATAGTTCAAATGTCGGCGCGACAGCCTGTTGGGCGACCACTTCAAGGCCCCTGGAACGGACTTGCGCGATATTCTGCACATAGCTGTAGAGAGTGGACGAATCCGCGAGCAGGGGCGCAGACTGGGAGATCAGGGCATCGTTCAGATCCTCCTCGAACAGCGACAGCCGTATCCGGCCGTCCGCGGTCTTCCGCTCGGCGGCCAACTCATAGGAGTTGGCATGCTCGGGCTTGAGGCGGGGGTTGGGCACCGTCAGCACCGTGCCGGTAGTGATCGTCTGGTAGAGCTCGGTCACGGTCGGCATGCGCCAGGCGCTTCCATAAGAGGCTGTGAGACTCCAATCGGTCCGGGGCTGCCAGGCGAGTTGCGCCTTGGGCGAGAAGAAATGGCCGGTAATTTTTGGCTGAAGCACGTTCAGCGCCGGCGAGGCGGAATAGTTGAAGCCGTCATAGGCGCGCCAATCTTCCAGCCGGCCTCCCAACATCGCCTTGAGGCGGGGCGCGAATTGCCAGATATCCTGGAGCCACGCCGCGTCGGTGGCCGTGCGGCCCTTGGCCTGGCTCGTCAGGGCTCCCGCATCCGCGCTTATCCAATCCTGCATGGCGAATTTTGCTTGCGCGAATATCTCCTGGTCGCGGTGTAGCCCAAACGACAATTCGTTGGCCCCGTCGCGCCAGACCCCCTTGGCATCCAAGGTATACCAGCCGGTGCCCGTGAGTCGGGTGAGGCTACCCGCCCCGCCCGCCGCCGCGCCCGGCAACGCGAGCGAGGGGACATGCTGATTATCGTCGAGATAGGCGTAATCGCTGCCGATGAGCTGCCATTCGAACGCGCCTGGGGTGGATCGGAAGGAAAGCCCCTGGGCGAGGTGGGTCTGCTGCCAGTCATAGACGCCATTGGAAAAGGCACTCGCCGGAATCGCATAGTTATATCCGGCGATATCGACCGTGCCGCTATAGACCGCCGCGCCGGCTCCGTCGCGCAGATAGCTTTGGGCGGAAGCATCGTCGGTCTGGCGAAACACACTGGCGGTATAGGCAAGCCGGCCGAGGGGAAAATCATAGGCCAGCTTCAGTGTGTCGGTGTCCTCGACCTGATGCTCGATGCCATTGGCGCCGATTTCGACAATGGGCATACCGCTCCGGTTGCTGTCGTTGAACGCGCCGGTAACAGCGAGGCTTCCGCCCGGCGCCGAAGAGCGCGGCAAGGTGACATAGCCTAGCGGCTGGCCGGTGGAATCCAGATGGTTGGCCGACAGCCTCCAGGAAAAGGCGCCGTCCCGGTCGCCGATGCCCCCCGCAAGCTGCCAGGTGCCGTATGTATTCTCCGTGGCATACTGATCGAAGTGTTGCGCCGCGAACAGAGCGTCGGCATAGACCGTGAAATGCTGTGGCATGGCGGTGGTGATGTTGACCACCGCCCCGATAGAGCCGCCGGCATATTCCGCCGCGAACGGCCCATACAGCACGTCGATCGCCGCGACATCTTCCGGCGCCACCAGGCCCCAATGCGGCGACGCGGTGCTGTTGTTGTTGCCGATGGGTGAGGACAATAGGATGCCATCGGCATAGATCAGGCTATGCGCCGAGGCTCCGACGCCGGAGGTGCGGGTGGCGATGGGATCCTGCGTATCGCCATAATGCCGTTTGCGCACCAAGAGCGATGGCAGATAGCGCAGCATGTCCTCTGTATCGACGGCATTGATCGTGTCGGACGCCTCGGCGGCGGTGATGCTTTCGCTGTCGGGAATGGTATTGACGGAACGTTCGTCGGTGACGACGACCGTTTCCGGTAGGATATCGGCCGCAACGATGGTTTGCGCGGCGGCGGGCGCCATCAAGGTGGATACACAGAATACGCCCATGAAAGGACGGAACAGAGCCATGGAAATCTCCGGCTGAAGCAACGCGGGGACCGCCCGCGACATCGGATTGGCTTCAGACCGAGGTGGGTGGCGCTCGGGGAGATTGCGGCTGATAGCGGGCGATACGCGCCGGGCGGGACACGGCCACAAGGCGCGATGGGGTGAAAATGCGCAGGCTGGGCGCTGCTAGCGACGAAAGCGCGAGAGTCTTGGCGAAATGCGGCGCGGCGGCGAAGGGGCAGACATCGTGATGGGAACGGTCATCCTGAGCAGGCTTGTGACCGCCCGGCGCATATTGGGCGGGACCGGTGACCGAACAGATGACAAAAGGTGCCGCTGCGGTGGTCCCCGGCATCCATCCGGCCGGAACCAGGGCCCGCAACACCAATGCAACCAACGCGAGATGGCGAGCAATTCCCCACATGGGGGTGGTATGCGATTCCAAAAAAAACATGTCAAGCCGGCCAGTGGGGCACAGCGGTGGCGTCTTTTCCAAGCCGCGCCAATTTCCAACCGGGAAGGGTTGAATGACACTTTTCGAATCCCACCGATTGACAGGGGCGTGCATCCATACATACAATGTATGTTAAATGCCGGAATTCACATCGCTTGGTCAATTTGAACAGTTGGTGCTCACCTCTATCCTCGCCTTAGAGGGCGAGGCCTATGGCGTCACTATTCATGCCAAGGTCGAGGACTTGTCGCGGCCGAGGAAAGTCGCCCGCGGCGCGGTCTATGCCACGCTCGACCGGCTGGAGGACAAGCGGTTGATTGCCTCCTGGCTTTCGGAGCCGCGCAAGGAACGCGGTGGCCGTTCGCGGCGGTGCTACCGCCTGGAAAAAAGCGGCGAAAAGGCGTTGCGCGAATCCATCCGGACGGCGCGCCGCCTCTATGAGGTGGTCGCGGAACGCTGGAGAGGCCCGGCATGGAAACCGGCGCGCTGAATCGCCCGCATGCCGCGCTGGAAAGTCTGGTGTCTCTGATGACACCGCCCGGGGCGCGCGAAGCGGTGTTGGGCGATTTGTGCGAGAGCTACGCTTCGCCTGCGCAATACATGTCCGACGCGTTGCACATTCTTCCCTTCGTGATCGTCAGCCAGATTCGCCGCAATGCCAATCTTCCGGCGCTGGGGCTTCAGGGCTTTCTGTTGTTCGTCTGTCTCGGCGGGCTGACGACCCCCCCTCTGGCGCCGCACGCCGCTGCTTTGACCGCCATAATCATGCTGGGGCTGATGCTGCGGGAAGCCTATCGCGCGATCGGGCGGCAATCCTGCCGCCGTGCGATGGGCGAGGCGATCCTGGTGGCGCTAGGCCTGCTGCTATTCTGCCAGTCGATGTCGCTCGGCATGGCCGCCACGCGCGATCTGCAAGATCAGGCGTTATGGCTGCAGCTCGCTTTTACGTATCCCTTCCTGTTTCCCCTCTTCTGCGTCATCCGCGCTTGTCTGCTCGGCGGCGACAATCCGGCGGTCGATCTGTCCGAAGAGGCGATGCGGCGCGATTATCGCCGGTTCGAGCGACGCCTGCGCTGGCGCAACCGCATCGAATCTGTCGCGCTCGCCGGATCCGCACTGCTGTTGTTGCGGCTGAATTTGCCTTATGCCGGTCCGGCTCTTGGCGGCGTCGACCTGTTTGTGGCGGCCTATCTTTGGGGTGAAGGGGCGCCGCAGCTTTTGCCGGACGGGTTGGGATTTTCGGCTCTGGGGATCCTCTATCGTCAGCAGCTTGCTTCCCAGCAACAGCTCCGCCGTTTCCTGTGCTGGTTGTGGTTC
>DATATP010000282.1:0-7347 GCA_036268715.1 Rhizomicrobium sp. | reverse complement strand
GCTGCATGCGGTGCGCACCCAGCGTCTTGCGCAGGGCGATCTCCCGGGACCGCAGCATCGCGCGCGCCGTGGCCAGGTTCATGAAGTTGAAGCAGGCCACCAGCAGGATCAGCAGGCCGATGGCGGCGACACCATAAACGGTGGTCCAGCTTCCGGGCGGCGTGAAATTGTACATCCATCGCGCGGATTTGAGGTGAACCTGCGTGAACGGGGTGAGGTGCAGCTTGTAGGCTTGGCTTCCGCTGATAGGGATGCCGAACTGGTGAAGCTCGCCGGTTACCGATCTGTCGAATACCGCCGCCGCCTTGGCGACCACGCTCTGCGGATCGGCGCCCGGTGTGAGGGTGAGATAGCCCCAGCCGTTGTTGTCAAGCCAAGCATGCTTTTCATCCTGCGACTCCCGGTCCGCGATCGAGGTGGTGGGCAGGAACACATCGCCGGAGAGTTGGGAATTGTGCGGAATGTCGCGAACGATGCCGGTGATCTTCAGACCGACGATCTGGGACTTGCAGTCAAAATTGGTGTCGGCGCAACCGCCGCGACCAGTGGTAATGATTTTCCCGATCGGATCGGCGGTACCGAAATATTTGCGCGCATAGGACTGCGATATGACCGCCGATTCGGGCTGGCGAAAGACGGTCTCCGGATCGCCGGAGATGAGCTGCAGCCTGACGATTTTGAAAAAATTGGGATCGACGACATCGGCCTGCTCGATGAACTGCCGGTCGCCAATGGTCAATGTCATGCCTTCCGATTGCAGCTTGGTCGCCCCGGTGACGTCCGGAATGTCATCCGCCAGCGCCTGCGGCATCGGATAGGGAATGACGGCGAACGGCATCGGTGCGCGGCCCGGCACCAAAATGGTCAATTCCATGCGATAGAGATTTTGCGTGCCGGGCAGCCAACTGTCGTAGGACAGCTCGTCGCGCACGAACAGGATGATCAGGATGGCGCAGGCCAGGCCCACCGCCAGCCCGGCGATGTTGATGAAGCTGTGCAGCTTGTGGCGGGCCATGCTGCGAAAGGCGGTGACGATATAATTGCGGAACATGGTCGCTCCTATTCGGCGCGCAGGGCGTGGACGGGATTGGCGCGGGCGACGCGCAGGGCATGGGCCAAGATTGTCGCCCAGGCGATGACCAGGGCCGCAAAACCTGCGCCGGCAAAATAAAGCGGACTGAGCGGGATGCGATAGGCAAAGCCTTGCAGCCAGCCGTGCAGATAGTACCAGGCGAGCGGCCAGGCAATCAGGTTCGCGACAAGCACGGGAATTGAAAATTGCCAGAGCAGTAACAGCGTCACGTCGCGGGTGCGCGCGCCGAACACCTTGCGGATGCCAATTTCTTTGGTACGGCGGCCCGCCGTGAAGGCCGCCAACCCGAACAGGCCTAAGCAAGCGATGAAGATGGCGATCAGCACGAACACGGCGAACATCTTGCCCTGGCGCTCGTCGCTCCGGTATTGCCTGCCATAAACGTCATCCATGAACCAGCGATCTATGGCTTTGGTTGGCGCGAATGCATGCCAGGCGCGATCGACGAAAGACAGCGCCTTCGGCTCCGTGCCGGGCCGCAGCCTGATAAGCACCGACGCCGGATCGTGCGGATCGTAGACATACATTGTTGCCATCGCCGGCTCGCGCGCGCCGCCGAACTTGACGTTCGCAACAACGCCGACGATCTGCAAATGGCTCTTGCCGAGGATAATGGTCTTGCCGACCGCTTGCTGTGGCTTGAATCCCAGGCTTGCCGCTGCCGTATCATCGATGAGGACATTGTGTCCCTCATTCGCGTCCGTCACAGAATCGCTGTGTGTGTCGAATTGGTCTTGCGCGCGGCTGTCGGACAACAATCGTCCTGCGATCAGCCGCACCCCCAGGAGCTGGGCCGTATTGGTGCCAATGGCAAGCAGGTTCAGCCCGACCAAGTCCGAATGGCCTGGAAGCTGGGCCGCGGCCAGTCCCAGACCGTATGTGCCGAAGGGAATCGCGTTGGTCACCGCCACGTCCAGGATTCCGGGACCGGATCGCAGTCTTTGAACGAAGCTTTCGTGGCCGCCAAGAGTCACCAGTCCGTCTGCGGGAATGACCAGCAGGTCGTCCTTGCGAAAACCCAGATCCATGTTGCGCGCAAAGCTGATCTGGCTGAACACGACGGCAGCGGAGATGCTCAACCCGATGGAAACAGCGAACTGCAGCACCACCAAAGTGGTGCGCAGGCGTGCGGAGCCGGCCTGTCCGGCATCGTTGGCGCGCAGGACCGCTATGGGCCTGAATCCTGACAGCACCAAAGCCGGATAGCTGCCACTGATGAGCCCTGCGGCGACTGCTATTCCCACAATGGCAAGCAGCAGCGGCCAGTCAGTGGCATAGTGCAGCGCGACCGGATGCTGAAGCAGGCGCGCAAAGGCCGGTTGCAGAAGCTCCACCAATGCCAGCGCCAGAACTAGGGAGATGAGGGCCATCAGCACCGCCTCGCCCAGAAACTGAACAACAAGATGGGAACGGCGGGCGCCGTGAGTCTTGCGCAGCGCGATCTCCCGTGCCCGCAACAGGGCCCGCGCGGTGGAGAGATTCATGAAATTGAAGCAGGCGACCAGCAGGATCAGGGTGCCGACAATTCCAGCGCCGTAGAGCGTCGTCCGGCTGCCGCTCGGCTTTTCGTTGAATCTCCATCGGCCTGAAGTCAGATGCACATCGGTAAAAGGGGTCAGGTGAATGGCCCAACGCTGGCTTCCTTTGCGATTGTCGTCAGGCTGAGGCGGAAGGGCGCGATCCAGTATGGGCGTGGTTTTCGAGACAATTGTTTCAGGTCTGACGCCCGGCGCCAAAACGACATAGCCGAAGGCGCCTGCAAACCAGGACCTTTCGCGCTGACCGATAGGGTACACGATGGACGTATTCGGCATGAACACGTCACCATCCAGCTGCGAATTGTGGGGAATGTCCCGCATAATTCCGGTTATCTTCAAGGGAACCAGCCGGCGGCGACATTCCTCGGTATCGTCGGACGCCTCGCAATTCGCGGTGGTTCTGATGGTCTTTCCGATGGCATCAGTGGTTCCGAAATATTTTCGCGCCGCGCTCTCTGACAAAACTACGGATTGCGGGTCCCTGAAGACGCCGACGGGATCGCCTTTTACCAGCGGCAGCTTGATGACGTTGAAGAAGTTCGGGTCCACTTCGGCGACATGCTCCCGGAATTGCCGGTTGCCGGCGAAAAGCGTCCTATAATCGTAGTTGAGGCGCGTCATGGCCACGACTTCCGGGATTTCATCGCGCATAGCGGCCGGCATCGGAAACGGTGCCATCGCATCCGCGAAAGGATCGCGGCCCCGGATGTAGGACGTCTTCTCGACCCGATAGAGATTTTGCGTGCCGGGAATCCATTTGTCGTAAGACAACTCATCCCGGATGAACAGCAGGACGAAAATCACGCACGCCAAGCCGACCGCCAGGCCAGCGATGTTGATGAAGCTGTAAAGCTTGTGGCGGGCGATGTTGCGCAGCGCGGTGACCAGATAGTTGCGAAACATCATGGCCTCCTATTCGGTGCGCAGAGCGTGGACGGGATTGGCGCGGGCGACGCGCAGGGCATGGGCGAAGATGGTGGCCCAGGCGATGAGCAGGGCCGCAAGACCTGCACCGGCGAAATAAATCGGGCTGAGCGCAATGCGGTATGCGAAGCCTTGCAGCCAACCGTGCAGATAGTACCAGGCGATGGGCCAGGCGATCGCGTTCGCGACGAGCACGGGCGTGGAGAACTGCCACAGCAACAGCACCACAATATTGCGGGTGCGGGCTCCGAACACTTTGCGGATGCCGATCTCCTTTGTGCGACGGCCTGCGGTGAAGGCGGCCAGACCGAACAGGCCCAGACAGGCGATGAAAATGGCGACGGCTACGAAGATGCCGAACAGCGCGCCTTGGCGTTCGTCGGCCTGGAATTGCTTGTCATAGTCGTCATCCAGGAAATGCCGCTGTATGGCGGTGCCAGGCGCGAACGCCTGCCAGGTGCGGTCAATGTAAGAAAGGGCTTGCCGAACGTGTTCACCCCGAATGCGGATCGAAAGATCATCAAGGGGAAACGCCCGCAAATATGTGTACACCGTTCCTTCGACGGTGTTCTTGGGGCCGTCCTGTTTGGTGTCGGCGACAACGCCAACAATTGTGATCTTGCTGTGTAGGAATCCCGTCAGGGTCAGGGTTTTTCCGACCGCTTCCCGCGGCGAATAACCCAGGCGCCGCGCCGCGCTGGCATTGATGAGAATATTGAAAGGCTTGCCGCCCAGCACCTGGGCAGAGGCAGGTCCATCGCCGGCACGCTCCTCCGACAGCAGCCGGCCCGCCAGCAAGGGGATTCCATAAAGCGGGATGTAATCGGGACTTGCCCGGACCATGACGAAATTCTCGATGGCGGCCGCACCAGGCGCAGTGACAGAAACATGGTTGTGACCGCCGCTGAACGGGATATCATCGGACGAGACAGCGCCCGCAATGTCCGGCCCGCTTCTGAGTGCCCGCGCGATGCTGTCGGCCGTGTTGGGCGGAATACTCGCGATATTGGCCACCACGACGGCATCCTTACGGAAGCCGAGATCGATGCTGCGCGAGAAGGATATCTGGGCGAAGATCACCGCTGCGGCGATGCCGAGGCCAATGGACACCGAAAATTGCAGTACCACCAGCGCCGTGCGCAGCCGCCCCGATCCGGCCGGCCCACTCTGGCTGGTGCGCAAGGAACCGGCGGGACGAAAGCTCGACAAGACCAGCGCGGGATAGGCGCCGCTGAGCAACCCTGCCACCATCGCAATGCCCGCGACAAGAAGCAGAAGCTGCCAGTCGTGGAAATAATCGATCCTGATCGGCAGACCCAGAACATTGTCGAACAAAGGCAGCAGGACTTCGCTCAGCGCTAGCGCCAGGACCAGCGCCACCATCGCCATCACCAGCGCCTCGCCCAGGAACTGGACCACGAGTTGCCGGCGCTTTGCGCCCGCGACCTTGCGCAGCGATATCTCGCGAGAGCGCATCATCGCCCGGGCGGTGGCCAGATTGGTGAAATTGAAACAGGCGATCAGCAGAATCAGCGCGCCGATGACAGAAAAGCCATAAACCATGGTCCAGCTTCCGGGCGCCGTCATGCCGCCAAACCGGTCGGTGGAAAGATGCGCGTCCGCCAGGGGTGTCAGGTATGGCGCGTCCACCTCGCTGCCCCGTTTGCGGAAATTCATCTGCTTCAGGGGATCGGCCAGTCGGTCGATGACGGGTCGGAATTTCGCGGCCACCGCATGGGGGTCCGCCCCCGGCACAAGGCGGACATAGCTCCAGCCCGCAAGCCAGAACCAATTCTTCCGCATCTCCTCATTGACCGGAGCGATGGCGGAGGTGTTCGGGATCATCACCTCCACGTCGAACTGGCTGTTGCGTGGCACGTCGCGCAAAATCCCGGTCACCACCAGCTCCTGCCGGACCGGCTCGCAATTCTGGTCCATGGCGTCGCAATGCTGGCCGCTGATCGCGATGGTTTTGCCGAGCGGCGACTGCGTTCCGAAAAATCGGCGAGCGGCGGTTTTGGAAAGAACCACCGATTCGGGCTTGGCGAAGACCGAATCCGGATCGCCAACCGCCAAAGGCAGCTTGATCATCTGAAGGAAGTTCGGATCGACGGCGTACACGCGCTGGGGAAATTGCCTGTTTCCGACCAGAATGGTCGTCGAGCGGCGGATCATCCGCGTCCGCGCCTGGACTTCCGGTATATGGTCCAGCATCGCCTGGGCGGCAGGGAAGGGCGTCTTCGCGTTTTGCATTGGCGGCTTGCCGCCGGGTAGCGTGAAGGTCATTTCCAGGCGATAGAGATTTCGGGTGCCCGGTATCCAGCGGTCATAGGAAAGCTCGTCTCGCACAAACAGCATGATGAAAATCGCGCAGGTCAGCCCGATTGCGAGGCCGGCGATATTGATAAAGCTGTACAATTTGTGCCGGGCGATGTTGCGCAGCGCGGTGACCAGGTAATTGCGAAACATGGCGCCCCTCCCGGCGATCTCTCACAGGACCTGGCGGATGCTTTCCGTGACGATCGCGCCGTCCAGCAGGTTGACGATGCGATGGGCATATTCGGCATGGCTGTGGGAGTGGGTGACCATCACGATGGTGGTGCCCTCGTCGTTCAATTGGGTGAGAAGCTGCATCACCTCCTCGCCGTTCGCCGTATCCAGATTGCCGGTCGGCTCGTCGGCCAGAATCAGCTTGGGGCGCGCCACCACGGCACGGGCGATGGCCACGCGCTGCTGTTGGCCGCCGGACAGTTGCGAAGGCATGTGGCGAGCGCGATGACCTATCTTCATGCGCTCGAGCGCTTCCCTGGCACGCTTGCGGCGCTCGCCCGCGGACACGTCGCGGTGATAGAGCAGCGCCAGCTCCACATTCTCGAGAACATTCAGCTCGTCGATCAGATTGAAGCTTTGAAAGATGAAGCCGATCGTGTTCTTGCGCAGGGTCGAGAGTTGGCTCTCGGAATAGCCGGCGATGTTCTGGCCGTCGAACCAATATTCTCCCGCCGACGGACTGTCGAGCATACCGACAATGTTCAGGAAGGTGGACTTGCCGCAACCGGACGGGCCCATCAGGGCAGTGAACTCCCCCTTGCGGACTTCCAGATTGATGTCGCGGATCGCCGTCGTTTCAACTTCGGTCGTACGATAGACCTTCGCGATATGCTTAAAGTTGATCATTTCTGCCCCTATTCTATTCGCTTTCAGAGTTGCCAGACTTTTCGAATTCGATGCGATCCATTTTCTGGAAAGCCTCGTATCCCGACACGATCGCCTTCTCGCCCGGTTTGAGGCCGTCCACGACTTCCACATAATTCGGATTGCGGCGTCCCAACCGGATGTTACGGCGCACGGCGTATTGGCCGTTCGGCGCGACGACGAAAATCCAATTTCCGCCGGTGTCCTGGTAGAAGGGGCCATTGGGCAGCATGACGGCGCGCGATGCGCCTCCCAGTTCCACCTTGAGGTCGATCGCCTGGCCGACATGGATATTGGCGGGCGCGGCGCCTTCGAAATAGAAATCCGCCTTGAAGGTGCCGTTGGTGACCTGCGGATAGACCTTGGACACCTTTGCCCGGTAGTCCCGCCCGTCCACGGTGAACAGGGTTTCCTGGCCGAGCACCACATGCCCGAGATAGAATTCGTCTATGTCGGCGGTCAGCTTGAAACGATCGGCCGAATTGACCTGCCCCAGAACCGCGCCTTGCGCTTTGGATTGGCCGACCTCCGCTTCGAGCGCGGTAAGCTGACCGTCCATCGGCGCACGCATGGTAAGAGCATCGACACCGGCATTGG
>DATATP010000281.1:0-3414 GCA_036268715.1 Rhizomicrobium sp. | reverse complement strand
GTCTGGGCGCGAACATCGCGCCAAAGATGCTGACGACCAGATCGAAGCTTTTATCCGCCAATCCATGCAGATCCGAGGCATCGCCTTCCTGGAACCGGCAATTGCCCAAGCCCATCTCCTGGGCGCGCCTGTTCCCGGCCTCGACCAAGTTGCTGGCGATGTCTACGCCCAGTACGTCGGCGCCAAGTCTGGCTTCCGGGATTGCGGTCGTCCCGTCGCCACAGCCCAGGTCCAGCACCTTGAGCCCTTTGGTAACCCCGATGGCTGCGACCAATGCCTCACCGCTCTCGCGCATGCTCTCTGCAATGCGCGTGAAATCGCCCTTTTCCCAAAGCGCTTTGTTCGGATTCATGGCCATTCTCCCTCAGCCCGCCAGAAATGCGTCGGATACTAGATCGACCGGATGCTTAGCGCCTAATCCCACCTCAAAGCCTTAAACCGGCATGTTCGCTTTTGCCGTCAGACGTTCACCTGCCGGGCGATGAAATTCTTCGCCATCTCATGGGCCCGGTCGGTCTGCGGGCCGGGCTGGGCCACCCATTCATGTTCGCACCCATCGAAAATCGTATAGTCACAGGAACCGCCTGCCGCCTGATAGCTTTGAACGAATTTGGTCTGAAAAGCGGGGAGCATATTGGTGTCCAGTGCGCCCTGCATGATGAGAAATGGCTTTAGCGTCACATTTTCCTTGCGGTCCAGAATCTCCTGCGGATTGGATTCGTGAATCGACTCCCAGGGGACGAAGAAGGTCTCGTTGCTTTTGATCATGCTGTCAACCTTGTGCGCCTGCGCGTTTTCGAAGCGCGCAAAGGTGTTGCTGATCGGCGAGCGCATCAGGACATAGTCCATAGACGCCGCAAGCCCGGGCGCCTCCGCGAAAGGAATTGCGTTATAGCGCGCGTCATTGGGGCGAAGCGCCAGCAATTCGGCGACATGGCCGCCGCTCGAACTGCCGAACAGGCCGATCCGGGTGGCGTCGCCACTCCAGGTCTTCGCCCTGGCCTTGCGCCAGCGCAGGGCATAGTTCGCATCCTGCACGCAGGCGGGATAAGGCGCTTCCGGCGCCAGCGTCAGGTCCACCGCCACCACCAGAGCGCCGGCCGCGGCTAGGGCGCGGTCGAACGGCTCCTCGGCGCGGCGGTCCTTGGTGTTCCAGGCGCCGCCATGCAGATCGAGCACAACCGGAAACGGGCCGGGGCCCGCGGGCTGGTAGATACGCGCCAACAGCGAGCGGCCCCTGGCGTTGCGGCGGTATTCCAACTCGCTGACTGTCAGGTCAAACTTGGCGGCGGGATCATAGCGTGTTCGAGCGGCGGCAAACGCGGAAGGCGCAAAAACCGTCGCCAAGCCCGCGGCAGTACCGACCTGGAGAAAATTGCGACGCTTGACGGAATCGTGGAGCATGTTTCCTCGCAAGATGTTGTTTTTCTATCCGGACGTCATAGGTTCTCTGACCTTTATCGCCTCAACGGCGTCAACTGGCCAGCCGGTATTCACCTTTCAAAGGGATATTGCTCCCCATGTTTCAATGCGGCCATTCATGCTGGGACCGCTTTGCGCCAACAGTGGACATTCGGCGCATATCAGCACTATCCCTGGAGCCAGACTGAGCTTCAACTGCCCACCCCGTTCAGCACATAATCGAACATGTCGAAGTTGCGGATGTCCCCGCGCTTGGCCTTTGCCCGATAGGACGCGTTCAGTGGCGCGGAAACCAGGAACGGCATGTGCTGCTCCCAGAGCCCGCCGTGCGAGCGCAGCCGGCGGCCCTTCAGCCCCGAAAGGTCATGGAGCGCCGCCGCCGAGCCGATCACCGTGTTGCGATTGGTCAGCACTGTAAAATCGCCTTCATACTCGACGGGCGTTTCGAACCGCTTCGCGGCCTCGGCACCGGAGAGCACAAGCTCCACGCCCGGAAGCGCATGGGTCGTCTCCATCATCGCGCCCATCTGGCCCGGATCGCCCTTCAGATACACGCGGACAAAAGAGCCGAGCGCGCCATGGTGGCGGACGAACGGATCGGTGATCGGGCAGATCACGCGCACCGCACCGGCGCCAAAGCCGGCATTGAGCAAATCCTCCAGCCAGATCACGTTGGGCGAACCATCGGGATTGGACTTGTCATTCATCCCATGATCCCCGGTGACGCCGACAATTGCGCCGAGCTCGACCATCCGGCCGATCCGCTTGTCGATCTCCACCATGAAGGCATTGGCCTCGGGTTCGCCCGGCGCGTAGGTGTGCTGAATGACATCCGACAGCGAGAGATAGAACAGATCCGCCGCACGGCGCTCCAGCAGCTTTATTCCGGCATCGAGCACGAAATAGGAAAGGTCGGGATCGTACTGATCCGGTGTCTTGCGGCCGACAAAGGCTTCCACGTTATCGATGCCGGCGTTCGCCATGGTCGCTTCGTTCGCCTTCTGCGAGGAGAAGACGATGCCATTCTTCAGCCGGAAGCCGATAATCTCGCGCAATTTGTCCTTGGCGGTCACGCCGGCAGCCCGCAAGCCCGCCTGCGACAAGGCACCCATGATGGTATCGCAACGCAGCGCGCTCGCATCGGTGATCATGATCTCCTTGCCGGTGCGCCGGTCGAGATAATAATTTCCCGAAATGCCGTGCACCGCCGGCACCGTACCGGTCAGGACCGAGGTGTTGTTGGGGTTGGTGAAGCTGGGCATCACGCCGCGCGCAGTGGCCGAAAATCCCTGCGCGCCGAACCGCGCCAGGTTGGGCAGGATTCCGTCTTTCAACCCCTGTTGAAGATAGGCAGGATCGAACCCGTCAACCAGGATGACGACCGTGGGCCGGCGTGGCTTGCGATAGGCGCGGCCGTTCACCGAAACGGCGTCCGTAGCCGACAAAGCTGGGTGCGGGAAAGACATCATCGCACCGACTCCACCGAGCACTTGCCGTCGTGTCGTTCTCGAAAAACGGCGGTGCTCAGACTTCATCATGCGCTCCGGCGACGTTGCAATTCACAAGTTGATTAGAACCATCACTTCGGGTCTGCAGCATGTACCGCGGAAAAGAAGATTTGGGCTACTACGGAGAAAAATAGCATATTTGCAATGGCATACACTTGGCGTTACCTTTGCCAGGATCAATACCGGCAACCTGGGCGCTCCCTGGGGTTCGAATCCCGGTCCCCCGGCCAATTCCACGATATTGGCGCCTCCTCTGTTCAGAATTGCGCATTGTTACGCGCAACTGGGCGATCTGACGGGATCATGGCGTCAGGTGAAATATCGGCCAAAGCCTCAAGCCTGCGGTACAGGGGCGCGAAATCCGCCTCGGCCGTCTGGTGCAGCAACTCTTCAAAGCCATCGATCACGAAATAGCTTTGCTGATAGTCGTCAATCCGGTAGCGGGTGCGCATCACGCGCTCCAGGTCGAATTGCAGGCGGTTCG
>DATATP010000280.1:0-4014 GCA_036268715.1 Rhizomicrobium sp. | reverse complement strand
GGTCTGCGCATCGACAACCAGCAGCTGAATCCAGCTGTGCGGGTTGGTGTACTGGAAATCCTTGATGGTGCCGTCCAGCGTCACCGTCTTGGTATTGTCGAACATGGCGAAGGAATGGTGGGCGAAGGCCGGCGCTTCAATGAGCAACGTCGCCATCGCAGCCAAAACCAAAACTGATTTCAAAACGCGCATCCGTCGTCTCTCTCCTGCTCGGCCAGCAAGAAGCGGATACAACCGACCGCGCGTTCCCCCCGGCTCTGGACTTCAGTGTCCAAGAATTGTTGTTGGAGTCAGTAGAGAATTGGCACAGAATAAGTCAAGACAAAACAGGAATAAAATCAATACTTTATTGTATCTATTCTCTGTCGAGATGCGTCATTACTTGCGCCTATATTTCAAACTGTATCACTTTACTTTGCGGCTGATACAGTTCGACAAATAGCGGCGATCACGGCGCGATTGAGACAGCCATTTCACGCTTGATCAGGCGCCGTGCGAAGCGCAGAGCACCGTTGCTGTCCCGCCTGAACGTGTCGAAGACATCATTCAACCGTAACTGTGTCGGTAGCTCCGGCGTGGTCTGCTCAAATGTCATCTGGACCGCAACCGTTATAACTTCTTCGTTGGAAATTTTTTCGATCCGCAAATTGGACCAAACATGGCGCGTCTTGCGCGGTCCTTTCTGAAAGCGACGGTGACAATCCGCGCCTATTTCATCGCTGCCGCGAATATCGACGCCACCCACGTTCAAGACGGCGTCCGGTAGAAAGAGCGCTGCAAGACCTTTGCCGTCACCGCGATCGGCGTGCCAGGCAAACCCCGTCAACAGATTCTGCACCTCAAGAATTATTGCCGTATCCATTTGAAACCTCCTCATGACCCTGTATAGATTTGCCCGTTGCGATTGCTTATGGCCCATTTCGCAAGATGTGCCCCCGAGCAAGGGCCGCCGACACATCCGCCATCTTCAATCCTGAAAAGCGCGCCATGCCAAGAGCAGGCGATATATGTTCCCTCCGGCGTAAGGTATTCATCCAATTGTTGCGCGAGCGGTAGCCCCATATGGGGACACTGATCCGCATAACCGAAAACCTCGACTCCGTGGCGAACGACAAAGCCATGAAATCGCTGCTCGCCAATTTGAAGAACCAGGTTGCGCGCGCCAGGATCGGCAATCTCTTCTAACGCGCAAAGGCGGATCCCCGAGGGAACGTCGCCGGCTTGAAGATGCGACGTCATCGATGACCGGCGCGCAGCATTGGTGCCAGAACGTCCATCCCCACGTCCCGACGTCTTTCAACGACAACGCCGCGGCAATCGCCGAAGCCGATGGTGACATAGCCATCGCGCTTCGCCCGGCCTGTGATGAGAACCTCGTCACCATCTTCGAGAAAGGAGCGGCTTTCTCCAGACGCCAAGGCCAACGGCTCCCGTCCGCCTGCGGAAATTTCCAGAAGGCTGCCATACGTACCGCGCTCCGGTCCCGATATGGTGCCGGTGCCGAGAAGATCGCCGGTCGTGAGATTGCAGCCGTTCGAGGCATGATGCGCGACAAGCTGCGCGGGTGTCCAATAAAGGTAGGTGCTGCTGGTTCGGGTGATCACCTGTGGGGCCGCACCGACCGCACGCATCTTCGGCGTGACGAGGTGCACGTCCAGGTCAATGGCGTAGGCGCCTTTTTCCTGGTCTTGCTCGTCCCAGAGATAATCAAGCGGCGGTGGATCGCCTTCGGGCCTGGCAGCCTGGGCCGCGCGGAAAGGCTCAAGGGCTTCAGCGGTCACGATCCAAGGCGAAATGGTGGTGAGAAAGTTCTTGGCGAGAAACGGACCTAGGGGCTGATATTCCCAGGCCTGAAGATCGCGCGCTGACCAATCGTTCAGAAGACAGAAACCGGCAATGTGACTCCGTGCCTCACCGATCGGAATGGACGCGCCGAGTTTGTTTCCGGCACCGATCCAGATACCCAATTCAAGTTCAAAATCCAATCGCCCGGAAGGTCCAAATTGCGGGACCGGCTCCTCGCCCTTGCACTGTCCGCTGGGCCTGGTCACGGGTGCGCCCGAAGCCCTCACTGAGGAAGCGCGCCCGTGATAGCCGATGGGGACGTATTTGTAATTCGGCAGAAGCGGATTGTCGGGCCGGAATAGCCTGCCCACATTCGTGGCATGATGGATTCCGGCATAAAAATCTGTGTAGTCGCTGATCGCCATGGGGCAATGAAGGGTTACCCGGTTCGCAGGCGCGAGAAAAGGCTCTACCTCGGATTTGCGACCGGGCTGAGAAAGCAGGGCCGAAAGACGTTGACGCAACCGGCGACGCGTGTCGCAGTCCCAGGCAAAAAGCGCGTTGAGACAGGGCGAAGAAACAGCCCCGGCGTCGAATCCTGTCAGCGGGCCCGCATGCGCCGCCGCTGCTAGATCCAACACGAAATCGCCGATCGCCACTCCGGCGCGCTTTTCGCCACCGGCATGACTGAACACTCCGAATGGCAGATTCTGGACGGGAAATTCGGCGTGGCCCTCGGGGCACACCCAGCTTGTGAGCGCCGGATCATGCGTTTCGTCGATCATCGGCTGGGTATCGCCGCTTTTTCGAAGGCGCTCCAGCAATCGTCATAATCCTTCTGGGCCGCAGCCGCAGCATAAGCCGTGGGCTTCAGCACGAGACGACTTTCGAACATGAAGGCCAGGGTCGCCTCGATCTTGTGGGGTTTGAGCTCGGCCTGAAGCGCCCGCATATAGCTGGCCCGATCGGGACCGTGGCTGGACATCTGGTTGTGCAGCGATGCGCCACCGGGCACGAAGCCGTCCGCCTTTGCGTCATAAGCGCCCTCGACCAGTCCCATGAATTCACTCATGACGTTGCGGTGGAACCACGGTGGACGGAACGTGTCTTCGGCCACCATCCAGCGCGGCGGAAAGATCACGAAATCGACGTTGGCTGTTCCGTATGTCTCGCTGGGTGAGGTTAGGACGGTAAAGATCGAAGGGTCGGGATGGTCGAAACTCACCGTGTTCACCACGTTGAAGCGGCGAAGATCGTAGCGATAGGGCGCGAGATTGCCATGCCAGGCAACGACGTCGAGGGGACTGTGGTCGAGTAACGTGGTCCAGAGTCGGCCCTGGAATTTCTGGACCTGCTCGAAGGGTCCATCGACGTCCTCGAACCAGGAGCAGGGCGTCTCGAAATCCCGCGTGTTGGCGAGTCCGTTCGAGCCGATAGGGCCGAGCTCCGGCAGACGGAATTGCGCACCGTAATTCTCGCAAACATAACCTCGCGCGACACCGTCAGGCAGATCAACACGGAAACGCACGCCCCGCGGGATCACCGCAATCTGTTGCGGCGCTACCGTGAACGCGCCCAATTCGGTCGCAAGGCCCAGAAGACCATATTGCGGTACGATCAGAAGCTCGCCATCGGCATTGAAGAATACCTTGCGCTGCATGGATTGCGTTGCCGCGTAGAGATGCACGCCCATGCCCGTTTGCGCACTTACGTCACCGTTGCCGCCGTAGGTTGTCAGTCCGTCCACGAAATCGACCTCTTCATCCGGGAACGGGATGGGATTCCAGCGCAGGCGGTTAGGTGAAGGCACGGCTTCGTCGAACGGAGCTGTACGCAGAAGCGGCGCTTCCCCATAAAGCTGGTAGGCCCGGTGATCAGCACTCGGCCGCATGCGATAGAGCCACGAGTGCCGGTTTTCGTGTCGGGGAGCGGTAAAAGCCGAGCCCGACAGCTGCTCTGCGTAAAGGCCGTATGGCACTTTCTGCGGTGAATTGCGCCCGACAGGCAAAGCGCCGGCAACCGCCTCGGTTTCGAAATATCCGCCAAAGCCAGACAACATTTCTGAGCCAGCTCTCTGACCGTCGCTATCAGCACGATATTGTTTCAACATGTCACCCCCGCTCTAGGCTTCGACGCGGATGACGCCCCGGCGGATCTGATCCAACTCTATCGATTCGAAGAGCGCTTGAAAGTTGCCGTTGCCGAACCCGTCATTTCCTTTGCGCTGTA
>DATATP010000279.1:0-8684 GCA_036268715.1 Rhizomicrobium sp. | reverse complement strand
ACCGATGATCGCTGAACGATAGGGTTTACCGACGCACTAGGTCTCGGAATATCCAAATCGGCTCACCCAGGGGGCGAGCAGACCAAGCACAGGTTCCATATGCTGCCGGTATCGCCGCCAGCTGCCGATCCCCTCGCGATTGAGACCTTTCGTCAATTGGTAGCTGCTGGGCGTATCGACGCTGCGGGCGGATAGGCGATGAGCAAAATCGCCGATAGCGCTGTGCCAAGGCAGCCCTAGAAAGGCGCAAACACCGCGTACCTCTCCCTCAAAATCGGCGACAACATTCTCATAGATGACCTCTTTCCAGGAGATCCCAAGCTTGCTCCGGTAGAGTTCAGCCAGACGCATGACCCGATCATAATAGCGTGCGGCCCCGTCCAGCGTGAGAAGTTCATACATTTGCGGTGTCATGGCAAAGCGGCGGCGAAAGCAGCTGAATACGACATCGCGCGGATCGCGGCGTGCAAACAGGATTTTTGCATCGGGAAAGATCTTCGCGATGACCGGGAGGAAAGTAGTGTTGAGCGGCAGTTTGTCCAGAAATTGCCCTTCCGGCAGCGCTACACCCGCTGCGCGCCGCCAATAGGCGTCCCGATAGTGGGCCACCTGGACAGAAGAAAGCGTCGCCAGCTTTGCCAGGCCGTTCGAGGGAACGATGAAATCCGTTATTGCATCGACCAAGAACTCCCTTTCTTCGCTGGTGGTGATGGCGGGATGACCGGCAAGCGCTTGCTCCAGCAACGTTGTGCCGGAGCGCGGAAAGCCGATCAAAAATATGGGCGCCTTACGTGACCCAGGAGGCAAATTACTTTCCTCCAAAGCCACGCGGGGGGCGGAGGTGAAGTGTCCAATAAGTCGCTCTAGTTGGCTGAAGGGCGATTCAAAGGCGGTTGGCGCCACGACCTCTCGATAGATAGTGTATTGTAGGGCGTTCGCCTCAGCATAAGCGGAAAAGGCTCCGTTGGTATTGCCTGTCCCGTCTCGCGCATCGCCGATAAGGTTGAGAAGGATGGCGCGATTATCGCCCGCCAAACTGGGATCGTGAAGTCTGGCGACCAAGGACTGTTCGGCTTGCTCGAATTTTCCTTCGGCGATATCGGCTAAGGCGAAAGCCATTACGGCGGTGACCTGTCGCGCATCATGTTCCAAGGCTCGCCGTGCGTAATCCCGCGCCCTATCGTGGGCACCACGAACCGCGTCGGAATAGGCAAGTTGTGCTAACGCCTCCGGATAGGCCGGCCGCAGCGCAACCGCACGTTCGAAATTTGACCGTGCCCGGGCAAAATCTCCGAGCGCATTATGGGCAAGACCCCGATTGTAATAGGCTGGTGCAAGATCGGGAGCTCCAGCGATAGCGGCATCGTACGTTGCTAAGGCGGCGGAAAAGTCTCCGAGAGCTGCGTGGCAAGTTCCAATTGCATTGAGGATATTCATGTCCTTGGGCGCCAGCACTTTAGCTCGCGAGAGAAAGGTCAGAGCATCCCGGGGGCGTCCTTCACTCATCTCGTTATAAGCGGCGAGATTGAGGAAGGTAGGGTGGGTAAAGCCCTCTTGCAGGGCGATCCGCGAACATTTTGCCGCCCGCAGCGCATCGCCAGCCTTAATCGCCTCCCCTACCTCGCTGGCGAGGAATGAGAACCGTTCCTGGCGTTGCGGGGTCGGCTTTTTCCGATCGGTCATTTTGTTGAATTTCTACGCGTTCTGACACTTCCTGCCAACTGGGCTCAGGACCTGTTAATTTCCTTGCGGAGTGGTTGGTCCACTGATTCATTTTCGGCACCGGGAAGTGCTTCGATGGGTGATTTGATCTGGCTTTCACGCGCGCGGATGCGCCGGACCGAGCCTTATTTTCCGCTGTCGCATGGGGTTCTGCGCGTTGATGATCGCCGTGTTCTCAGCGGTATCGTCTTGTGATCAGGAATGGTCTGCGCTGGCGCGACGTGCCGAAGGCGTATGGCCCGCGCAAGACAATCTACAACCGTTTCATCCGCTGGAGCCGTCTGGGGGTGTTCAATCGGATTTTCGCCGAGCTGGCGGCGAAGGGCTCCAAGCCCGACCGGCTGATGATCGATGCCATATGGAAGTCCTGCTCCGCAACGACCATCATGCGCACGAATGATCTTTGATTCGCTCGCCCTTCTTTTCAGTGTCGCATCGCTCCTGGCGGTTGCGGTGGCGACATGGAGTCTGGCCGCGGCCTTCCGGCCTTCCGTGCGGCTCAATCTGCGTTTCGCCGCCGCTCTGTTCGCCGCCGCGGCTGTCGCGTCTCCATTCGGGCGGATCGGTGCGTTTGCCATGCTGGTGGCGCTGCCGCCCGCTGTCACGGCGCTGGCGCTCGCTGCGCTGGCGCGGTTTGCGGAACGCGCGCCGCCGCTGGCGGCAGCGGTCGCCCTCACGGTCGCGCTTGCCTCGGCGCTGGGCGCGGCGCTGTTCGGTGCGCCGATGCTTGCGGCAGTGCCAGCGGCCATCGCGGCGTGTGTGATCGGCGGCGCGGCATTGCAGGACTTCGCCTGGGTTGCGGCTTTGTCGGCCCTGGCGCTGCTCGCCTGCGTGTTCGCGTTCGTGCAGGAAGGTGCCGGGTCCGGCGCGCTGTTGTTCGCGGCCGCGGCCCTGCTGGGTTTCTCGCGGTCAGCTCTTTCGATCGAGCAGCCGCGCGATGCATGGCTCGTGGCTGCGATAGGCGTTTCGAGACAGCGCGGGCGAGCGATCGGGCATCACCTGGCCCAATAATTGTGCGACAAAAACAGGCAGCAGGCGCGGTCCGTCCCAGAAGGGATCACGCCCGTATGTGTCGCCTTGGCACACAAGTTTCGCCGTCAGATGCGGCGGCGCTTGCGGCGGCTTGGTAAATTCGCGCGACCCCTGTTCCAAATCGCTGGAGCAGCAAGGTTTTTCACATCCGGCCAAGGCCTCGGGCGAGACCCTTGAGCGACCGGCCGGCGGCTGCAGCGATGGTGCACTTGCGCGCATAAAGAGGCGCAACGCAATCATCGCGCCGAAAGCACGTATTTATATCGATTTCCGCTTTCTTAAGCCCGCACAGCCGATATTCTCAGGGAGAGGCCGCAAACCGGCCGGGAATGGTGGACGTGCCCAGTGGCTCATTGCACAAGCGGGACGGGGTCGCGGAAGTCGGCGTACTCGACGAAGGCCTGCGGTTGCGCCTGGCGGCGGATGGTGCCGGCGTCGTCGTTTTCGACTGGGAGCTTGCGTCCGACCGGATACGCTGGGACGGCGCGACGGAGATATTGCCTTTCCGCCTGGATGGCGACAGCAAACGCGGCCAGGCCTTCCTCGACATGCTGACGGCCGAAAAGCGCGAGGCGCTGGCCGCGATCATCCAGAATCAGAACCCCCAGCCGACGCGTTTCGAACTGGATCTGGAGATCGGTTCGGCGATGGGTGCCGTCGGCTTTACCTTTATCGGGACCCGCGTGCCCGGCGCGGCCGGCCGCAGCGAGCGGCTGATCGGTATGGCGCGCGACACCACCGAGCAGCAGCGCGAGCGCCAGCGCCTGTCTTATCTAGCCACCCGCGATGAATTGACCGGCCATCTGAACCGCAATTCGCTGCGCGCCGAACTGGCCCAGGCGATCGACCGCGCCAAGGAGGAGCACCGCCATTGCGCTTTCCTGGTCGCCTCCATCGATCGGCTGGCGATGATCAATGACGGGTTCGGTTTCGATTCCGGCGACGAAGTGATCGTAGGCGTGGGCGAGCGGCTGGCGCGTTCTCTTCGGTCCACCGATATCATCGGCCGCACGGCCGGCAACAAATTCGGTGTCATTCTGAAGAATTGCAAGGAGCACGAGATCGAAGTCGTGGCATCGCGACTGCGCGCCGCGGTGCGCGGCTCCGCGATAGAGACCCGCGGCGGCCATGTCGCGGCGACCAGCTCGGCGGGGGCGGTGTGGCTGCCCCAGGCCGCCGCCTCCAGCCAGGAAGCGATGTTGCGCGCAGAGAAGGCGCTGGAGAAAGCAAGGAGCTTCGGCCGCGACGGTTTTGCGATGTTCGAGCTTTCGGCGCAACGTGAGACAGCGCGGCTGCGCCAGATGAGCGTCGCCGACGAAGTGATGGAAGCCTGGACCGAAAAGCGCTTGCGCCTCGCCTACCAGCCCATCGTCCGTGCCGATAACCGCGCGGTTTCGCATTACGAGTGCCTGCTGCGTCTGGTCAAGCCCGATGGCTCTATCGTCAGTGCGGGTTATTTCGTGCCGGCCGCAGAGCAGATGGGCATCGTGCATTACGTCGATCGCTTCGCGCTGGAGGAGACGCTCGCCCAACTCAAGGCTCACCCGACCCTGACGCTGGCTGTGAACGTCTCAGGCACCGCCTCGGGCGATCCGCACTGGCTGCAGGACTTCGTCGAAACGGTGCGCGCCGAGAAGGCGGTGGCCCACCGCCTGATGGTGGAGCTGACCGAAACCGCCGCCCTGCATCATTTCGAGGAGAATGCCAATTTCGTGTCCCAATTGCGTGAGTTGGGCGTGCGCGTGGCAATCGACGATTTCGGCGCAGGTTATACCTCCTTCCGCAACCTGCAAATGCTGCATGTCGATACCGTCAAGATCGACGGCTCCTATGTGCAGAATCTGAGCGCCTCTCCGCAAAACCAAGTGTTCGTGCGCACCCTGGTCGGTCTGGCCAAGAATTTCGACATCAAGACGGTGGCCGAATGGGTCGGCTCGGAACAGGACGCGGCGCTGCTTGCCGGTTTTGGCGTGGATTATTTCCAGGGATTTCATTTTGGCGAGCCGCAGCTCGATCCGAAATGGCAGTAGGTTAAAGCGGTTCAGGAAAAGTATGTGGCGTTGATATATTTCCGTTGCGTCGGCTTTACCGATCAGTTCCGTCCGGAGGAGTTTGATTCAAACGGAGACAACCGGCCCTAAATCTGCTGGTCCACCGCCGCCCGCGCGACATCGTCGGCCCGCATGCTGTTGAAGCCCGATCGGGTAATGACGAGGCGATAGATCGCCCCGTCGCCAGTGGCATGAAATTGGCGTCGCCGAAGCGGCGGTCCTGTAGCGACTGTCCGCCAGGTCCAGCGCCTTCGCTGATTTCCTCCACCGGCCCTTCATGGGTAAGCCGGGTATACATCGCGGTGTTGAGGCCAAGCAGCAGTCTGGCGCCACCCAGCGCCCAGACGATCCTCACAATGCCGTGCTGGGCGCCACGCCCGATCCGGCCAGCAAGGAAATGCCAAGCGCCGCAACAGGGCGATCGCCCCAGGCCTGCCACGATGGCCGGTATGATCCATCCCATGGCTCCCATGACAATCTCCATCGCATTGAAATGAAGCGGGGCAGACCTGGCGAAATATTGACGCGGGTTGGCGCCATTAACGCACGGGAGCCGGATCTCGGACAGAGTAGATTCCGCCAAGCGTTGCGGACATCGCCGCCATGGTAGGTCGGATCGTAACGCTGTATCTTGCAATCACTGTCACGGGGGAAGGTGTCATGGCCGATATCCAAGCCGATCGGCGATCGGTGCTGGAATTGGGTGCGGCTACGGGAGCGATGCTGGCACCCGCGCCCGCCGCCGCAGCGCCGGGGATTTCCGACATCGTATTGATGGATGCGCACGGCCTCGCCTCCGCCATCGCCGCGCGCCGGCTGTCCTGCGTCGAGGTGATGAACGCCACTCTCGATCATATTGCGGCGTTCAATCCCAAGGTGAACGCCATCGTCGCCTTGCAGGATCGCGCGTCGCTGCTGGCCCAGGCGCGGATGCGCGATGCCCAAGTGGCGCGGGGCGAGATCGTGGGACCGTTGCACGGCTTTCCCCACGCTGTGAAGGACCTGCAGTCGGTCAAGGGCATCGTCTCGACCTCCGGCTCGCCCATCCTGAAGGATTTCATTCCGGACCATGATGCACTTCCGGTCGAGCGCATGCGCGCCGCCGGCGCCATCTTCATCGGCAAGACCAATGTGCCCGAGTTCGGTCTGGGCTCGCACACTTACAATCCGGTCTATGGCGCTACCCGCAATGCCTATGACCTGACCAGATCGGCCGGGGGTAGCAGCGGCGGCGCGGCGGTGTCTCTGGCGCTGCGCATGCTGCCGGTGGCCGATGGCACAGACTATGGCGGCAGCCTGCGCAATCCGGCGGGCTGGAACAATGTGTTCGGCTTTCGCACCAGCTTCGGCGTGGTGCCGGTGACGGGCGACGATGTCTGGCTTCCCTCCATGAGCGTCGCCGGCCCGATGGCGCGCGGCGTATCCGACCTCGCCATGCTGCTGTCGGTGCAGGCCGGTTACGATGCGCGCGCGCCGTTGTCGGTGGCGGGCGACGGCCGCCGCTTCCTTGGCCCGCTGGAAGCCGACTTCAAGGGCACGCGCATCGCCTGGGCTGGCGATTGGGCCGGTTTCGCGCCGTATGAGGCGGGAGTGCTGGACGTATGCCGCACGGCGCTCAAAGCCTTCGAGTCCCTCGGTTGCCATGTGGAAGAGGCTGTTCCGGATTCTTCCCCGGAGCCGGTGTGGCAGGCCTTCATGCGGCTGCGCCAATGGCAGTCGGGGGGAAGCTTGCGTGGCTATTACGACGATCCGGCGAAGCGCGCGCTGCTGAAGCCCGAAGCGATCTGGGAAGTAGAGCATAAGCTCAAGCTTTCGGCCTTTGACATCAGTGCGGCCTCCGCCGTTCGCACGGCCTGGTCCAACGCCATGCAAGAATTCTTTGCACGCTACGATTTTCTGGTTTTGCCCACCGCCCAGGTATTTCCCTTCGCCATCGGCGAAACTTGGCCGCATGAGATCGCGGGGCAGACGATGCAAACCTATCACGAGTGGATGAAAGCGGTCTGCCTCGTCACCATGACCGGCTGCCCGGCGCTTGCGGTTCCGGCCGGCTTCAGCACGCAGGGCTTGCCCATGGGCCTGCAAATTGTCGCCCCGGTGCATCGTGAGATGGACTGCCTGAAGCTTGGCTTTGCCTATCAGACCGCGAATGACTGGACGGCGCGGCGCCTGCCCCCCCTATTGCGGGGATGAACCCTCCCTTCATTCTGTTTGGCCGCGCCCACCTTATTGCCTTGGCGATGGTCTTGGCCGTGCCGCTCCTGCTGACGATACTGGTGCGGTGCCGACCTCAGTTCGACCCGCCGGCGCGCTGGCTGCTCGCGGCGCTCCTGTTGCCCGGCTGGCTGTCCTGGTATGCGGTTTCAGCGTCGCGGGGCGAGCTTTCCATCGCCACCAGCCTGCCGCTCAATCTCTGCGACTGGGCGGCCATCGTGCTGTTCGTGGCGCTGGTCCGGCCGCGCCAAATTCCTTACGAGCTCGGCTATTTCTGGGGCCTGGGCGGGACCTTGCAGGGCCTCATCACGCCTGACATCGCGTTCGGCTTTCCCGACCCCCAATTTCTCTGTTTCTTTGCCGAGCATGGCGGGGTCGTCGCGGCGCTGTTTTATCTCACCTTGGGAACAGGGCTGCGGCCGTATTGGGCTTCGCTGCCCAGGGTGATCGTTGGTACCTTTGCCTATGTCGGGGTGGCGGCGCTGGCCGATTGGCTGCTCGACGCCAATTACGGCTTCCTGCGGGCGAAGCCGCCGCACGCCAGCCTGATGAGTCTGCTCTCGCCCTGGCCCTGGTATATCCCCGAGCTGGTGCTGATCGGGATCGCCTTCGTGCTGCTTTATTATCTTCCTTTTGCCGCCATGGATGCGGTGCGCCGGACCCGAAAAACATGAGGCGGCCGGCTGCTTTCGCGCCGTAGCCGCCTCACTTTCTGCCCCCTTCAATCAGGACCCGCGGACCGTTCCGGTCCGTCACTGCAAAGTTTCCCCAAACCGTCCCATTTGCAGCGCCCGCTAACTGTGCCGGAAGGGGGTCGGGACGCAACGGTTTGCAGGGCTGGATTGCAATTTTGACAGGACGTTGTGGATTTTCCGCAACATTTATTAAATTCAACCCGACTGGAAATGCTTCGAAAGTTTCAAACCCTGCCGCTGGTAGTTGGACCCCAGCTTCTCGCCATACGCCTCCGGCGGCGGATCGGTGAGGCGTTCGAACATCAGCCGGCCGATGATCTGGCCATGTTCCAGGATAAAGGGCACCTCGCGGGAGCGCACTTCCAGCACGGCCCTGGCGGAAGGAGGCTTTCCCGGCTCGAAACCAAATCCTGGATCGAAGAAACCCGCATAATGCACCCGGAACTCCCCGACCAAGGGATTGAACGGCACCATTTCGGCGGCATGGTCGGTCGGGATCGCCACCCGCTCGCGGCTGACCAGGATGTAGAATTCGTCCGGGTCCAGCACCAGATGGCCGGCCGGATTGGCCAGGACGGGCTCCCAGAAATCCCGCGGCTCCAAGGCGGCGGCGCGGTCGACGTCGATCAGGCCGGTATGGCGTTTGGCCCGCCAGCCAATGCGGCCGCCTTCCTGTCCCTTCAGGTCGATCGACAGGGCGAGGCCGTCCTCGATATTGGGTTCGCCGTCCACCAAGGGCGACTGCTCATGCAGGCGGCGCAATTGGGTGTCGGTGAATTGCGGCGAACCGTGCCGGACGCGGAGCTGATTGAGCCGCGAGCCCTTGCGCACCAGGATCGGAAAAGTGCGTGGGCTGATCTCGGCGAACAGCGGCCCGCGATAGCCCGCTTCGATGCGGTCGAAGGACGGGGCGTAATCGGTGATGAGACGCGTGAACACATCGATCCTGCCCGTAGAGCTTTTCGGATTG
>DATATP010000278.1:0-1952 GCA_036268715.1 Rhizomicrobium sp. | reverse complement strand
GAATTTGTCAGCCAAAGCGACTGCAACCACTATCCCGTTCGTCGGCACCACATCGTCCGGTCCCATCGGCTTGTAGTGATCGCGAATAGCATCGGCCACCGCGGCATCCTCGCCGTCATGGAGCGCGTAATAGCGCCCCATCACGCCCTGCAGTTCGGGAAATTCGCCCACCACGCCGGTGGTCAAATCGGCCTTGCACAGCCGCGCGGCACGCTTGGCGTTGTGAACCAATTTATTTCGCTCGCCTTCGGCGAGACCCGCGCCAATCTTCTCCGCGATCTCACCCGCCAGCGCGACGATGCGCTCCACCCGCTCATACTGCATACCCAGCTTGGCATGGAACACGATCCCTTTGAGATCATCCACCCGGCTGTCTAGGGTGCGCTTGCGGTCCTCGTCCCAGAAGAATTTCGCATCCGACAACCGCGCCCGCAGCACCCGCTCGTTGCCCGCCACGATCTCCTTGCCACCATCCTCGGCAATCATGTTGGAGACCAGCGCAAAACGGTTCGCCATTTTTCCCGTCTTGGGGTCGCGTAGGCTGAAATATTTCTGATGCGTACGCATCGAAGTCTGCAAAATCTCCGCCGGCACATCCATGAACTGGCTCTCAATGCTGCCGATCAACACATTGGGCCATTCCGCCAGCCCCGCGACCTCGGCCAGCAGCCCCTCGTCCGGGATCATTTCCAACCCATGCACAAAGGCCGCCTGCTTCACGCCTTCGAAGATGATCGCCGCACGCTCATCCGCGTCCAGGATCACATGCGCGGCCCGCAGCTTGTGCTCGTAATCCTCGAAACGCCGCACCTCGATCCTGCCACCGGACAGGAAACGGTGCCCCAAAGTGTGCCGGCCACTGCTGACACCCGCGAAAGAGAACGGCACGACTTCGCCATCGAAGGTCGCGACAATGGAATGGAGCGGCCGTACCCAGCGCGTCGTCACGCCCGGCTTCCAGCGCATTGATTTCGGCCAGGGCAGCTTCGCCATCACCTCGGGCAGGATTTCCGCCAGCACCTCCACTGTCTCGCGCCCCGCCCGCTCGATCACCCCGATATAGACATCGCCCTTCGGTGTGTTCTGAACCCGCAAGCGGTCCTTCGTGAGTCCGGTCTTTTTCAGGAAACCGTCGATCGCCGCCGATGGCGCATCGACTTTCGGCCCCTTCACTTCCTCGCGTACATCCTTTTGCTTCGCGGGCAGGCCGGCAATCGCCAGGGTCAGCCGCCGCGGACCGGCAAACGCCTTGATGCCTTCGAACAACAGGCCGCGATCCGACAACGCGCCGACCGTCAGCCGTTCCAAATCCTTCGCCGCGCCAGCCTGCATGCGCGCGGGAATTTCCTCGCTGAACAATTCCAGCAGCAGGTCAGGCATCAGCCGAACCTCGGCTTATATTCACCCATCGGCGTTTCCAGCCACGCCTCGCAACACGCCTTGGCCAGTCCGCGCACCCGCGCGATATAGGCGGCGCGTTCCGTCACCGAAATCACCCCGCGCGCATCCAGCAGGTTGAAGGCATGGCTGGCCTTGATGCATTGGTCATAGGCGGGCAGCGCAAATTTCCGGTTGCCGCCGATCAATTGCTGACACTGTTTTTCGGCGTCCTTGAAATGCTGGAACAGGATTTCGGTATCGGCCAGTTCGAAATTGTAGGCGGAAAATTCCTGCTCGCTTTGATGAAACACTTCGCCATAGCGGAACTGGTCATTGAACGCCAAGTCGTAAACGAACTCGACATTCTGCACATACATCGCCAGCCGCTCTAACCCGTAAGTGATCTCCGCCGCCACCGGATCGCAGTCGATGCCCCCCACCTGCTGGAAATAGGTGAACTGGGTGATCTCCATTCCGTCGCACCACACTTCCCAGCCCAGGCCCCAGGCGCCCAAAGTCGGGCTTTCCCAATCGTCCTCGACGAAGCGAAGGTCGTGCAGCATCGGGTCCAA
>DATATP010000277.1:0-15349 GCA_036268715.1 Rhizomicrobium sp. | reverse complement strand
CGCCGCCGCCAGACGATGCGGCGCTCGGCGGCGTTTTCCTTCGGATCGGCGGCGTGTGTCGCGCCCAGCGTGTCTATCGGCCCGCTATAACCCATCTGATTTCGCCCAACGCATTATTCGGCCGAAGCCGTTAGCCCTTTTTTTAGCGCGGATGGCGTAAAGATCAGGTAAAGCCGGCCATCGATGGCCGCTTGTAACCTCTTGTTTTGTCCGGACTTTTTCCGGCGCTGGGAGCCACCACAGCCATGCAGCGCAGGCAGGCCAATGTAAAGCCGGCCATGGACCGCCGCACGACCCCGACAATGGAAGGGCCGGGCCTGGCTGCGGCGATCTTCGTGCTGTCCCTGGCGACCTTCATCTCCATCCTCGACACCACTATCGTCAATGTCGCGATCCCCCATATCGCGGGCGCTTTCGCCGCTTCGCCAAATGAAGGCACCTGGGCGATCACGTCCTACGCGGTGGCCGAAGCCTTTACCGTGCCGCTGTCGGGATGGCTGGCGGCGCGGTTTGGCGTGGTGCGGATGTTCCTGTTTTCCATTGCCGGTTTTGCATTATTCTCGACGCTGTGCGGGCTGGCGCCGTCGCTGCAGGTGCTGGTGGCGTTCCGGGTGCTGCAAGGCCTGGCCGGCGGACCGCTGATGCCGATGGCCCAGACCCTCATCCTGCGGGTGGCGCCACCCAAGCGCGTGGAAATGGCGATGGGCCTGTGGATGATGACCACGATCCTCGCTCCCATTGCCGGTCCCGTGCTGGGCGGGATGTTTGCCGACGGCATCGGATGGCGCTGGGCCTTCTACATCAACGTGCCGGTCTGTCTGGTCTGCGGTCTATGGGCCTGGCGGCTGCTGCGCAGCCGTGAGACCCAGGTCACCAAACAGCCCGTCGATTTCATCGGCATGGGACTGCTGGCGCTCTGGGTCGGAGCTTTGCAGATCATGCTCGACAATGGCGAGGACCGCGACTGGTTCTCGTCGAGCTGGATCATCGCCCTGTTCGCCGCAAGCGTGATCGGGTTTGTGGTGTTCCTGATCTGGGAACTGACCGACCGGCACCCCGTAGTGGACCTTCGGGTGTTCCGCCACCGTACCTTCGCGGTCAGCGCTGCGGCGATGACCCTCACCTTCGGAGCCTTTTTCGGCGCCATCATCTTGTTGCCGCTCTGGCTGCAGATGAATCTCGGTTACACGGCGACCCTCTCGGGCTACATTCTATCGTTACAAGGCATCCTCGGCATCTTGGTCGCCCCCATCGCCGCCAGTTTGATGTCGCGGATCGACCCCCGGGCCATGATGTCGCTGGGACTTTCGATCCTGGCCGGCGTGATCTTCTGGCGCACCACATTTGCGCTCAATATCGCGTTCAGCCAGATGATCCTGCCGCAACTGGCGATGGGACTGGGCATTCCCCTGTTCTTCGTGCCCTTGATGACATTGTCGATGGCGGCGGTGAAGGCGGGCGAGACGGCATCGGCCTCGGGCCTCATCAATTTCCTGCGAACCATCGCCGGGGCCATCGCCACCGCCCTGGTGGTGTCGGCCTGGAACTCCGACATCCGCGCCAGCCGGGTCGATCTGGTCGGGGCGCTGGCCAGACCGCAAGACATCCTTGCGCGGCTGGAACGCACTGGCCAGTCGCCGGGCCAGGCGCTGCATACGTTCGACGCGATGGTGCAGCAGCAGAGCGTGATGCTGGCGACCAATCACATGTCGCTGATCCTGGCGGTGATTATCGCCATCGCAGCGGTGGGGGTCTGGCTGATGCCGCGGCCCGCGCAGCCAGCGAAGGTTTATTTGGCGCATTAGAGCCTGACCGCGCTCTAACCGCGCCGGCGATCCGCGATCGCCGCCTTAGCGATTCCCACCACACGCTCGGCATTGCGGTCCCAGGTGAGGGATTTCTCCGCGATGGTCTTGCGCGCCGCCTCGCCCAGCCAACCTCGCAGGGTCGCGTCGCCGCAGAGGCTCAGCAACGCCTCTTCCATCGCGCCGGAGCGTTTCTCGTCGAACAGAAGGGCGTTTTTTCCGTCCGTAAGAATTTCGCGGATATTGGTGCTGTCGGGCGCGACGATGGCGCGGCCGAGCTGGAGATATTCGAACAGCTTGAGGGGCGAGGCATAGTGTGTCACGCCCGGCAGCACCGCGATATCAAAGGCGGCGACATAGCGCGCGATCTGGTCGCGCTCCACCACACCCGAGATGGTCAACCGCTCGCCCACGCCCTTGTCGCGGGCATGGGCTTCCAGCGAGGCGCGCGCCGGGCCATCGCCCACCACAAGGATATGTAGGTCCAACGTCCCCTGGTGCAACGCCGCGAAATCGATCAGCCGGTGCACCGCGTTCCAGCCGCGCACAAAACCGGTGAAGCCCAACACCAGACGTGGCGGCAAGCTAAGCGCCGCCTTCGCAGCGGCGCGATCAGTCGCCACGCCGAACCGTTCGGGATTGATGCCGTTGGGAATCACAGTGATGCGCGTGCGCGGCACGCCATAACTCGCAACCATCTCGCCCAGCACCCCCGTAACCGGCAGCACATGGTCGGCCCCGTTCCACAACAGGCGTTGCGCCCAGCGCCCGAGCCGATGCAGTTTCAGGCCGTCATTCTTCGCCCGCTCCTCGAACAGCGGCGCGTTCACCTCCAGCAGCAGCGGCAGGCCGGTGACGCGCCGCAGCCATAATCCGGCAAACAGAAACAGGCTGAAACGCTCATAGATCACGTCGGGTTTGAACACTCGCACCGCCGCCTGCAAACGGAAATAGGCCTTCAAATTATAGGCGACCTCCAGCAGCTCATAGACCGCGCCCGGCAGCATCTGCTTGATGCGATCCACCAGCTTACTGGAGCCGCCAAAGCCGGTGGCCGAGAAGCTGGCCGGCCCGACCAGCAAAGTCTCATGCCCCGCCCGCACCAGGGCAGCATGCAGTTCCTCAAGATGGACCGATTGGCCGTCCCGGGACGCGATACGATGATGCAACAGGATGCGCATGAAGCCCCGGACCTTAGCTGCGAAGCGTTAGCCCAACCTTTCGGCCCTTCCAAGGGCTTTGGCCGTCCAGGCATTCATGTCATCGTGAGGCATGCCCGAGCGACCCCGCATCGCTGTCCGCGACGACAGCGCCCGTCTTTTCGACACGGCCAAAGCGCATCAGGCCGCGGCCCGGCTGCCGCAGGCCCTGGCGATATTCGACACATTGCTGCTGCGCCATCCGTCCGTGCCCGAACTGCACGTCTCGCGCGCCCAGATTCACCTGCAATGCCGGCGCTTCGAAGAAGCCCTGGCGGCGGCCGAACGCGCCATGGCGTTGGCGCCGGACGATGCGGAGGTAAAAAATCTTCATGGCCTTATCCTGACATCGCTGGGCCGGCACGAAGCGGCGCAGCAAAGTTTCGAGCGCGCGCTCGCCTTTGCTCCCGACCATGCCGGCATCCATAACGACAAGGGACTTGGTCTGCAGCAAGCAGGGAGGCCGCTGGAAGCGCTCGCCGAATTCGACCGCGCGGCTGCCTTGCAACCCGATTGCGGCGATTGGATCGTCAACAAGGGCATGTCCCTGCTCTCCCTGGGACGCTTTTCGGAAGGCTGGCCGCTTTATGAAACGCGGATGCGGCGCGCCGCCCATCCGGTGCTCTTGCCGGGCGACGGGCCGCGATGGACCGGCCAGGACATCGCCGGAAAAACCCTGCTGCTTTGTGCCGAACAGGGGTATGGCGACACGATTCAGTTCTGCCGCTATGCCCGGCTGGCAGTGGCGCGCGGGGCGCGCGTGATCCTGGCGGTGCCGGACCGCCTTACACGCTTGTTGCGAAGCCTGGGCGGCAGTGTGCAGATCGTCGATCAGAAGAGTGCTGTACCTTCTTGCGACTATCGCGCGCTGTTGCTCAGCCTGCCCCACATTTTCAGAACGCAGCTGGACAATGTCCCCGGCTCTGTGCCCTATCTCCATCCTGAGCCGGAAAGGACCACCGCATGGGCGCGCCGGATCGGCGGTGAGGGATTTCGGATAGGCATCGCCTGGCAAGGCGATCGGCGCCTTGATGTCGATATCGGCCGCTCGCCGCCTCTGGCGCTGTTTGCCGCCCTGGCCGAAGTGCCCGGTGTGCGGCTGATCAGCCTCCAAAAATTCGACGGCCTGGATCAGTTGCAGGGCCTGCCGCCGGACATGCCGGTGGAAATCCTGGAGGATTTCGATTCAGGCCCGGACGGCTTTGTCGATACCGCCGCGGTGATGGCGAATCTCGATCTCGTCATCACCTCCGACACCGCCATCGCCCATCTGGCTGGGGCACTGGCACGGCCGACCTGGGTCGTATTAAAGCATGTGCCCGACTGGCGCTGGCTGCTGGAGCGCGAGGATACGCCTTGGTATCCGGGCATGCGATTGTTCCGCCAGCCCGCGCCAGGCGATTGGCATTCGGTCTTTGCAGCAATGCACGCGCAATTGGGATCGGCTGTCCGGGCCCGACCGGCGGCGACATTGCCGGGATTTTAATTCCGGGGATCACCGGAAAGCTGCCGCTTCCAGGCGAGCCACGCTAGGCTGGCTGGCGGCGCTTCGGGGCAGGAGAGATGGACCAGCGGGACAAGCAGAATATCGCGGTTCTAGCCGCGGTGGCCGTCATCGTGGCGCTGGCCCTGTGGCTACTTCATGCCGCCGCTGAGAACATCAAGGCGCAGAATTGCGTCTTTTCCGGCCGCCGCGACTGCAACCCGATCCCGATGGATTCGCAATGAGCGCGATCAAGCCGCCTTGCTGTCGGACACGATCTGCACGAACTGGATGGCGACGCCTTCCTCATGATGGCGGATCACCTTGCCCCAGCTTCGGCCCAGATTGACGATCTCGCCGACCGCGGGCCGCGCCTTGGTGCGCAGCGACACCCCGTCCAACGACACGTCCAGCACGTCGCATTTCATGTGATGGCCGTCCGCCCGCACGATAAAGCCTGAGCCGATGGCCGGCTCGCGCTTGTGCTTGCGCGATTCGGTGATGCCGGTGAGACCCTCGGCAACGAACAGCGCCAGCATGTCCTTCAGCCGATTCTGCTTGTTCTCGCCGATAGTAAAGGCGAGCCGCAATACGCCATTTTCATGCACGATCACCCGGCCTTCAAAACGACCGAAGCCGGTAACATAAAGCACAAATTTGTTGCCGACGGAAAAACTGCCTTCGCACTGAACGGCGGCGCCGCCGGCCGACAGGTCCAGTACCTTGCAGTCGGCGGTCAAATCATCGATAGGATTGAAAAGCTGGCCCGGCATATAGAGCCGCACGCGCTGATATTTGCGCCTTTCCGGCATGCCTTCCGGTAGCCCAGACGGATCGTTCATGACCGCCCCTGTAAATTGCTCCGGTCTTACGTTAGCCCAGAGAGATTGCAGTCCGGTTGGCCGATTATTTCAAAATCGAAATAGTTGCCTGCCAGCCCGCGAAGTCCCTTTTTCGCCCGCGAATGTCTGCAAATATATGCCCTCACAGAACCGATCACGAAATCATACAGTTTATTGCCTATGAATTGGACGGTAGATGCTTCTGACCGAACTGATCACACATAGTCGAACAGCGCCATCAGCCCGAAATCCATGTGAAGCTGCTGATGACAATGGAACAAGGTGCGCCCGGGATTATCGGCCACGAAGTCAAACTCGACTTCCTGATAGCCGCCCAGCATCACTACATCCTTCATGACACCGGACGTGGATTTTCCGCCCACGCGCATCAGTTCGAAACTATGGCGGTGCAGATGCATGGGATGGATGTCGTCGCTGCCGTTCCGCAGCTTCAGCCGGTAACGTCCGCCTTGGTGAATCTTGTAGAGCGGCTGCATTTTTTCCATTGAGAAGGGGACACCGTTGAGGGTCCACTGATTGAAGCCGTTGAGGGCGGCGTTATGCTTGACGATGAGTATTTCGATGGTTTCATCCGGCTTCGGCACACTGGTCTGTTTTTTGCCGAAACTTGAATAGTCCCAGTGAAAAGGCCGGGGAGCAGACCATTGCGGCTTGCCGACGACACCCGTGTATTCCACTACGATTCCCATTCCGTGGCCGCGGTCGTCGTCCCCCAGATCGCCCATGATCCATACGCCCGGATGGCGCATCTCCACGATGGCGGAGATGCGTTCGGCGGTCCCCAGCCATAAGACGGGCACATCCGCCTGAGTGGGAACGGGATTTCCGTCCAGCGCGACGACCCGGAACGTATGTCCCGGCAAGGCAAGGCTGCGAATTTCGGTGGCGCTGCCGTTGACGATATGGAACAGCACACGCTCGCCCTGCTTCACACGTAGCGGTTCGCCATGGCCCAGCATATGGCCGTTGATGCTGAACAAGGCATAGCCCACTTCATAGCCTTTGGTTTTGACCTTGGCCGCGGCGTCGGCCTTTTTGCCGATCGCTTGCAGGTCCGGCAGCATGGCACCCGTGAGCGCGTCCAGATCCATATCACCGCCCTTGGAAAAGGTGGGCCCGAATTCCTTGAGCGTCAGGAAAATCTCGCGGTCGTAGGCGCCCGGATTGTTCTTGGGCTCGATATAGACCGGCCCGACCTGGCCGGTATAAGTACCCCGATCCAGATCGTTTCTTGCAGCGACATGAGAGTGATAGAAGCGCAGTCCGGCGGGCTTGGGCACAAACGAAATGCGCCGCATGCTGTGCGCGGGAATATAAGGCGTGCCTTCTTCCGCTGCGCCATCCACGTCGCTGGGAATCTGTTGGCCATGCCAGTGCAGCAGTTCTGGTGTCTCGGTATCGTTGAAGACATCGACCGTGATTTTCTGTCCCTCCTTGAAGCGCAACAGGGGACCGGGAAACTGGCCGTTATAAAGCGTCGTTGAAACGATCTGATCGGGCGCGAGCTCGGCCAGCCCCCTGGCGATGCGGACGGTGTAATCGGCCTTGGGCGCGGCAAGGGCTGGCCGCACCAAGGGACTGGACGCGGCAACCTGCAATAGGTGCCGGCGATCGATTGTCATGCATTTCTCCTTCTTCCCGACACCGGGCTTTTGTTACTCGGCAAGGGCTTTGAGGATTTTCCGGTCGAAGATCTTCAGCACCTGCGCCAATTCATGGCCGCGCTTCAGCACCAGGCCGCCGGCCGCGATAACGGCGTACTGACCCTGACGGCCGTGCAGCTTGGGGCGCTTTTCCACCCGGAACAGGGGCATTTCGCTGCTGCGGCGGAAGATCGAGAACACCGCCACCTCTTCCAGGAAATCCAGGGCGTAGTCCCGCCATTCCCCCGCGGCGACCATGCGGCCATAAATGGCGAGGATGCGGCCGAGCTCGTGCCGGTCGAAGCGGGTCTGACAACTTCCATCCCGCGTCCCTTGGCCGTTTCGGGCGAAGGCGCGGTGGAGCGATATGGGTTCTTCCACCATCCGGAACTGCATGATGGGGCGGGAACCCACCGCCTGCAAGCCCCTCGTCCCATGTCAAAGTGGTTGCAGCAAGTCAGCGTTTGCGCGCCAGCATCATGCCGTCGCCGATGGTGGCCAGGGCCATGTCTACACGATTATCGGCGTGGATTTTGGCGTTCAGTGCCCGCAGCGCCTTCGGGCCGGCACCGCGTGGCTCGGGGTCCGCCACCTCGCCGGAATAAAGCATGTTGTCCAGCGCGATCAGGCCGCCGGGACGCAGGAGCGCGAGCGCGCGCTCGTAATAGCCGTCATAACCGGTCTTGTCGGCGTCGATGAACGCGAAATCGAAGGGCCCTTCGCCCGCCGCAATCATCGCATCGAGCGAATCGCGCGCTGCCCCCAGGCGCAGATCGATCCTGTCGGCGACGCCGGCCTCCCGCCAGTAACCGCACGCGAGATCGGTATATTCGCGGCTTATGTCCAGCGCCACAACGCGGCCGTCCTTCGGCAGCGCCAGGGCCACAGCAAGCGCGCTGTATCCCGTAAAGACGCCGATCTCGAGACAGTGTCTCGCGCCAATGAGTCGCGCAAGCAGCGCAAGCGATGCGGCCTGTTCGGAAGAAATTTGCATGACGGCATCGTCACGTTGCTGCGTTTCCAGCCGGCAGCGGCGTTGCACCTCCGTCTCGCGACCGCCGAACAGTGTTAAATAAGCCAGAATTGCACGGGTTGGTTCGACCATGCGGCCCATCATCATTCTCCTGTCGGAACCGTTATCATGGAACCGTGCCTCGAAATGGTCACGATTGAACCATTTGGGTGCCGCTTTCGCCGCCCATGTTCCTTTGGTCGGTTGGCTCCTGTTTTGAGCGGGCCCGGAATAACAAGCCCCCCAGCCCCTTTCCGGGTTTGCTTGCGAGTCAACCGACAGTTTCCTGATAAATGCTAATTTCCGAGCGAGCGAATCAGCTTGCGCAGCATCGCGTCGAGTTGGCCGAACACCCCGCCGATCGCACCGATCAAGGTCAGCACCACCACGCCGTAGGGAATGAAAATATCCGGACGGTCGCCCAGCACATTGGAGGCACCGACCGCGACGATGCCCGCCGCCGAGCCGGTGACACCGCCCCCAAGCGCTCCCAGCCTGAAGCCGCGCGCCAGATCGCGCGCATAAAGCAGTCCGGCGACACCGGCGATCATCATGCAGCCGAACAGCATGAAATGGGCCCGCAACCAGGGGGCAAAATGTCCGGCGACCACCAGCAAAAGCTCAAACACGGCGCCAACCAGCATGGCGCGCCTTAGGATCTTCATATCGACCATGGATGGGAGCGTATCAGCCCGAACTTGCGGGCAAAAGCCGACTTGTCTAAGGAACCAAACAAAGGAACCCGTTATGGCGGCGCAATCCGGGGCACTGGGACAGGCGGGCGATGCGTCCCAATTCCTGCGCGACCTATGGTATGCGGCGGCGTTGGCGCGTGGCGTTCGCAAGGGCGGAATGCGACGCGAGATGCTGCTGGGCGAGCCCGTGGTGATCGGCCGCATGCGCAGCGGCGAATTATTCGCACTACGCGACATCTGTCCCCATCGCGGCGTGCCGCTGTCGGCGGGGCGCATCATGCCCGAGGGTACCGTGGAGTGCCCTTATCATGGCTGGCGCTTTCGCAGCGACGGCGTGTGCAGCGCGATTCCCTCGCTGGTGGAAGGGCAAGACCTCGATCCCGGCAAAATAAAAGTGCGGTCCTATCCGGTGCGAGAGCAGGACGGGCTGATCTGGGTCTATGTGGCAGCCAAGCCCGGCGAAGCGCCGAAAAGCGAGCCGCCGCGCGTTCCGGTGGAAAATGCCACACCTCGCTGGACTGAGGTTCAGACTTTTCATTGCGGCATCGACCATGCGGTGATCGGGCTGATGGACCCGGCGCACGGGCCCTATGTGCATGACCATTGGTGGTGGAAAAAGACGCCGCGGGTGAAGGAGAAGCATTACGCGCCCTTGCCGAACGGTTTCGTGATGACGGCGCACAAGCCGTCCAAGCCGGTCTACAGCCTGTTGGGCGACGTGACGACAGAGATCACTTTCGAACTGCCCTCGACCCGCTTCGAAATCATCCAGGGCAAATTGCTCGGCAAGCCGTTCAAGGTGGTGGGGCTGACCTTGTGCACTCCGCGCGACGGGGACACCACCGACACGATCCAGGTCTTCTATTGGCCGGCATGGCTGGGTTTCATCAAACCCTTCTTCTGGGCGCTGGGCCGTACCTTCATCGGCGACGACCGCAAGATCGTGGAGTTGCAGCGCGAGGGCCTAAAATTCAATCCCAGCCTGATGCTGATCCAGGACAGCGACCAGCCCGCCATCTGGTATCATCGGGTCAAAAAGGCCTGGGCGGAGTCGGTGGAAAACGGCACGCCCTTCGTGAATCCGGTGCAGGAGCGGGTGCTTCGGTGGAAAAGCTAGCCCTTTTCAAACGCTAGCAAATCGCCGGGCTGGCACTGGAGCGCGTCGCAGATCGCTTCCAAGGTCGAAAACCGGATCACCTTGGCCTTGCCGGTCTTGAGCACTGAAAGATTTGCCAACGTGATTCCCACCTTGTCGGCCAGATCCGTCAGCGTCATGCGGCGTGCATAGAGCAGATCGTCGAGCTTGACCATGATCGCCATCAGACCGTCCCTTCCAGTTCGGCGCGCATTTCGCTACCCCGCCGAAAAATCTGCGCCAGGACAAAAATCAACAGGATGGCGAACAAGCCGATGGGAGATAGATCGGGACCAAAGGTAAAGCCGCCAATGGCGCTGACCGGCACATGATGTGCGTCTGCCAGCCGTTTCATTGTGCCGTTGACCGCCATGTTTGTCGCCAGTTCAATCGCAACCAGCGCCACTAGCAGGGCTCCGATTCGAGTCAGGCGACGGGCATTGTCATTGACAAACGGGTCGCCGGAAATAGCGGTCTGGACAATGGCCGCGACGGCCCGGACCGCAAAAAAAATCAAAGTGAAGGAAAGTAACACGCCGATGACTACTAAGTATCCGATCTTCATCGCGTCCGTGCGGGCGATGCCATGAGGCAGCATCGCCGGTATGCCGAGGTGATTGCCATATAGGTTGGTACTCGCCACAAACAGCGCGCCAAGCGCCAGACCGAAGAGGATCACGATCAATGCGACGAATATCTCCGCCGCTTTCAGCAGCAAGCGCGTGATAGCAAACAGACGATATGCCTTCGGCATGTCATTTCTCTCCTGATTTTATCGATATTCAATGTTTATATATCGATTTTCGAGGTACGTTATATCGATAATCGGTAATACGTCAATAACCGCCTTCATCCCCAGAAGGTAAGGCCAACGTCGCAGCTTTAGGGGTTGCGCAGCCTCGCCCGACCGTCTAGACGATCCCCTTAACCTGCAATCTGGCCGGCCCGGGCGCGCATTTCCGCGCGTTCGCTTTCGCGCGAGTTAATATGCCGAAAAGAACAGACATCCATACCGTGCTCATCATCGGAGCCGGCCCCATTGTCATCGGCCAGGCCTGCGAGTTCGACTATTCCGGGGCCCAGGCCTGCAAGGCGCTGCGCGAGGAGGGCTATCGGGTGGTGCTGGTCAACTCCAATCCCGCCACCATCATGACCGATCCGGAGATGGCCGACGCCACCTATATCGAGCCCATCACTCCCGAATTCGTGGAAAAGATCATCGCCCGCGAGCGGCCGAATGTTCCGCCGGGCAGGGTGTTCGCGCTGCTGCCGACCATGGGCGGGCAGACCGCGCTCAACACCGCGCTCAGCTTGCGCAAGATCGGGGCGCTGGAGCGGCACAACATCGAGCTGATCGGCGCCACCGCCGAAGCCATCGACAAGGCCGAGGACCGCGAGCTGTTCAAGCGGGCGATGGCGTCGATCGGGCTGGAGACGCCCAAAGGCATCACCCTGAAAGGCCAGCTTCGGCATAAAAAGGATTCGGTGGGCAATCTGTTGTTCGACGGCGCGGGCGGTCCGGTGACCGAACTCTCTCCGGAATCCTTCACCCGGGCCCTGGCGGCGTTGGACGAAGTTGGCCTGCCCACCGTCATCCGTCCCAGCTTCACCATGGGCGGCACCGGCGGCGGCATCGCCTATAATCGCGAGGAGTTCTTTCAGATCGTGGAGGCAGGACTGGAAGCCTCGCCCACCAACGAGGTGCTGATCGAGGAATCGGTGCTGGGCTGGAAAGAGTTCGAGATGGAGGTGGTGCGCGACAAGGCCGACAACGCCATCATCATCTGCTCCATCGAGAATATCGACGCCATGGGCGTGCATACCGGCGATTCCATCACCATCGCGCCGATCCTGACCCTGACCGACAAGGAATATCAGCGCATGCGTTCGGCCAGCATCGCCGTGCTGCGCGAGATCGGGGTGGAAACCGGCGGCTCGAATGTGCAGTTCGCGGTGAACCCGAAGGACGGGCGCATGGTGGTGATCGAGATGAATCCGCGGGTATCGCGGTCGTCGGCGCTGGCCTCCAAGGCCACCGGCTTTCCCATCGCCAAGATCGCCGCCAAGCTGGCGGTGGGCTACACCCTGGATGAGTTGAAGAACGACATCACCAAGGTGACTCCCGCCAGTTTCGAGCCGACCATCGATTATGTCGTGACGAAAATTCCCCGTTTCGCCTTCGAGAAATTCCCCGGCGCCGAGCCGCTCTTGACCACTTCGATGAAATCGGTCGGCGAGGCGATGGCGATCGGCCGCACCTTTGCCGAATCCCTTCAGAAGGCGTTGCGCTCGCTGGAGACGGGCTTGACCGGTTTTGACGAGATCGAACTGGCCCAGGACCATGCCGCGATTCGCGCCGCGCTGGCCCGGGCCACCCCGGACCGGCTGCGGCTGACGGCGCAGGCGATGCGCCACAATTTCCCGCTGGACGAGATCCAGCGCATCACCGGCTATGATCCCTGGTTCCTGGGCGAGATCGAAACCATTCTCGCCGCCGAGGCGCGGGTACGCGCCGGGGGCTTGCCCAAGGACGCCAGGGGCCTGCGGCTGCTGAAGACTATGGGCTTTTCCGACGCGCGCCTTGCCAAGCTGAGCGGACAGACGGAAGCGGCGGTGCGGGCGGAACGCCAGGCGCTGAATGTCCGGCCCTGTTACAAGCGGATCGACACTTGCGCCGCCGAATTCGCGGCCCTGACGCCTTACATGTATTCGACCTATGAAGCGCCGCCGGGTTCCTTCGACAATCCCGGCGAGACGGCCTGCGAAAGCAAGCCGACCGACCGCAACAAAATCATCATCCTGGGCGGCGGCCCCAACCGCATCGGCCAGGGCATCGAGTTCGACTATTGCTGCTGCCATGCCGCCTTTGCGCTGTCGCGCCAGGGCTATGAGACCATCATGGTCAACTGCAACCCCGAGACGGTATCGACCGATTACGACACGTCCGACCGGCTCTATTTCGAGCCCCTGACCGCCGAGGACGTGCTGGAGATCGTCGCCAAGGAACGATCCAACGGCACCCTGGCCGGCGTTATCGTTCAGTTCGGCGGGCAGACGCCGCTCAAGCTCGCCAATCTTTTGCGCGATTGCGGCGTGCCGATCCTGGGCACCAGCGCCGATGCCATCGATTTGGCAGAGGATCGCAAGCGTTTTCAGGCGCTGCTCACCGAGTTGGACCTCAAACAGCCGCGCAACGCCACCGCGATGACGGCAGAGGAAACCATCGCGGCGGCACAATCCATCGGCTATCCCGTGATCCTGCGGCCCTCTTATGTGCTGGGCGGGCGCGGCATGGTCGTGGTGTCGGACGAGACCGAACTGAAAGAGCAACTGCGCTCCGGCGAATTGTTCCGCATCTCGGGCGACAGTCCCGTGCTGATCGACGGCTTTCTCCACCGCGCCACCGAAGTCGATGTCGATGCGATCTGCGACGCCGAAGGCGAAGTCTTTATCGCCGGCATCATGGAGCATATCGAGGAAGCGGGCGTTCATTCCGGCGACAGCGCCTGCGCCCTGCCGCCGCACTCCCTGTCGCCCGCCATCGTGGCGGAGATCGAGCGTCAGACGAAAGCGATGGCGCGCGCCCTGAAAGTCCGTGGACTGATGAACGTCCAATATGCCGTGCAGGGCGGCGAGATCTATGTGCTGGAGGTCAATCCCCGCGCCAGCCGCACCGTGCCTTTCGTCGCCAAGGCCATCGGCGTCCCCGTCGCGGCGATCGCCAGCCGGGTGATGGCGGGCGAGATGCTCGCCGGCTTTAACCTTGAGCGTCCGAAACCGGCCCATATCTCGGTCAAGGAAGCCGTGCTGCCCTTCGCGCGCTTTCCCGGTGTGGACACGATCCTGGGGCCGGAGATGCGTTCGACCGGGGAGGTTATGGGACTGGATTTCAACTTCGGCCGCGCCTTTGCCAAGAGCCAGATCGGCGCCGGCACGCGCCTGCCCACGGCCGGAACCGTCTTCATCTCGGTCAAGGACGGCGACAAGGATCTTGCGCCCGGTGTGGTGCGGGACCTGGTCGGCATGGGCTTTTCCCTGGTTGCCACCCGCGGGACGGCGCGCGCCCTGGAAGCGGCCGGTCTGCCGGTCAAGATCATCAACAAGGTGCGGGAAGGCCGCCCCCATGTGGTGGACGCGATGAAGAACGGGGAAATCCACCTGATATTCAACACCACCGCGGGGCGGGAGGCACTGGCCGACTCCTCGTCCATCCGCCGGGCGGCGCTGACCATGAAAGTCCCCTATTATACCACCATGGCGGGGGCGGCGGCGGCGGCCCAAGCAATTGCGGCGCTCCGGGCAGGCTCGCTCGAGGTGGCGCCGCTTCAGAGCTATTGATGGTTAAAGATGGCGGCGCCTTTGGGTGCCTCCCTTGAAGTCGCGCCTGTCCCGCCCTATTCTATATTTTGCCTTGCCGGGGTGTTTTTCAAAAACGCCCGAGTTTTCAAGGTCTTATATTTAAGCCAAGCGTTCTTGTCCGGTCTGGTGGGCTGGCAGGAGCGTTTTTTTTGACGACGACAGGACGAACGACGATGGAACGCATTCCGATGACGGCATCCGGGTTCAGGCACCTGGAGGATGAGCTCAATCATCTGAAGAACGTGGAGCGCCATGAGATCATCAAGGCAATCGCCGAAGCGCGCGCCCATGGCGACCTGTCGGAGAATGCCGAGTACCACGCCGCCAAGGAGCGCCAAAGCTTTATCGAAGGCCGGGTGCTGGAACTGGAAGACCAGATTGGCCGCGCCGACGTGATTGACATCTCCAAACTGTCGGGGGGCAGCGTCAAGTTCGGCGCCACCGTGACCCTAGTGGACGAGGACACCGACGAGGAACGCAAATACCAGATCGTCGGCGATGTGGAATCCGATGCCAAGCGCGGCCGCATATCGCTCTCCAGCCCCATCGCGCGGGCCCTGATCGGCAAGAGCAAGGGCGATACGGTGGAAGTCGCGGCTCCCGGGGGCGCGCGGTCCTATGAGATCGTGAAGGTGGAGTTCAAGTAAGCCGTCAGCCCGGCCCGCCCGGGGTGATGTAGAGCTTGCCCTCGCCGAACGCGAAGAAGAGGTGCAGCCGTCGCAGCACGTCCATGCCGATGCTGATATCGGGGCGCGGTGCGTCATCGACCCGCCTGGTGTGGCTGCCGGTTTCGAATCCATTGTCGGGATCGTTGGTGCCGGTAAGGTCGGGACGGACGGTGAAGCGCGGATTGTTCACCGTCACACCGCCGAACGAAAGCGTGTGGAACGTATGCTCGAACGCCCCGCGCAGGGCTTCGACCGTCACGGTTTCGGAAACCGATGCCTGGGGTTTGATGGCCGAGCCTGCCGGTGAGGAAACCGCCCGCGCTGCGCCGCCCAGAGGCGTGGAATCCGGCGAGTCCGCCGTGACGCCGAACGCCGCCCGCGCGGCATCGGTATTGAGGGTCGAAACTTCCAACCCGGTATCGATGTTGGCGGTAAAGTCCTTGCCGTCCAAGGTCACCGTCATGCGGATGTCGCTGCCAGTCACGCT
>DATATP010000276.1:0-12087 GCA_036268715.1 Rhizomicrobium sp. | reverse complement strand
CGATCTTGCGGCATTCGTCGATCAGGTCATCGACCTGTGTTTCCACCGGCCGTATTTCCACCGGTGGATCAATCAGTCCGGTGGGGCGGATCACCTGTTCGGTGAACACCCCGCCGGTGCGCTCCAGCTCCCAGTTGCCGGGCGTGGCCGAGACATAGACCGACTGGGGCCGCATCGCATCCCATTCCTCGAATTTGAGCGGGCGGTTGTCGATGCAGGACGGCAGGCGGAAGCCGTATTCGGACAGCGTGAATTTGCGGCGGTAATCGCCTTTGTACATCGCGCCGATCTGCGGCACCGTCACATGGCTTTCGTCGGCGAACACCAGGGCGTTGTCGGGCAGGTATTCGAACAGGGTCGGCGGCGGCTCGCCCGGCTTGCGCCCTGTCAGCCAGCGGGAATAATTCTCGATGCCGGCGCAGCTGCCGGTCGCCTCGATCATCTCCAGGTCGAAAGTGGTGCGCTGTTCCAGGCGCTGGGCTTCCAGCAATTTGCCTTGGCTGCGGAATTCGGCCAGGCGCTGAATCAGTTCGGCCTTGATGCCTTTGGAGGCCTGCTGAAGGGTGGGACGCGGCGTCACATAATGCGAATTGGCGTAGAGCTTGATGCCTGGCAATTCGCCCGCCTTGTGGCCTGTGAGCGGATCGAACTCGGTGATCGTATCCACCACATCGCCGAACAGTTCGATGCGCCAGGCGCGGTCTTCATAATGCGCCGGGAACACGTCGATCACATCGCCGCGCACCCGGAAGGCGCCGCGGGTGAAATTGTCGTCGTTGCGGCGATATTGCAGAGCGACCATCCCCGCGATGGCGGCGTTGCGGTCGATCCTGTCCCCCTTGGCGATGCTGATGGCGGTGCCGGAATAGGTCTCCACCGAACCGATGCCATAGATGCAGGAGACCGAGGCGACGATGATCACGTCGTCGCGCTCCAGGATCGCCCGCGTCGCCGAATGGCGCATGCGGTCGATTTCTTCGTTGATCGAGGAATCCTTCTCGATATAGGTGTCGGTGCGCGGAATATAGGCTTCCGGCTGGTAATAGTCGTAATAGCTGACGAAATACTCGACCGCGTTTTCGGGGAAGAAGGTCTTGAACTCGCTGTAGAGTTGCGCCGCCAAGGTCTTGTTGGGCGCGAGGACGAGGGCGGGGCGCTGGGTGGCCTCGATGATCTTGGCCATGGTGAAGGTCTTGCCCGAGCCGGTGACGCCCAGCAGCACCTGGTCGTGCTCATGGGCGTTAACGCCTGCGACCAGTTCCGGAATCGCGGTGCGCTGGTCGCCCGCCGGTGCATAGTCGGACACCAGCTTGAATGTCTTGCCGCCTTCGGATTTCTCCGGCCGGGCGGGGCGGTGGGGAATGAAGGCTTGAAGCTCGGCGCCGGTCATGCCCGCAAGAGGCTTGGCGACATAGGCGGGATCGATGGCCGGATCGGCGGCGATGCCGCCCGCTGCCTGCACCGCTGCATGGAACTTGGCGCTGTTCGCGGCGCCCTTCGCCAAAGCCTTGCCGCCGCTCCTCCCGCTCCTGGGGCGGGGCACCATGCCGTTATTGTGGGCCATGGGGGCAATATAGGTTGCCCGCCTGAATTTTGCATCTGTGAGGCGCGGCGCGCAGCCGGACAAAATACACCGTCAGTCCGTCCTGGAACTGCGCCATCACGCCTGCGGGGAACGGGATTAGCACACGCGTATCGTTCGTCGCGGCGTCCGCTGCACTACCAGCATTGTCGCCGGTCGTGCAGCGTCCCTAAAGCACCTCGGCCACTGTCTCGCTCGGACGGCAGAGCTTCGCGCCTTTCTTGGTCACCACGATCGGCCGGTTCATCAGGATGGGATGGGTGGCCATCGCCTCCAGCAGCGTGTCGTCGTCGACATGCTCCAGATCGAGCTCCTTCGCCAGAGGCTCTTTCCAGCGCACCACCTCGCGCACGGGAACGCCCATTTTCGCCACCAGGTGCTGCAGCTTGTGTCGACCCAGCGGCGTCTTCAAATATTCGATGATCTCCGGCTCGATCCCGCGTGCCCGGATCAGTTCGAGCGTGTTGCGCGAAGTCTGGCACTTGGGGTTGTGATAGATGGTGACTGTCATGGCGCGTCCTGTTGCGCACATCTTACCCCTCCCTCAAGCAAGGTGGAACTATTCCGCTGCTTCCAAGGTCGGAATCTTGCGCGTGTCGATGCGGCGCTCGGCGTACCAGAGGTCGTAGGCGGATTGCAGGTTCAGCCACAGGCGGGGGCCGTTGCCGATCAGCTTGCCGAGCCGCACCGCCATTTCCGGTGTCACCGGGCGCGGGTTCTTTGGTGCGATAATGCGATGAAGCGTTTGGCGGGTGACGCCGAGTTTCCTGGCCGCCTCGATCACGCTGAGATTCAGCGAAGGTAAAACATCCTCGCGCAGGATTTCGCCGGGATGAGTCGGAGGCAATCCTCTGCTGATAATGGGCCGCTTAAGCGCCATGATAATCCTCCAGTTCCACAGCCAGCGCGGCGCCTTCCTCGAACGCGAAGGTGACGCGCCAATTGCCCGTGAGACGCATGGAATAGCGCCGCGGGTCGAAACCTCTCAAGGCGTGAAAGCGAAAGCCGGGCACGTCGAGATCGCGCAGCCTCTCTGCGCTGTCCAGGATCGACAGGATTCGCCGGATCCTGGGCAAAGCGTTCGGATTCACACCGGACGGATCATTCTTCTCCCACAGCAGACGCAGCGCCTTGCTGCTGAACGATCCAATCATGTGTAACTTATAGCGTTACATCTCCGCATGTCAAGCGTTACGCTACATCAAGCGCAGCCCGTTTTCACGCATCCAGCAACTGCCGCGCCAGGGCGGTGTTGCGGGCGGTGAGGTCGGCCAAAGTGTAGCGGTCCAGCACTTTCAGATAGGCCGCCATGGCCTCGCCCAGGATACCGCGCAGGCGGCAGCTTCCGGTGATGACACAGGCGTTGCGCTCCGGATCGAAGCACTCAACGGTTTTGAAACCGTCCTCGGTCTGGCGCAGCAATTCGCCCAGCCGGATCTCCTCCGGCGGGCACGCCAATCTCAGGCCGCCGCCCCGGCCGCGCACCGTCTCAAGCAGGCCCTGGCGGCCGAGATCGAACGCCACCTTCATCAGATGGTTCTTGGAAATGCCATAGGCCTCAGCCACGTCTTGGATGGTCGCCAGACTGTCCTTGCGCAGCGCCACATACATCAACAGCCGCAGGGCGTAGTCGGAATAGGCGGTCAGGCGCATGCGGCTAACTATCCCATTAAAGCAGTATTCAAAATATTGATTTACGACCGCGCTGGCAATAGGGTCCGCCGATGGAAAACCCGCGCCGCCTTCCGGTCCATCCGCAGATCAGCGAAAGCATGATCCACACCCTGGTGCATGCATTCTACGCCAAGGTGCGTCGCGATCCGGCTTTGGGGCCGATCTTCGCCCGTGCCATCGGCGAGGACTGGGACGCCCATCTCGGCAAGATGTGCGATTTCTGGTCTTCGGTGATGCTGCTCAGCGGCCGTTACAAGGGCAATCCGATGATTGCCCATATGCGCCAGAAGGCGATCCGGCCGGAGCATTTCCAGCGCTGGCTCGTGCTATTCGGCGAAACCGCGCGCGAGATCGCCTCGCCTGAGATCGCGGACCTGTTCTGCGCCCGGGCCGATAATATTGCCCGCAGCCTGCAACTGGGGATGTTCTTCAAGCCGGAAGCGGCCCGGCAGGCGCCCGAACGGGCGCCGCCAGACCGCGCCGGATAAGCAGACGGATTATTTCGCGCTGCCGATGGCCGAGGCCGTGTCGGTTGCGTCCTTCTGGGCGGTGGCAAGGTCGGTCGCGGCGATTCCGGCCTGGGCCGAGGCGACGGCGGTTTCCAGCTTGGACTTCTGGCTGGCGCTGGTGGAATCGGGGATCGCGCCATTGCCGGCCTTCGCGCAGGGGTTCATCTGGCCGGAATCAAAGCCGGTGCCGCTCGGGCCGACCAGGCAATTGAGCGCATGGTGCAAATGCATATGCACGCCATTGAGGGCTGTGGCCTTACCGGCAAGGCCGGCATGAGTCTGGGCGATGGACAGCTCGCCGGCCTCGTCGGCGAGAGCGGGGGCAGCCGCAAAACAGGCGGCGGCAAGGAATGCGATTGCGGTAAATTTCTTCATGGAGTTCCTCCTCAAAACGATAGGGCCGGGGGCCGGTCCTCTATCAGTGTTTAACCCAGTTCCCGGACGCCCGCACCGTCACAAGTTTAGGACGGGCAGGCGCCGGGCGGACCCGATCAGTGAATCGATGCCAGATTGTGGCGCAGTGCCTCGGTTTCCGGGCCGGTCGGGGGGGTGGCGTTCTCGTCCTTGTCCGCCTTGATCACCGAGCCATTGAAGCTGATCCCGGCATAGGCGCCCGAACCTGAGGTCCACACCACAATGCCGCCGCCATGGGTGGTGGTGGCGCCTTCCGCCCCCGACGATAGGTTGACCACCGTCAAGCCCGCACCCGCGCCAAGCTTGACGTTGCCGGATTCGATGCCGCGCAGCGCCTCGCGCGAATTGATGATGAATACGAGTTGGGCCTGTTCCAGCCCGACTTGCAGGCCAAAGGACGCCGATCCCATGCCGTAGAAGCGGGGCTCGCCCCATTCATGGCCGTGCCGCACCAGCAGCACGCCATCTCCCCCTTCCGCACCAAAGATGAAACCGCCCTTCACCAGCTTGGGAACGATGTAAACGGCGCGCGCCGTGTCGATCATCTGGGCGGCCTGCGCAAAGGCGGGGTCGTGCTTCAAATTGTCGACCGTCACATTGGCGTCGTGCAGCAGCTCCGAACGGTCGGAAGCCGCGGCGGGTGCGACAAAAAATGTGGCGGCCAGGGCCGCGGCACCTGCCGTCAGGGTAAACTTTGCCAGCATGGTAGAAATCCTCTCTTCGTGGAAAATGCGGTTTGATAAACGCGTGGTGAGAGGAAAAGTGCCGGTCGCCCGGAACAAAGCGCCCGGGACCTTAGCATCGGCCGAGAAATTAGTCCGCCAAGAAGGGCGTTAGCCGCGTCTGATTTGGACCGGCTCGTAGATGGTGGGAGTGCCGCCGCCCGTACGGTCGATCACTGCCGGCTTCGTGATCGAGCGGGAACCGCTTGTCCGCTCCCCGAAGCCGTTGCTGAAATCGTTGAAGATGGCGGCCAGTTCTTCGGCGTCGACGGCATGACGAAGGCCTGGCGGAAAACGGTAGCGCCAGAAGCTCACGATATGGGAGATCGCGCCCAGCTTCTCGCCCATTTCCAGAAACATATAGGGAGCGGCCAGAAGGAAATCCTTGAAAGTCTTTGGCGACTGGTTGGCCACCAGATCGGCAAAGGCGTGGTCATAGACCCCCAGTGCGCGGTTCACCGCCTCACCATTGTCGCGCACCATCTGGATGATGTTGCGGCGCGCATCGGCGAGATAGGCCTTCTGCTCAGGGGTGATGGCGCCGACCGGCTGCAGCGCGTTGAGCTCACGCAACGTCTTCATGACGTCGGGCCAAAAATCGGTCATCGACCATTTGTAGTAGAGAAAGCCGCGCCAACTGAACACGCCTTCGTGAAAGTCGTCGCCGGACAGACCCAAAGTGACGCGCAAGGGCTCAAGCTTGTCGTCCACCTGATTCGACAGCATGGCGGTGACAAGCTTGGAAGAACCCGAACCGCTGGCGCCACCGGCCAGCACCACCAGCCGGGATAATTCCTGTTCGGCGAAGCGATACATGCGATCGCGATCGCCTTCCGAGATGGCGAAATAGCACGCTGCGACCTCGATATCGTTGTTGCGCAGATGCTCGCGCAGCAGGAAGGGATCGAGCGAGGGCAGGGCGTTGATCAGCTTGAGAATCGCCATGTCGCGGTCGAGCGCGTCGCTGTTGTAATGCCCCGCGTTGCGCAGCATCTCGACATAGCCGCGCTGTTCCACGAACATGCTATAGCCGCCCGCTTTCAGATCGTCATCGTCGAACGGAATAATGATCTTGGTCGAAACCGCACGCGGGCGGGCGAACATGTACGACTCGTCGGCGCGGGTGCGATGCTTGAGGACAAAGGAACGGTTGATGATCGCAGAAGCGAACAGCGGTTTCTGGATATAATCCGCCTCGCTGGCATTTTCCTGCGCGATCCTGTGCAGGTTGAATACCCGGCTGGTGGAAGCGCCCCCCAATGCGCTGAGGAAGCGGACGGAACGGTCCTTGGCCATGGCAACCCCTGCACAACAACGGATGGCGAATTTCCACATATGATGTACGCAGTCCCTTAAGGATTGCTTTACCCACGGGCTGCAACCCGCGCAAAATCCCTGGGACCTTGGAAGGATTCGCCCATGCTCAATGAAGATGTACCGGACCGGCCGGCTACCGAACGGCTGCTTGTGTTGGTCTGCTATGGGTTGTTCATCCTGGCGCTGGTGAATGGCATCACTTTCCTGATCGGCGGCGTGATGGCTCACCTGCGCCGCGAAGAATCGCGCGGGACGGTCTGGGCGGACCATTACCACAACATGATCATCGTGTTCTGGGCTGCAATTCTGCTCGCCGCGCTGATGATGGGGTTCGTGTTCAGCGGCCTGATGACGGCCTGGAGCCTGATGTTCTGGCCCGGCTGGATGCTAAGCCTGCCGCTGCTGGGAATGGCGGCGGCACCGCTGCTCATCCTGCTGTGGCTCGCATTCGGGGTCTGGTATCTCTATCGCATCCTGCGCGGCTTTTTCCGGGCGCTGGACGACAAGCCTTATTGAAGGATGGCGCTGGCTTTCGATCTGTCTCTGGACGCTCCTTATGGCGAAATGGTCCGATTGTCGCCCCGCGTCTCGCGGCTGCTGGCGCCCAATCCAGGCCTTTTCACCTTCAAGGGCACCGGCGTTTATCTGGTGGGGACCGATCCGGTCGCGGTGATCGATCCCGGGCCCGACATGGCCGAGCACCGCGCCGCGCTGGAGCGGGCCCTGGAAGGGCGGCGGGTCTCGCATATTCTCGTCACCCATACCCATAAGGACCATTCGCCCGCCGCCCGCTGGCTGAAGGCTCTGAGCGGCGCTCCCATTTATGGCTTCGGCCCACACCCCGTTGCCTCTGGCGAAACCGAGGAAGGCGGTGACCGCGATTTCATCCCCGACAGGTTTGTCCGGGACGGCGAGGCGATCGCGGGCAAAGGCTTTCGCTTCACGGCGCTCCACACGCCCGGTCATATCTCCAACCATCTCTGCTTCGCGCTGGAGGAGGAAGCGGCGCTGTTCTGCGGCGATACGGTGATGGGCTGGTCCACCAGCGTCATCGCCCCGCCGGATGGCGACATGGCCGATTACATGGCCAGCCTGGAAAGGCTGCTCGCGCGCGACGATCGCGTCCTTTATCCGACCCATGGCTCGCCGATCCCAGCCCCCAAAGCCTTCATCGCCGAATATCTCGCCCATCGCCGCGTCCGCGAGGCGCAGGTGATTGCATGTGTGGCGGACGGCCTCGGGACGGTGGACGCGATGGTGGGGCATATCTACGCCGGCCTCGATCCCAAGCTCCATCCAGCGGCGGCGCAGTCGCTCACCGCCCATCTGATCAAGCTGGAACAGCAAGGCCGGGTGGCGCGCGGCGACGGCCGCTACCGTCTCACTGCATCCACCTGATGAAGCTTTTCAGCCGCGCGATATTGGCGCCATGATCGACTTCGCCTTCGCGGCTCTCGGAGCGGATATCGTAACGCGCGCCAATGGTGCCCGCCGGCTGCACCCGGATCACGATGTCCGAGACGATACCGAACCAGAAGCTCGTGTCGGTCGCTTCGATGCGGCCTTGCTTCTCGTTGTAGGCGACGATGTGCCAGCCCAGGTTCTTGGCGGCCGCGAAACAGCGCCAGAACAGGGTGGCAGCTGGGTCTTTGGATTTGGGCAGCAGGAAGGCGTGGCTGTGGTTCACGTCGTTATAGTAGTCGTTCATGGCGACTGCCACCGTGATGTCGCGGCGGTGGAAACGGATGCGCTGCTCCGGATGGAAGGCGAGCGAATTCATCCCGGGCTTGCGCTCTTTCGCCAGGGCGACGAAACGCGGCGCGTCATGGGGATCGGTAGTCGCATCATGGATGGGCGGCGCGAAAAAGCCTCGCGCCTGGGTGGTGAGCGGCGGATAAAGCAGCAGGATGGCACCCAGAAAGCCGGTTATGCCGAGGCGCCGCCCTTCCGCCTGGTTGCGCTGAAACGCGCGGTGGCACCAAGCCGCCCCGGCGGCGAAGGCGATCAGGCCAAGCGCGACGGCGGGCACCATGAGCTTGAGACCGCTCGCATAGGGAAATTGGCCCAGACGCACGCCTGCAACGGCCGCCAGCCCAATCGCGGCAGCAACCAGAAACATGACGAAGGAGACCCGCGCAGCGGCGAGCTGGAAACGCATGAAGACCCCGAACCCGCATTGGGAGCGGCGCAGCTCCTTATCTCGGAAATACTAGAACCAAGGCGTCTATCATTCCGAATTCGCCGAAGATGCCTGCATAAAATTATGCAAAATTCGGAATCGGGACGTTAGGCAGGCAACCTAAAGTCGGCAAAGCGGCGGCGCAATTCCGTTTTGAGGATTTTTCCCGTGGCGCTATGCGGTATCTCGTCCACGAAGACGACCGCGTCGGGCCGCCACCATTTGGCGATCTTGCCGGAAAGAAAATCCAGCAACTCCGCCGCGCCGCATCCACACCCCGGCTTTCGGGCCACGATCAGCAACGGCCTTTCGTTCCATCGGGGATGGGCGACGCCAATTACCGCTGCTTCCGCCACCGAGGGATGGCCCATCGCAAGCGTCTCGATCAGCACGCTGGAAATCCACTCCCCTCCCGACTTGATAACGTCTTTGGAGCGGTCGGTAATCGTCATATAGCCATGGGCGTCGATGCTGGCGACATCCCCCGTATCGAACCAGCCTTCCTTGTCGAAGGCGGATTTTCCCGCCCCTTTGAAATAGGCTTTGACGATAGCGGGGCCGCGTATCTTCAGCCGGCCCACGCTGGCGCCGTCGCGCGGGCGCTCACGGCCGGAATCGTCGGTGATCTTCATTTCCACCCCGAACACGGGCGTGCCCTGTTTCATCTGCAAGGCGTGGCGCTCGGCAGGCGGCAGTGTGTCCAGCGGCGGCTTGGGCACGCACATAGTGCCGACCGGGCTCATCTCAGTCATCCCCCAGGAATGTATTACTTCTATGCCGTAGCGGTCCTCGAACGTCTCGATCATGGCGAGCGGCGCCGCCGCCCCGCCGATCAATACTTTTTTGAGGGTGGTGAGCTTCAGCCCGTTCTCCTCGAGATAGCGCAACAGGCCGAGCCATACGGTCGGCACGCCTGCAGCCAGGGTGACGCCTTCGCTTTCCATCAGCGCATAGATCGAAGGTGGGTCCAGCCGCGGCCCCGGCAGGACTAGGCTTGTTCCCGTCATCGGCATCATGAAGGGGGCGCCCCAGGCATTGGCATGGAACATCGGCACCACCGGAAGCATCACGTCACTGGGCCGTGCCAGCACCGCAGGACCCACCGCGGTGATCAGAGCATGCAGCACATTCGAGCGGTGGGAATAAAGCACGCCCTTCGGATTGCCGGTGGTGCCGGAGGTATAGCAAAGGCCGCACGCTTGGTTTTCATCGAACCGGTCCCATTCGCGCTCGCGCGCAGCAGCGATCGCCGCCTCATAGGCAATCGGTTTCTTCGGCAGCTTCATTTTGGGCAGGTCGCCCGCTGCCGACAGGACAATATAGCATTCGACATGCCGCAATTTCGGGGCGATCTGCTCCACCAGGGGCGCGAAACAAGCGTCGAACATCAGCACTTTCGCGCCGCCGTCATTGACGATCCAGGCGATCTGGTCGGGAAACAGGCGCGGATTCAGGGTATGATAGACGGCCCCCATGCCGGCGATGCCGTACCAGCATTCCAGATGGCGCCAGGTATTCCAGGCAAGCGTCGCCACCCGGTCGCCGCGCTTGACGCCGCGCCTCGCCAAGGCGGCGGAGAGCTTGCGCGCGCGGACGCGGATTTCCTCATAACCGGTGCGATGGAGCGAGCCTTCGACGCTGCGGCTGACGATCTTGGCGCCTTTGTGATAAAGCGCGGCATGGTCGATGATCTTGTGGACGACAAGCGGCCAGTCCTGCATCAGGCCGCGCATGGCCGGCCTCCCGCTTGGCATGGTGGTTGTGACCCGCCCCTCATCTGCCCGCGCATGGCTCCTTCCCGTTTTTAAGCATCCTTATGCCACGCTGGCGCGATAAAGTCCCGACGAGTGTCGCGGTTTTGAAGTTGGCGATCAGGCGAATTTCGGAATCGGGACACGAGCGAGGTGACTCATGCCCCTTTCCAATGCTCAGACCCGCGACGTGCAGAGCCTGCTGCATCCCTACACCAATCTGAAGCTGCTGAACGAGAACGGCCCCACCATAATGGAGCGGGGTCGCGGCGTGTTTGTCTATGACGAGCACGGCAAGGACTATATCGAAGGCATGGCGGGCTTATGGTGCACGGCGCTGGGGTGGGGCGATGAAGAGCTGGCCGAGACCGCGGCCGAACAGATGCGCAAGCTTTCCTTCGCCCATATTTTCGGGGGTAAGAGCCACGATCCCGCCATCGCTTTGGCCGAAAAGCTGAAGGAGATTGCCCCCTTCCCGGTCGGCAAGGTTTTCTTCGCCAATTCCGGCTCGGAGGCCAACGACACCCAGATCAAGTTCTTGTGGTATGCGGCCAATGCGCGGGGGCAGACGGCGAGGAAAAAGATCATTTCACGCACGAAAGCCTATCACGGTGTGACCCTGGCAAGCGCCAGCCTGACCGGGTTGGGCCTCAATCATAAGAGTTTCGACCTGCCATTCTCATTCGCGGTGCATGCCGACTGTCCGCACTATTATCGCGGCGCCGCACCCGGCGAGAGCGAGACGGATTATTCCGCGCGGTTGGCGCAGGCACTCGAGTCGATGATCGAACGGGAGGGGCGCGACATGGTCGCGGCGATGTTCGTCGAGCCCGTGATGGGGGCCGGCGGGGCGATCCTGCCGCCAAAGGGCTATTTCCAGGCAATCCGGCCGGTGCTCGACCGGCACGGCATCGCGCTGGTCGACGACGAAGTGATCTGCGGCTTCGGGCGCACCGGCGAATGGTTCGGCTGCCAGACCTATGGCTTTGCGCCGGACAGCATGTCCGTCGCCAAGGCCCTGTCCTCGGCCTATCTGCCGATCTCAGCGGTGCTGCTATCGCCCGAGCTGACCGAGATCATCGAACAAGAAGCCGCGCAAATCGGCCTTCTGGGACACGGCTTTACGTATAGCGCTCATCCCGTGGCCGCCGCGGTGGCGCTCAAAACCATTGAAATTTATCAGAACCGGGATGTGATCGGCCATGTAAAGAGGATCGCGCCGCTGTTCAACCGCCGGCTCAGCGCACTGGGAGATCATCCTCTGGTGGGCGAGGCTGGCGGTATCGGCCTGATCGGCGCCATCGAGCTGGTGGCGGACAAGGCAAACAAAAGGGGCTTTCCCGCGGACAAGATTGTCGGTGCGACCTGCGCGCGGCTGTGCGAAGCGGAAGGCCTGATCGTGCGGCCGCTGCTCTCGGACCGCGTCGCCCTGTGCCCGCCGCTGGTGATCAGCGAGCCGGAGGTGAATGAATTATTCGACCGGCTGGAGCGAGCGCTTGCGAAGACGCTGGACTGGGTGAAGCAAGAAAGCTTGCTTTAGGACGCGGCGGGGGATCACCCCGCGCGCAATTCCATCAGCAGGGTCGGCCTCGCATAGATCAAGGCATCGCCGCTATAGACTTCTATGCGCTTGGCGCTGGGCAATTTCATGGCATGCGCCAGAACCTTGGCGCGCGCGTCGTCGTCGCAATCGGCGCAGAATTTGTATGCCAGTGCGCCATCGCCATCCAAATAGCAGATTTCATATGCGGGCATGCTTGCCTCCGATACCGGTCGTTATCTACCCCGCAAGTTTTTTGTTTGAGCGTTATTTGTGCGAATCCTCCGCGAATGTCGAGTGACAATCGGGTTACGGACTTCACGTTTGATCGCAGATTTCGACCAAGAAAGCATTTACATTTGAGCGGATCGTTTCTATCTCCCCTGCGTTACCGGGAAA
>DATATP010000275.1:0-24942 GCA_036268715.1 Rhizomicrobium sp. | reverse complement strand
TCCTGGCCCGGCGCTTCCGGCGGGGCGAGAAGGGTTCAGCGGCGATTGAATTTGCCATGGTCGCGCCGATGTTCTTCGCCCTGCTGCTCGGAATCATGCAGGCGGGCATCATCTTCTTCGCTCAGGAAACCCTGCAGAATGCGGTCTTCGATATCGGCCGCATGATCCGCACGGGCGAGAATCAGTGCTTCACCACCGACTCAAATGGTATCTGCCAGGCGATGACTCAGGACGATTTCCGCAACCAGGTTTGCGCCAAGGTTTCGGCGCTGATGAGTTGCACCGCCTCGCTCAACGGCGCTTCGCTGCTCCAGTTCGACGTCAAGGCCTATCCGGCCGGATTTGCGGGCGCTACCAACGGCTCGCCGCTGGTGGACAATGACTTGCCGCCGCTCAACACCTTCGATCCGGGCAGTGCCTGCAACGTGGTGCTGATCCGGGTGTTCTACAAATGGCCGATCCAAGCGCCGGGACTGAATTGGTTCCTGACCAACATGGCGAACCACTCGCATCTTCTGGCGGCGGCGACGGCGTTCCGCAACGAGCCTTACGGCGCGGTGGCAGGATGTTGATAACAGGTCTGCGCCGGCCGTTCGTTAAGGGCCGGCTCTTCCTTCGTTGCCAAAAGGGCCTGGCGGCGGTGGAATTTGCCTTCCTGCTGCCGGTGATGATCACCCTGTTCCTGGGGATCACGGAGACATCTGACGCGCTTTCCGCGCGCGCCGATGTCGCCGACATGGCAAGCACCGCCGCCGACCTGGTGGCGCAGGAAACCGCCGCGACGCCGGTCGACATGGCCAATGTCTTCAATGCCGCCGCCGCGATCCTTTACCCCTACCCCACCAATGTGGCGACCATCACCCTCTACAGCATTATCGACAATGGCAGCTCCCAGGGCCGGGTCGCCTGGAGCTGCGCCAAGACGGGGGACAGCCCCGCCACCACCGGCCCCTCATCGCCGCCTTCCGGCTCGACCGGTGGCGACATCATCGCCGACAGTAATCTGGTGAATGGCGTCGCGACGCATGGCGGCGGCGGCAGCGTGATTCTGGTCACGATCTCTTATCCCTACAGTTCGCGCACCACCCATATGTTCGTCGGCACAGTTACCATGAGCAACACCTTCTATTCCAAACCACGCCGGGTGGCGCAGGTGACCCCACCGGCGTCCTGCTCCTGACCGGCGGCATAGCGGCTCGCTCTAGCCCTCCGGCCGCGGGCGTATCAGGCCTTCCTGCGCCACCGAAGCGACCAAGGTGCCGTCGCGTTGATAGAGTGCGCCGCGGTTGAAGCTGCGCGCGCCCGAGGCCGAAGGACTGTCCTGGGCATAGAGCAGCCATTCGTCGGCGCGGAAGGGGCGGTGAAACCACATCGCGTGATCCAGGCTCGCCACTTGGATATTGGAAAAAATGCTTTTGCCGTGCGGCAGCAGCGACGTGTCGAGCAGCGACATGTCGGACGCGAAGGCCATCAGGGCGCGGTGCAGACTGGGATCGTCCGGCAACGGACCCTTGGCCCTGAGCCAGACATCGTCCACCGCCGCACGCGCCGGCCGGTGGTCGGCCCAGCCGCGGCCAACCACTGGCCGTGTTTCGAAGGGGCGCGGCCGGGCGATCCATTCGCGCATCGCCGCCGGCAAATCGCCGGCTTTGAGCAGCATCTCCTGTTCGTCCTCCAGCGCCTCGGGCGGCGGCACGTCCGGCATCGCGGACTGGTGTTCAAAGCCGGTTTCGACCTTCTGGAACGACGCCGCCATGGTGAAGATCTGCATCCCGTGCTGGATCGCCACCACCCGCCGAGCTGTAAAGCTGATGCCGTCCCGGCTGCGATCGACCTGATAGAGGATGGGAATGCGCGGGTCGCCCGCCCTGAGGAAATAGGCGTGAAAAGAATGGCAGGGCCGGGAGGGGTCTACCGTGCGGGTGGCCGCCACCAGCGCCTGGCCCAAGACCTGGCCGCCGAATACACGCTGCGGCGGACCGGCGGGCGAAAGGCCGCGGAAGATGTTTTCCTCGATTTTTTCCAGATCGAGGAGGGCAAGAACCTCCTGTGTGGGCTTATCCATCGCCAACCCTTAGCATGGCTGGGCCGATTCTCGACGGTCGGCGCGCCAAGGCCCTGCGCCTCCATCAACTGACTGATTTGAGAGGTAAAATTCCGTCCCTGCTCCCGATTATGCCGCCGGGCCGAGAAATAAGCCTTGAACCAGCACGGCCCCGCTGTTGCGGCGCACCAGAGAGTAGGGGCGTCGTCTTTTCGCATGTTGCCCGTCGGTCACAGGGCTCCGATAAAACCTTGATAAGTGCGGAGCAATCGCCTGCAAAGCAACATTTGAGATGGAGACATTTCCGGCTAGCGCCGTTATAAGCGCTGCATTGGTTACCAAAAAGGGATTGGCGGGGCGCTCCTGCCCGTCAGTTATTTTCATAGCGAGGGTAGAGAAATGAAACTTCGTTTGCTCGCACTAGCGACGGTCTGTGCCGTTGCCGCTGGCGGACCTGCGATGGCGGGGACTGGCTGGTATCTGGGTCTGGGCGGAGGTTTTGCTTCGGAAAACGGTATCTCGGCCAACACGATTGGCACGGCTTCCACCGCCAAGATCAATACCTCCGACGGCGGCATCATCGCCGGCTCTTTCGGCTACAAATTCGACAGCGGCCTTAGGATCGAAGACGAAGTCGGCTTTTCCTCGCACGATCCCGACGATGGCCATTTTTCGGTCGGCTCGGCCAAAATGGGCGGCTCGACCGACATCCGCTCCGACATGCTGAATGTCGTCTATGACATTCCGATCGGCGAGAATTGGGCGCTGTCCTTGGGCGGCGGCCTGGGCGCCGGTTCCGGCCGTATCCATGCCACGGGCCCCTATGGCGCCGGCTCCGTCGCCTATGTGAGAGGCGGAGATACCGCCTTCATGTGGCAATTGATCGCCGGGCTCACGTTCAATCTGTCGCAGGATGTCGATCTGTATGCCGACTATCGCTTCCGTTCCGACGAAGTGGACCATGATTACGGCAGCGCCTATCCCGGTCTCGGTCCGGTGCATGTCGATAGTCTGCAAGAAAATGTCGTGATGGTCGGGTTGCGCTGGTTCCTGACGCCGCCACCACCGCCACCACCACCTCCCCCGCCGCCTCCGCCTCCCCCGCCTCCCCCGCCGCCTCCGCCTCCCCCGCCTCCGCCTCCCCCGCCGGCGAAGACCTACATCGTGTTCTTCGACTTCAATAAGTCGAACCTCACGGCAGAAGCGCAGCAGACGGTCACGGAAGCCGTATCCGCAGCCAAGACCTTGGGTTCGGTGCGCGTGATGGTCACCGGCCATACCGACACAGTCGGTTCGGACCGCTACAATCAGGCGCTTTCGGTCCGCAGAGCCGAATCGGTCAAGGACGAGATGGTTCGCCAGGGCCTGACCGCCGACTCCGTCGCCATCGAGGGCAAGAGCTTCCACGATCCGCTGGTGCCGACTGGCCCCGGCGTCCGGGAGCCCAAGAATCGGCGTGCCGTCATCGATCTCGGCGGCTGACCCGAACGGTATCTAGAATAAAAGGGCCGGTCGAAAGACCGGCCCTTTTCGTTTGCGTCCCGCCGCCAGAAGGTTGAACGGTCAACGCGGCTCGCTCGCCGTCGGCAACAACTTGTCACCGCCCCGCGAATCGGGCCGCACAGGTGACACAGACTTCTGTTGGAATTGAGCGAGCTTCACCTGGGTGGCCCACACTCCGGTGAGCCATGACATCGTTTCTGTGCTTCCGATAGAGGGAGACATGAAGCCCGAGCCGGAGCGCCATCAAAAAAATGCTCCCCGGCAGCGACCTCTATTGCGGGAACAGATTCGGATTAGGCGGATCGCCAGGAAGGTCGGGGCCAGCGCGCAGGCGCGAGCCGGAGCGCACCAAAAAAAGCCCCGCTCGGCAGCATCACTACTGTGGGAACAGGTTCGGATTCGGTGGATCGCCGGGAAGGTCGGGGCGGGGCCTCGGCACAATGCCCGACCCCGTCTGCACACCTTGCAGGCTCACCGCGACCTTGATCTGACAGCTATCGACAGGATTGGCTTCATCCACCGGGACGCCGGAGACGAAATCCTCCAGCACCGGCTTGTCGGGCGCCAGCGCCGCCGCGAAGACGATGTCGGCGGTCTTGCAGAAATTGGCCGCCGCGCCCGGCTTGGTGCGCCGCTGTTCGGCATGGGCAATGGCGCGGGTCTTGTAAGCATCATAGGCGGCGTTGCCTTTGGCCGAGCCGTAGAGCCGCTTGAACATGGAGAGCATGCGCGCATCGGAACGGCGCAGCTCCCTGCCGAAGGTCTTCTGGAAGTGGTTGAACTTGTCGACGGCGTCCTGCCCGCAGGCCAGCGCCGCGTCGGTCAATTCCTGCTGCACCGCCGAAACCTGGATCGCCGAGACTTCCGTCGCGGTGGCGCAGGACAGAGCTTTGGCCTCGGCGGCATTGGCGGCAAACACGGCAAGTGTCGCGGCGACGGTCGCGGCCTTCCTGATCGAACGCATCAGATACCCTTCGAGACTTAACCACATTTACCAAAACATGCCGCCGCGCTCCACGCCAATATTCCTCCGAAAAATGGGAACCTTTCGGCATGCAACGCCAGCGCCGCGCCGCGCGTTTTCTTGCCGTATCGGTCAGAGTTCATCATGCGCTGTCTTACTTGCCTTTGCTTGCGGACTGCACTGGCCCTGGTGGTACAGAGCTTGGTGGTCCTGCCTGCGACAGCGGCGCATTTGCCCAACTTCACGCCCACTTTTCCCATCGAACACCAGACCGACGCCCGCTTTGAAAATCCGGCGCCGTCGCCCTACCCCATGAATTATACCGACGAAGTCGCCCGGGCCATGGGGGTGCAAAGCGGGCGGATGGATTTGTTCGACACCGGCGGATCATCCGACGATTCCCTGCTGCCATCTCTCAAGGGCGGGGTGGACCGGGATGGCGCGATGATAAAGCTGCAATGGCACCCCGGCGAATAAAGCATGGCTGTCGGCCGGCGTTGCCGGCGCACCGGAATCCTTCCAATCGCTCTTTTCCATTTTGACGGCTTCTAGTATGTGTGCGCCCGCGAAAGGGTGACGCATGGCTTACAAAGTCGCAGTAATCGGCGCGACCGGGAATGTCGGCCGGGAGATGCTGAATGTGCTGGTCGAGCGCCAGTTTCCCGCAAGCGAGGTGGTGGCCCTGGCCTCGACCCGCTCAGTGGGAACAGAGGTATCGTTCGGCGATAGAATCCTGAAGGTCAAGGCCCTGGATTATTTCGACTTCAAGGGCACCGATATCGCGCTGATGAGCGCCGGCGGCGCGGTTGCCAAGGAATGGGCGCCCAAGATCGCCGCCCAGGGTGCGTTGGTGATCGATAATTCCAGCGCCTGGCGGATGGACCGCGAGGTGCCACTGGTGGTGCCGGAGGTCAATGCCGCGGCGCTGGACGGCATCAAGAAGGGCATCATCGCCAATCCCAATTGCTCGACGGCGCAACTGGTGGTGGCCCTCAAGCCGCTGCATGATTTCGCCACAATCCGGCGGGTGGTGGTATCGACCTATCAGTCCGTGTCGGGTGCCGGCAAGGATGCGATGGACGAATTGTTCCGCCAGACTCGCGCCGTATTTGTCGCCGATCCCATCGAGCGGGAGACGTTCACCAAGCAGATCGCTTTCAACGTGATCCCCCATATCGACAAATTCCTGGATTCCGGCTTAACCAAGGAAGAATGGAAGATGATGGTCGAGACGCAGAAGATTCTCGATCCCGACATCCAGCTCACCGCGACTTGCGTGCGGGTGCCGGTCTTTATCGGCCATAGCGAGGCGGTGACGATCGAGTTCGAAAAGCCCATCACGGCAGAAAAGGCCCGCAGCCTGCTCCGACAAGCCCCGGGCGTGCTGGTGATCGACAAGCGCGAGGATGGCGGCTATGCCACGCCGGTGGATTGCGCGGGCGAGGACGCCACCTATGTCAGCCGCATCCGCAAGGACCCGACGGTTGAGAATGGGCTCAATCTGTGGATCGTATCCGACAATCTGCGCAAGGGCGCCGCGCTCAATGCCGTGCAGATCGCCGAGTGCCTGATCAACCGCAAACTGTTGAGGGCCGCATAATGGCAAAGGCTTACTGGATCGCCCGGGTCGATGTGCACGATCCCGAGACCTACAAGCTCTATGTCGAGACGGCGCGACCCGCCTTCCAGCGCTACAACGCCGAATTCCTCGCCCGGGGCGGCAAGACCGAAGTGCTGGAGGGACAGGCGCGGGCCCGCAATGTGATCATCGAGTTCGCCTCGATGCAGGACGCCCATGATTGCTACCACTCGCCGGAATACACCAAGGCGCGCGAATACCGGCAGAAGGCTGGGGTGGGCGAGTTCATCCTGGTGGAAGGTGTCTAGGAGCACCGTGCAGGAAACGTGGTTTTCCGTCCGGCCGCGCGACCGGCAATGACCGGCCCGGCATGAGCGTTGCAGCACGGTTGCGCGAGGCCGTCGCCCAGGGCGAATTGCGCCCCGATGCGGGGCAGGACGCGGTGGTGCGGGCGCTGGACGGCGTGATCGACGCCCTAAAACAGAGCAACGGCTTTTCCTGGTTCGGCAAGGCGCCGGCTTCCAAGGGCCTTTACATCTGGGGCGATGTGGGGCGCGGCAAGACATTGCTGATGGACCTGTTCTTAGAAGAGGCGGAAATCGCCAAGAAGCGCCGCGCCCATTTCAACGCCTTCATGACGCAGACTCATGCCCGCATTCATGCCGAGCGCCAAAGTGGGGGCGGCGACGACCCCATCGCCGCTGTGGCGCGCCTGATCGCGGGCGAGGCCCGGCTTCTGGCGTTCGACGAATTCCAGGTCAGCGACGTCGCGGACGCGATGATCCTGGGCCGGCTGTTCGAGCGACTGTTCGCGGAGGGGGTGGTGATTGTGGCGACCAGCAACACCGCGCCCGACCGGCTTTACGAGGGCGGGCTCAACCGCCAATTATTCCTGCCCTTCATCGCCGAGATCGAGCGCCGCATGGAGGTGATCGAGCTGAACGGTTCCACCGATTACCGGCTGCAACACCTATCGGGGCTCGACGTCTATCTGACCCCGCTGGGCCGGGCTGCCGATGCCGGAATGGAGGCCGCATGGAAGCGGCTGACGGCCGGGGCAAAGGCCAGGCCCGCGATCCTGACGGTCCTGGGCCGCAAGCTGACGGTGCCCCTGACGGCGCGCGGGGTCGCCCGCTTTTCTTTCGACGAATTGTGCGCGCAGCCCCTGGCAGCGCCCGATTATCTCGCCATCGCACAGGATTTCCATACCGTCCTGATCGACCATATTCCGGTCCTGTCGCCGCAAATGCGCAATGAAGCGCGGCGCTTTGTTGTGCTGATCGACACCTTGTATGATGAAGGGGTGAAGCTGATCTGTTCCGCTGCGGCACCGCCGGATGCGCTTTATCCTGAGGGCGATGGCGCGGACGCGTTCCGCCGCGCCGCCTCGCGCCTTGCGGAAATGCGGAGCGAGGATTATTTGCGCAAGGGTCATGGGATTCATTCCGAGGCCGGGGCATGACCGGAAATCTGATATGGCTCTGCGTTGGCATTCTCACCTGCCTGGTGACGATCCGCTTCCGCGACCGCATTTTCGGCGCCTTGAAACGCTTCGATCAGCAGAATGTCGCACGCATGGCGCAACAGCAGCAGGATTTAAGCGATCCTGGGGCCCATTTCCGCCATGCACTGGAGATCGCCGACGAGCAAGTCGAGCTGGTGGAAGAGATCAAGGTCCCCGACCGCCGCACCGGCCTGCCGGTCGTTCATTATTTATTCGAGGCGCAGGTCTTCGTCACAAGGGAAGAAGCCGAACAGATGCGGGCGGCGCGCGTCGGGGTGGTGGCGCGGCGCTTCTATCAGGAACTGCCGCAAGCCCTTGCCGCGCGGGGCGAACCGCGCAGCAAATTGTCGGCGCGGGAGCGTGCGAGCCAACGCTGGAGAAGAACGATACATTAGGGTGCGCGGTGATTGAGCCTGTACGGTTTTTTCTCTCCCCTTGAGGGAGAGGGAAAAATGAAGAGCACGCGCAGCGAACTCACGACGCAAAAAGACAAGCGGTTTTCATGCCGCCTCGCCCCTCATTAATCGGGGTAGCTTGCCCACATCCCCCCCCGCATGGCGCATCAAGAAGCGGCGGGCCGGGCCGATGGCATCGACGATCCCCAGACCGAGATCGCGCATCGCGCGCAACGGCGCGATGTCATTGGAGAACAGCCGGTTCAGCGCATCGGTCGAGGCGGCAAGGGTGAAAGAATCGAAGCGCCGCCAGCGCTCATAGCGCCGCAGCACATCGGCCGCGCCGATGTCCTGGCCCAGCCGCGCGGCATCCAGCAGCACCTCTGCCAATGCCGCGGCATCCTTCAATCCGAGATTCAATCCCTGTCCGGCGATGGGATGGATGCCATGGGCGCAGTCGCCCGCCAACGCAAACCGGTGGGCGACGAAATTGCGCGCCAGATGAAACGACAAGGGATAAGACCAGCGCGGCCCGTCTGCTTGTGTCGCGCCCAGATGCGATCCGAAACGGCGCGCGATCTCGGCATTGAAGCCCACCTCGTCCAGCGCCAGCATGGCGGGCGCCTTGGCCTTCGCCTCCGTCCATACCAGCGATGATCTGTTGCCGGTCATAGGAAGAATCGCAAACGGCCCCGAAGCCAGGAAATGCTCATAGGCGACGCCATTGTGCGGCTTTTCGTGGCTGACGGTGGCGACGATGCCGGTTTGCGGATAGGACCAGCCGATGGTGGAAATGCCCGCCTGGGCGCGCAGGGCCGAGTCGCGTCCATCGGCGGCGATGGCAAGCGAGGCCTTCACCTCCTCGCCGCCCGCCAGCCGCGCAACGATTGCGCCAGTCTCAGTGGAAATATTTTCCACCGATGCCGGCGCGATCAGCTCCAGATCAGGCGCGCTCTCCACCGCGCCATACAGCGCCGCCCGGATATGCCGGTTCTCCGCGATATGCCCCAGGCTGGCGACATCCAGTTCCGCGGCATCGAAATGAAGCGAGAACGGGGACGCGGGCCGCCCCGGCTTGCCGTCGCTGACCAGGATTTCCCGGATAGGTTGGGCATCCGGCTCCAGCCGGTCCCATACCCCCAGCGCCGTCAGCATCCGCACTGAGGCATAGGCGAGGGCACTGACCCGGCCGTCGAATTTTGGATCGAGCAGCGCCGATGGCCGGGCCACGTCTGCGATCGTGGTCTTCAGCCCGCCTTGCGCCAAGGCGAGCCCCAAGGTCAGACCGACCATCCCGCCACCGCAAATGAGTACGTCCGTTTGTTTCACGGGATCAGAACCAGATTAAAAAATGGGCAGAACAGGTTTGTTGCTTATCATTTGTGCAACTCCTTCTTGCCTGTTTTTGAGTCAATCGCGCGGATTTTGCATAATTCCGTTTTCTTCCAAGGCCTTACCGATCCGGAGCCGAACCGGCACGCTTCTTGATACTTCGTTAAGCGCCGGACCATTCCGGTGAATGAGTGAACATGGAAGGACGGCAGATGAAGCTTATCACGGCCATCATCAAACCCTTCAAGCTCGACGATGTGCGCGAACAGCTTTCCGCGCTGGGTGTCCAGGGCATGACGGTGACGGAGGTCAAGGGTTACGGGCGGCAAAAGGGGCACACCGAGATCTATCGCGGCGCGGAATATGCCGTGAGCTTTCTGCCCAAGCTGAAGATCGAACTGGCGGTCAAGGTCGAGATGGTGGAGGCGGTGATCGAGGCCATCACAGCCAAAGCCAAGACCGGCCAGATCGGCGACGGAAAAATCTTCGTCACGCCGCTGGAGCAGGTGGTGCGCATCCGCACCGGCGAAACCGATGGAGACGCGCTGTAAGCGCGGGCTTCGGGCAAACACGAGACAAGGGGACTGACATGACGAAACGACTAAAGCAACTGGGGCTCGGCGCGATGGCCGGCCTGTCGGCGCTGGCGCTGTCCGCCGGCAATGCATTTGCCGCCGCGCCCAAGATCGATTCCGGCGACACCGCCTGGATGCTGACTTCCAGCGCGCTGGTGCTGATGATGACCATACCGGGCCTCGGGCTGTTCTATGCCGGCATGGTCCGCAAGAAGAACATGCTGGCGACCATGGCGCAGAGCTTCGCCGCCACCGGCCTGATCACCGTGTTATGGATGATCATCGGCTATTCGATCGCCTTCACCACCAATCCGAATGCCGGACTCAACAAATTTTTCGGCAGCTTCACCGATCTGTTCCTGACGACCATGACGTTGAGTTCGGTCAACGCGCTGGCGCCGACCATCCCGGAATCGGTCTACATGTTCTTCCAGATGACCTTCGCCATCATCACACCCGCACTGATCGCGGGCGCGCTGGCGGACCGGATGAAGTTCTCCGCCTTTCTGTGGTTCATGGGGCTGTGGGTGCTGATCGTCTATGCGCCTATCGCCCATTGGGTGTGGGGCGGCGGCTTCCTGGGCACCATGGGCGCGCTGGACTTTGCCGGCGGCACGGTGGTGCATCTGAACGCGGGTACCGCCGCACTCGTCACTTGCCTTGTGCTGGGCAAGCGCGTCGGGCTCGGCACCGAGAACATGGCGCCGCATAATATCCTGTTCAGCGTGATCGGCGCTTCGCTTTTGTGGGTCGGCTGGTTCGGTTTCAATGCCGGTTCTGCCGTCACCTCCAATGTCAATGCCGGCATGGCGGCGGCGGCGACCCAGATCGCCACGGCGGCGGCTTCGCTGGCCTGGATGTTCGCCGAATGGATCATGGCCAAGAAGCCGAGCGTTCTGGGCATGATTTCGGGCGCCGTGGCGGGCCTTGTCGCGATCACCCCGGCCTCCGGCTTCGTCGATCCGGTGGGCGCGCTGATCATCGGCATCGCGGCGGGCGTGGTCTGCTACATCTCGGCCGTGTGGGTGAAGAGGGCGTTCGGCTATGACGACAGCCTGGACGCCTGGGGCGTGCATGGCGTCGGCGGCGCGCTCGGTGCGATGATGACCGGCATGTTTGCCAAGAACGCGATCAACTCCGCGGGCAAGGGCTGGCTCACGGACGGCAATATCGGGCAGATGTGGATCCAGTTCCTCGATGTCGCCTTCGTGTTCGTCTATTGCGCCATTTGCACCTTCATCATCCTGAAGGTGATCGACATGGTGATCGGCTTGCGCGTGTCGCGGGAAGTCGAGGTCGAAGGCCTGGACATCAACCTGCACGGCGAAATCATCCACGGCTGAGTCGCCGGACTGCGCGAGGGACGGGGGCGCTCGAAAGAGCGCCCCTTTCTTTTTGAAGCCTGCCCTTTAAATTCCCCCGCGCTTCACCCGGGAATTGCCGCTTGTCTCAACCTCGCATTGCCGCTTTGCCCGAAGGGCCGTTCGCCCGTCTTGCCGCGCTGCTGCGCGATGTGAAGTCGGGCAGGCAGCCGATCAGCCTGGCGCTGGGCGATCCCAGTGGCACGGTGCCGGATTTCGTGCGCGATGCGCTGACCTCCGGCGTCGCCAGCTTTGGAAACTATCCCGCCATTGCCGGAACGCCCGATTGGCGCCAAGCCGCGGCGGACTGGCTGAACCGCCGCTTCGCCCTGAACGGCGCCATCGAGCCCGAGCGTCATGTGCTGCCGCTGAACGGCACCCGCGAAGGTTTGTTTCTGGCCTTGCCGCCTTTCCTTCCGGAGGAGAAGGCGGGCGCGCGTCCCATCGTGGCGATGCCCAACCCCTTCTATCAGGTCTATGCCGCAGCGGGATTGGTGGCGGGAGCGGAGCCGCTCTATGTCGCGGCCACCGAGTCAAGCGGATTCCTGCCCGACTATGCCGCTCTGCCGGAAACGACACTGAAGCGTCTGGCCGCCGTCTATATCTGCTCGCCGTCCAATCCCGAAGGTGCGGTGGCGGACCAGCGCTATTGGCGGGGCCTGTTCGCACTCGCCGAGGCCCATGATTTCCTGGTGCTGGCCGACGAATGTTATGCCGACATCTATTTTGGCGATGCGCCGCTGGGTGCCTTGACCGCGCGGCAGGCGCAATCCGGCGGCTTCGAGAGGTTGCTGAGCTTTCATTCCCTGTCCAAGCGGTCGGGGCTGCCAGGCTTGCGCTCCGGCATGGTGGCGGGCGATGCGGCGCTGATCGCGCGGCTGCGTGCCTTCCGCAATGTGGCGGGGCCGCAGGTGCCAAGCCCTATCCTGGCGGCCTCGGCGGCGCTTTGGCGCGATGAGGAGCATGTGAAGGCCAACCGGGCCGCCTATCAGGAACGGATGGACGCGGCGGAACAAATCCTGGGCAACCGGATGCGCAAGCCCGCCGGCGGGTTCTTCGTGTGGCTAGATGTCGGCGATGGCGAGGATTTCGCCCTGCGGCTATGGCGGGAACAGGGGGTGAAAGTGCTGCCGGGCGCCTATATGGGGCGGGCGGCCGAGCCGGGAAATACCCAGTCCAATCCCGGCTTTGCTTATGTCAGAATAGCCCTTGTTAGTGATTTGGTAACCATCCGGGCCGCTCTTGAGCGGGTACGGGTCCTGCTGGACAACCCATGACCCAGTCTGATGCAGCACACAAACTTTCTCCTCCCGCGGGGCGGAGCCGCTGGCGGGGGGAGATGTCCGCTGCCCGAGAGGGCGTAGCGGACAGAGGGGGGCAAAAGGGATGAGCGGACGCGGCACGCGGTCGCGCATGATCGGCGGCGTTTATCACCCTCGCGCCCGCGGATCGGCGATGAGCGAGGCGCTGGCCGATGCAAGGGCCGCGCTGGCGCGCCTGATGGCGATGGCGGCGCTGAGGGCGGCGGGCTTGCTGCTGCTGGCTTCGGCGTTTGCGGCTCTGGTCGCGCTGGCGACCTATTCCCCCGACGATCCCAGCCTCAACAATGCCAATATCCACAACGTATCGAACTGGCTGGGCCCCTTGGGCGCGGTCGCGGCCGACCTGTTGCTGCAAGTGTTCGGCTTCGCGGCGCTGTGCTTCATGGCGCCGCTGTTCACCTGGGGTATCCGTGCGATGACCGGCCGCTCCCTCAGACATGCGATGTGGCGCGGCGTGGCCTGGCCGCTCGGCACCGCCATGGTGGCGGCAGGCCTGGGCGTGCTGCCCTCGCCCGCCAGCCTGCCCGCGGGCACCGGCGGCTGGATCGGCATCGCCGTCGCCAACCTGTCCGCCCATGTCGGAGCCGTCAGCGGCAAGCCCTGGATCGGGATCGCGCTGCCACTGGGATTGTTGCTGGCGGGATTGCCGCTGGCGTTCCTTGCCACCGGCCTGCGCTTCCTGCCGATCGCCCGGGGCGTGGCCAATGTGCCGGCGGCGATCCTGTGGCTGGGGAGCCATGTCAGATTGCCTGATCTCGCCCGTCATCCGGTCGTTGACGAGGAGGAAGAGGCTGCGGACACCGAGGAAGACGACGAGGGCGCCTATCACCTGGAGGCCGCCCCCGAGCCGACGGGCCCCGGTCAGACCCGGGCCGATGCTCGTCTTGCCGAACGCCGCGAAGGCCGGGTCAAGCGCGAGGCGGCGCGCAAAGCGGTGGCGGTCAAGCCCGGCAAGCAGCCGGCGCTCAATCTGGATTCGGGGGAGTATCAATTGCCGGCGCTGGGCCTCTTGGCCGAGGCGCCGCCCGCCAAGGACAATCACGGTCTTTCCGACGACGCCCTGGAAGAGAATGCCCGCATGCTGGAAGCGGTGCTGGCCGATTTCGGGGTCAAGGGCCGCATCACCGCGGTGCGCCCCGGCCCCGTGGTCACGCTTTATGAGTTCGAGCCGGCGGCGGGGGTGAAATCCTCGCGAGTGATCTCGCTGTCCGATGACGTGGCGCGGTCGATGTCGGCGGTGGCGGCGCGCATTGCCACCATCTCGGGGCGCAACGTGATCGGCATCGAGCTGCCCAACCAGGTGCGCGAAACTGTTTATCTGCGCGAATTGCTGGCCAGCGGCGAATACGAGAAGGCGCGCGCGCCCCTGACCCTTGCCCTGGGCAAGACCATCGGCGGCGAGCCGGTGATGACCGACCTCGCCAAGATGCCCCACCTTTTGGTGGCGGGCACCACCGGCTCGGGCAAGTCGGTGGGCCTCAATACCATGATCCTGTCGCTGCTCTACCGCATGGCGCCGGAGCATTGCCGTCTCATCATGATCGACCCCAAGATGCTGGAATTGTCCGTGTACGATGGAATTCCCCATCTTCTGTCGCCGGTCGTGACCGATCCGCGCAAGGCGGTGGTAGCGCTGAAATGGGCGGTGCGGGAAATGGAGGAGCGCTACCGCAAAATGTCCAAGATGGGCGTGCGCGGGGTGGAGGCGTTTAACGAGCGGGTGCGGCGAGCCAAGGACAAGGGCGAAGTGCTTAAGCGCACGGTGCAGACCGGCTTCGACCGCGAGACCGGCAAGCCCGTCTATGAGGACGAAAATCTAGAATTTGAGCCGTTGCCCTATATCGTCGTGGTGGTGGACGAGGTCGCCGACCTGATGATGATTTCCGGCAAGGAGATCGAGGGCGCGGTGCAGCGCCTGGCACAGATGGCCCGCGCCGCGGGCATCCATCTGATCGCGGCGACGCAGCGCCCGTCGGTCGACGTCATCACCGGCACGATCAAGGCCAACTTTCCCACCCGCATCTCCTTCCAGGTGACCAGCAAGATCGACAGCCGCACCATCCTGGGCGAACAGGGGGCCGAGCAACTTCTGGGCCAGGGTGACATGCTCTACATGGCGGCGGGCGGCCGCATCCGCCGGGTGCATGGACCGTTCGTTTCGGACCGTGAGGTTGAAGACGTGGTGCGGTTTCTCAAATCGCAGGGCACCCCGGATTACCTGGACGCGGTGACCGAGGAACCGGACGAGGAAAGCGACGATCCCTATGCCGTGTTCGGTGGCGGCAATGGCGATTCCGGCGACGATCTTTACGACAAGGCGCTGGCGGTGGTGGCGCGGGACAAGAAGGCCTCGACGTCCTATATCCAGCGGCGGCTGCAGATCGGCTACAACCGCGCCGCCAGCCTGATCGAGCGTATGGAGCAGGAGGGCGTGGTCTCTGCTCCCAACCATAAAGGGGTAAGGGAAGTTTTACTTCCCGATCATGACGACCGTTAACTTGCCGGCCCGGCCTCGTGTCGCGCTTGGGCGCACGACACTGCGGCGTTCGGGCGGGCAAAAGGGCCACTGGACCTTTCACTGATCCACCCTCACCCCAACCACAAGGGCGTGCGGGAAATATTGCTGCCCGACCACGACGAGCACTGATCCGTCGTCAGGCCTAGCAACAGGGCCTTGCAAAGGCATCTGGCCCCCGCCAAGCTCCCGCGCGCCGCCCTTGGGGAGAGCAGCGATGGCTTCCTATATCAATAGATCGCTTGGCGACGGGGAGACCGTCATTGCCCGAGCGCATTTCCACTGGGCCTACAGCCTGATCGCGTGGCTGGCGCTGATCCTGCTGGGATGGCTGCTGATCGGCATCTGGATCTTCTTCGCCATGATGATCCGCAAATGGACCACAGAGATCGGCGTCACCAGCCATCGCTTCGTCGAAAAGCGGGGGCTGCTCACCCTGCGCTCCAATGAGATCGCGCTGCCCAATATCGAGGGCGTGAAGGTGGAGCAGGGCATCATCGGCCGCATCCTGGGCTTCGGCACGGTGCGGATCGAAGGCACCGGCGTCGACGCCATCACCACGCCCGACATCGCCGACCCGGTAGGCTTTGTCCGCGCCATCCAGACCGCCAAGGAGCATGTCGCCGGGTTGACCACCCGCTTCTAACCCGCTTCCGCCATTTCCTGCTGCTGGAGGCGCGGCAGGGTGACGGTGATCTGGGTGCCCGCACCGCGGGCGCTGTCGATTTTTATCCTGCCGCCGTGCAGATCAACCAGCGCCTTGGTGAGGGACAGGCCGAGGCCGGTGCCCTCATATTTGCGCTCTAGGCGGTTGTCCACCTGGCCGAAAGGCTGGAACGCGATCTCGATATCGGCGGGGGACATGCCGATGCCGGTATCCCCGACAGTGACACTGACCTCGCTCTCCGAATGATTGGCGCCGAGCGAGACCTTGCCGCCTTTTTCCGTGAATTTGACGGCATTGGACAGAAGATTGAGGAAGATCTGGCGCAGCTTGGCGGGATCGCCCGTTAGAGGCATATCGCCCATTGCGGAGACGCTGAGCACCAGCCCCGCCGCCACGCATTGCTCGCGTACCATGGCGACGCAGTCGGCCAGCAACTCGGCCATGTCCACCGGCTTGACGTCGAGTTGCATCTTGCCCGATTCGCTTTTGGACAAATCGAGCACGGAATTGATCACCGCCAGCAGGTGGCGGCCGCTGCGCAAGATGTCCGTGGAATAATCGAGATAGCGGGCATTGCCGACAGCGCCGAAGATCTGCCCGGAAATGATATCCGAGAAGCCGATGATGGCATTGAGCGGGGTGCGCAGCTCATGGCTCATATTGGCCAGGAAGCGCGACTTGGCGGCGTTGGCCGCTTCCGCGTCGCGCTTGGCGCGCTTGAGGGATTCCTCGCGCTCCTTCACCGGGGTGAAGTCGGACAGGAAGACGATGGAGCCGCCTTCGCTGGTGGTGTTTCCGGTCATGCGCAGCCAGCGGCCGTCCGCCAATTCCAATTCGCTATGGCCTGACGCATCGATGTCACTGTTGCCATCCGGCGACAATTGGGTCTGAATCGCCTGCAGCACATTGTTGAAATAGCAGCCCGGCACGATCTCGGCGGCAAGGGCCGGGAAGAAATCCTTCAGCCGGCCATTGGCGAGTGCGATGCGCCCATCCGGCGCCACCAGGATGACCCCTTCGCGCGAGGTGTCCAGCGCGTCGGCCAGACGGTTCTCCGCCGAACGGCGCAGCATGGTCTCCCGCGTCATCATCTCGCGGATATTGGTCTGCATCACGCGCATGGAGCGGAGCAATGTGCCCGTCTCGTCGCGGCCCGAGTCGGGGATCTGTGTCTGCAACTCGCCTTTGGATATGCGGTCCGCGACCATCGCGGCGGCGGTCAGCGGGCGGATGATGCGGCGGCGCAGGAACAGGGTGATGCCGCCCGCCATCAACAGCGCCAGAGCGGTCAGGACGATGCTGCCATATTTGTAATAGGCGATATTGCTGATCGTCTGCCGGCGGCCGATGAAACTGTGATCGGTGTTGAGCTCGATCAAAAGCTCGAATTTATCGTCGATCTGCTGGTCCAGCCGCTGGCGCAAGTCGGTGTCGCCGCGGATTCGCGCGCTGCGCCAATGCCGTACCAGAGGGGTGATGCCGTCGATCACCTTATGCTCGTCGGCTGCGAGCGAGCGCTGCGCGGCGACATTGAGATCGCCGGCGAAGGTATCGGCGAGGTCGGCAATCTCGGCGGCGATGGAGGGGCGGTCGGCCGGCGCCGCCCGTTCAAAGCGCAGTTCGGCGAGCTGCATCTCGGTAAAATCGGTCTGGGCGGCGCGCGCATAGTTGATTGCCATCAGCGGACCGTCGAAGGTCGTCACCGCGATCTTGCCCGCCGCCGCCAGCACGCCATAGCCGGCCAGCCCCATCAGGCCGATGATGGCGCTCATAGCGATAAAGGCACCAAAAATCTTGGCGCCTATGGTGTATCTGGCAAGCGACATTCCCCGGCATCAGCCCATGGATGAGTGGGCCTAGTTTCGCCGAGACGGGTTTATGGCCGATTAAGGATGGACAGCGGCGGCGGCCCGCGCTTCGCGCAGGTGTCGGACTTCAGCGGACGTGCACCACAAGCTTCATTTTGGGATGGATGTGGCAGCGCACCTCGAAAGTTCCGCTCTGGGTAAAGGTTTCGCTAATATTTTCGCCGGGCGCCCTCTCGTCCGTATCGAACAGACCGGTCGCGTAGATCTGATGGATGAACTCGTCGCTGTTGGTGAAGGTAATCGTTTCGCCGCGATTGATCGTTACTTCGCCGGGATGGAAAGCGCGGTCCTTCTGCTGGACGATATGGGCATCATCGGCGAAACCCAACGCCGGCGCGAACAAGATAAGGACCGGGAGGTATCGTTTCATCTCGTCACGACCTGATGCTGCATGGGGGCAAGGCGGGCAAGAAGGCGGTCCTGGGTCGAAAAAGGAATCCCGCAACTGTTCATCGCCGATTGCAGATCTTCCACAATGGCATTGAAATTGGCATTGGTCAGATGCAACCCCTTATGGGTGATCGTCATGTTATGGCCGCGATAGACACAGGGGCCGCCCGCAACGGCGCAGAACTGGTCCTTCATCTCGGCGCGGATACGATCCATGTTGGATTGCGAGAAGAAATCTTTGACGCGCGGATCGGCGAGATAGTCGTCCACGAATGTCTCAACCAGCCGGTCAATGCCGGCCTTGCCGCCGAGGTCGTTATAAAGCGCGTCCTGGGCGAAGGCCGGCCCGCTCAGAACCAGTGCAGCAAAAACGACGGGAAAAAGCTTTTTCATCTAAAGGCCCGCCTGCAGCGAAAGGTAAGCGCCGCCCTGGTGGTCGTGGATGACGATATTGCCGAGATCGGCATAGGCGAGGGTGACGGAAAGATTTTTGTTCAGAAAATAGGCGGCGAACAGGTCCCAGGTGTCCTGCTCCTTGGCGATGGAAAGGTTGCTCGGCTTGGTGCGAAACTCGCCGCCGAGGGCGAAGTGGCTGCTGAGAAGATAGGCGAGCGAGCCTTCGGTCTGCATCGTGTAATCGTCATGCTTGTCGCCGCCAAACCCCAGAATGCCCATCTGGTTCGCCTTGGTCCCGCGCAACGTGACGTCGGCCAAAAGGCTTTCGGTCAGAAACAGTTTGGTGGCGCTGACATAATAATCCGTGCCGACCGCGCTCCCGCCGCCGATCGCGGCAATCACCGCGCCTCGATCATTTTCCTTGTGCTGCAGGCCGATCGCGATCTGCGGCCACCAGGAATCCTGGTCATAGACCGCATCGCCCGTCAGCTTCAACTTGGCGCCATAGATGTTCTGATGAAAGGTGAAGCCTTGGCCCAGACCCAACGCCGCGCCGGTTTTTTCGGTATCGAAGGCCTGCCATGCATAAGAAAACTCCAGCCTGTCGAACAGTCCGATTGCCGCACCGATGCTGTTCAACTGGTAGTCAGGCAGACCGAGATAAGTGTAATGCGCGTCGAGGCCCAGCCCGTCGCGGGTGCCATAACCGGAGATGAGCGCCCAACTGGCGATCCCTCCCCCGCCCGCCCCTTCCACATTGCTGACCCCGCCCGTGGCGAGCAGCTTGGCCTCATCGAACATCGAGGCTCCCTGCTCCCACCAGCCTGGCGCGGCCTGGCCCGGGTAGGCGGATGCCGCAAGCATCAGCCCTGCCACAAACGGCAAGCGCCACAAATCGAAACCCATAAGCCGCTGGCCCCCGCAGAGGGCAACGCTAAGCGAAGGCTGGTTAACATCGCCTCAACCGGGCGGAAAAAGGCGGATCGACCGTTCCAAGGCGACAGGGGTGGACAGGTTAACCCCAGTGGCCTATATCCCCGCACCCTTTGTGACGCGGGGTGGAGCAGCCCGGTAGCTCGTCAGGCTCATAACCTGAAGGTCACAGGTTCAAATCCTGTCCCCGCAACCATAAAAACAGGGCCGGCAAAGGCTGGCCCTATTTGTCTCCGCGGCAGCGTACACGCCGATGGAGTCTACTTCACTTCGTTCGGCGGAAGCGCGCAGGATATCGGCGTCTATCCGTTATCACCCTTCGTCTTCGGCTCCGATTTCACCGGCACGAGCGCGAGCGCGCATGACCTGACGGTCGCCGGCGATCAACTCTTCTGGTTGGACGGAGAGAGTGTCTAGAAAGAAAAACTGAACGGCACCGACGAGACCCTTCTGCAGACCTTCGGCATCGCTCCGGTCAGCGTGGCGGTCTATATCCCGGCACCCGATTCGGGCAACGGCGGATCAACCGGGGACGCAGCCATCAACCCACGTCCCCGAACCGATCAGCTTTTCCCTTTTCAGCGCCGGTCTTGTGGGCGTCGCCGGGCTGCGCCGCCGCAGGAACAGACGCGGCTGAGCCGGTCCACGAATATAGGTCGGATCTCCGGGCTAACCATACAGTCGCGCGCCCTTGGGGGCGACCTTAGTTCCCGGCTCACTTGCCTTGTAAATCCGATTGCTGGCACCGGGGCGCATGGTTATAAACCCGCGCGAGCCGGGTTTTCCAAGCCCCGGTCCGGGCGTGGAGTGGTTAAGTCTGTCAAGGGAGTATGCATGGGAACCCAAATCCCGGCCGACTACCGGCCGTCGGAAAGCGAACCCTTCATGAATGAGCGTCAGCGAGAATATTTTCGACGCAAGCTCAATATCTGGAAAGAGGAAATCCTCAAGGAAAGCCGCGAAACCATCCAGAATCTGCAGGCCGAAACGGTGCCCCATGCCGATCTGGCCGACCGCGCCTCGACCGAGGCTGAACGCCAACTGGAACTGAGGACCCGCGACCGCCAGCGCAAGTTGATCGCCAAGATCGATGCGGCGCTGCGCCGGATCGAGGACGGCTCCTATGGCTTTTGCGAGGAGACCGGCGAGCCGATCTCGCTCAAGCGGCTGGACGCCCGCCCTATCGCCACCTTGTCGATCGAGGCGCAAGAGCGCCATGAACGCCGTGAGAAAGTGTATCGGGACGATTAGACGCCCCGATAAAGCGCGGCCTCACCAGGGCAGAATGGCGTCGAGGACTTGCGAGCCATAGCGAGGCGTCTGCACGTCGCTGACCACGCCCTTGCCGCCATAGGAGATGCGCGCCTCGGCGATCTGGGCGAGATCGACCGTATTGTCACTGGTGATGTCCTCGGTGCGGACGATGCCCGCCACCTGCAAGTCGCGCAATTCGCCGTTGACCCGCACCTGCTGATGGCCATCGATGACCAGATTGCCGTTGGGCAGGACCTGCGCCACCAGCGCCGCCAGGGTCAGGTTGATGTTCTCGGAACGGTTGACCGTGCCGGTGCCGACATTGGACGTGTCCGAGCCCATCTTGATCAGATTGGCGGGATCGATCCCCTTGGGCAGCACCGTCTCCAACCCGAAGAAATTGGTCAGGTTGGAGTCTTCCGAATTGGTGCGCGAGCGCGCCGTCGAGTCGGAGATTTTGGCGGCGTCGGCGACCGAGACATTCACCGTGATCACGTCGCCGACATGGTTGGCGCGGGGATCGTGAAAGAAGCTGTGCGCGCCGGGCTGCCACAGGGAATTGTCGGCATTGCTGATCGGCGGCGGGGTTGGGATGTTGCGTACCACCTGCGCCCCATCGGGATTGCCGACCGGCGCCAGCTTGGGGGTCTGGCCGACCGATTCGACCCGGTCCAGCACCGAACAGCCGGCCATCGTGAAGGGCAGCAGTGCGGCAGCAGTGATTTGGAAGATCGTTCTACGCATGACAAATCCTATCTACGAGCGGCGATATGGGGGCCGGAAATCAAGTCACCGAGCGCGCGCACCGTGCCGGGCGCGGTCACCGTGGCGGTGATCATCCGATAAGAGGCGGGATTCTGGACGCTGATGGTATCGCCCACGCCGCCTTCGCTCATGGCGCGGCCCATCGCCGTCAGCTCGACACCGGGCGCCGAGAACATCATGGTGACGGCTTGCCCCTTGGTGACAATCACCGGGCGGCGCACATCGTCGCCGCGCACCGCCTCGCCGGCATGCAGCAGGCGGCGGGTCTGCATGCCCGACAGCATGTCCATCCGGGTGGCGACTCCGGACATCAGGGCGGTGCCGTCCACCGTCGCATAAGTGAGATCGGATTGGGCGATAGTGTCGCCGCGCGCGATATCGTGCGCGGGAACCACGATGCGGACGCTGGTGCCGGATTGGGCGAAAGCCGGCGCGGCCCAGGCGGAGGCCGCCAGGATCGCCGGACCGGCCAGCAGCAGCGAAGCGATCAACAGGATGCGTTTCATGGCTTAGCTGCCTCCCAGGCGCGTCGTGTCCTGCAGCATCTGGTCGGCGGCGGACACGACTTTGGAATTCATTTCATAGGCGCGCTGGGCGCTGATCAGAGCCGTGATCTCATCCACCGAATTGACATTGGCGGTTTCCAGAAAGCCCTGCTGAATGGTGCCGTAGCCAATCGCGCCCGGCACACCCGCCTGGGGCGGGCCCGAAGCCTGGGTTTCGAGATAAAGATTGCTGCCGATGGCATTCAGTCCCGCTTCGTTGGGGAAGCGCGTCAGTTCGAGCTGTCCCACCGTCTGGGGCGTATTGTTGCCCGCCACGGTGGCGTTGACCTGACCCTGGGCGTTGATCGTCACCGTGATGGTATTCTGGGGAATCGCGATGCCGGGCTGTACCAGGAGTCCGTCCTGGGTGACGAGTTGGCCCTGGGGCGAGAGGCCGAAATTGCCGGCGCGGGTATAGGCGTCGGTGCCATCGGCCTGCTGGATGCGGAAATAGCCCGGACCCTGGACCGCCACATCATAGGGATTGCCCGTGCTACTGAGATCGCCTTGGGTGGTGATGCGATAGACCGCCGCGGTCTTGACACCAGCGCCGAGCTGGATGCCGTTGGGCGCATAGGTGCCCTGGTCCGAAGTCTGGGCGCCGGGCGCCAGGACGTTCTGATACAGCAGGTCCTGGAATTCGGCCCGCTGCGCCTTGTAGCCGGTGGTGTTCATGTTCGCCAGATTGTTGGCGATGACCTCGACATTGGTCTGCTGGGCCTGCATGCCGGTGGCGGCGATGGAAAGGGCGCGCATTCGTCTTCTCCTAATTTGGCATCTGGCCGAGTTTGTCGACCGCGTTGCGCAGCAATTCTTCCTGGCTGGCGGACAGCGACGCGGTCGCTTCATAGGCACGCATTACCTCGACCATGTGCGAAATCTCGATCACCGGGGAGACATTGGAGCCTTCCAGCATGCCCTGCTGGACCGTGGCATCCACCGCGGTGACCGGCGTCTGTGACGGCGGCGCGGTGTAGAGGTTGGCGCCCTGCTTGACCAGCAGCCGTTCATTGGAGAAATCGACCACGCGCAGCTTGCCCAATTGCGTGCCCAGCCCGTTGACCGTGGCGCTGATGGTGCCGTCGAGACCGAATTGCACATCGGCATCGTCGGGGGTAATGGCGATGGGACCGCCATCGCCCAGCAGGGGTTGGCCGCCCGAGGTGACCATATTGCCGTCGGCATCCAGGCTGAAATGGCCGTCGCGGGTGTAGCGCACGCCCTGCGGGGTCTGGATGGCGAAGTAACCCTTGCCGTTGATCGCAAGATCGAAGGTCGCGCCGGTATGTTCCATACTTCCTTGCGATAGATCGCGCTGGATGCCCGCATCCTTGACGAAACTGACGGTCTGAATGCCCTTCTGGTCCTCGGAGGGGCGGACATGGGCGACATATTCCTCGAACTTCGCCGCCTCGCGCTTGAAGCCTGGTGTGCCGACATTGGCGATGTTGTTGGCGATCACGTCCATCGCCCGGAAGGAGGCGAGCTGCTGGGAAAGACTAACGAGAAGTGAATTATCCATCGACGAACGGTCCCTTCTGGTCCGCACGTCCCCTGTTGCAGCCGCCGTGCCAAGAGGCCGGCCTGCGCATTTGCGGGCTTTGGCGGCCTTATCATCCCCCGCGCGGAAATAATTGCCGGGTCCAAAGCGCCGCGACCGGCAAATTGAACCTCTCTTTAACCACGTTTGCCTAGGTTGGGTCGCCGCGACGATCGGACAGAACATGGCGAAGAAAGAGAAAGCTCCGGAGAGCGAAGAAGACGGCGACAATCAAGGCGCCGAAGGCGAAGCCGCGCAGGCTGCGCCCAAAAAAGGGCTCGGCAAAATCCTCGCCCTTCTGAAGAACAAGAAAGTGCTGGTGATCGCCGCTCCGGTTCTGCTGCTGTTGATCGGGGGCGGCGGCGCGGGGACCTATTTTCTCCTGCTCAAGAAGCCCGCCGACACCAAGACCGCCAAAGCGCAGGACGTCCCCCTGACCCCGCCGCTGGTGGCCTTCACAGACATGCAGGACATCCTGGTCAACATCCAGTCGAATGACGGCAGCCCCGCCTATCTGAAGCTCGCGGTCTCGCTGGAGCTGGACGACGACAAGGAGAAGGCGGCGGTCCAACCGCTGATGCCGCGCGTGACCGACCAATTCCAGGCCTATCTGCGCGAGTTGCGGGTCGACGATTTGAAAGGTTCGGCCGGAGTGCTGCGGATCAAGGAAGAGCTGTTGCGCCGCGTGAATGTGGCCGCCGCGCCCTATCATGTGCGCGACGTGCTGCTCAAGGAAATGATTGTGCAATAGGAGCGTCGGCGAAAGCCGGAGCGACACTTAAAAGATGTCGGCGAAAGCCGGAGCGACAACTGAAAAAGCGTCGGCGAAAGCCGGAGTGACCAGGAAAAAACATGGCCGACGAAATTCCCCAACCCGAAGCGCCGGTCGCCCAAGCCGCAGGCGCCGAGGCCAATGCCGAACGGGTGCTGAACCAGGAGGAGATCGATTCCCTTCTCGGTTTCGACGTCAACAACGACCAGGTCCAGGACAAATCGGGCGTTCGCGCCATCGTCAACAGCGCGCTGGTCTCGTATGAGCGCCTGCCGATGCTGGAGATCGTGTTCGACCGGCTGGTGCGGTTGATGACCACGAGCCTGCGCAATTTCACTTCCGACAATGTGGAAGTGAGCCTGGATTCCATCACCTCCATCCGCTTCGGCGATTATCTCAATTCCATTCCCCTGCCCGCGATCCTGGCGGTGTTTCATGCCGAGCAGCTCGACAATTACGGGCTGTTCACCGTCGATTCCAACCTGATCTATTCCATCGTGGACGTGTTGTTGGGTGGCCGCCGCGGCTCCTCGGCCATGCGCATCGAGGGCCGTCCCTACACCACCATCGAGCGCACTTTGGTGCAGCGCATGGTGGAAGTGATCCTGCAGGACATGTGCTCGGCTTTCGAACCGTTGGCGCCGGTCAAATTCAGTCTGGACCGTCTCGAAACCAATCCCCGTTTCGCCGCCATCGCCCGCCCCGCCAACGCCGCCAT
>DATATP010000274.1:0-3250 GCA_036268715.1 Rhizomicrobium sp. | reverse complement strand
CCGCCACGCGACGGCACTTGCCTTGACAAAGCTGAAACCGGCATCGCCCGCGCTTTATTGGCTGAGCGATGGCCTGGAGGATGGTCATTCGGGCGAGATGATGGCGGCGCTGCGGCAATTCGGCTCTCCGACCGTCTATGCGCCCCGCCGCCTCGCCTATGGCTTGCTGCCCGTGGTGCGCGACGGAAACGGTTTTTCGCTCACCGCCCTGCGTCCGGTCGCTGCTGGACCGGAAGATATTCAAGCCGCGGCAATCGGCACGCGCGGCGAGACCTTGTCAGTGACGCGGCTGCATTTCCAAAATGGTCAGACCCGCGCCCGCGGTCATCTCAGCCTGCCCTTGGATGTGCGCAACGAAACCGCGCGGCTTCAGATCGAAGGCGAGGATTCAGCCGGCGCGGCGCAATTGCTGGATTCCGGAGCGATGCAGCGGCGGGTGGGCGTGGTCTCGATCGCGCAGGGCGAGAACCAGCCGCTGCTTTCGGACGTCTATTACATCCAGCGTGCGCTCGAGCCTTTCGCCGAAGTGGACAAAGGCACCATCTCGACCCTGCTCGCCAAGCATGTCGCGGTGCTGATGCTGGCCGATATCGGACGCATTCCCGGGGCCGATGCGCAGAAGGTCTCGCGCTTTGTTTCCCAGGGCGGCGTCCTTATCCGCTTCGCGGGCGATCGCATGACCACCGGCACAGACGATCTGGTGCCGGTGCGGCTGAGAGTCGGCGGGCGCTATCTCGGCAGCGCGATGGCCTGGGGATCGCCCCAGCACCTGGCGCCCTTTGCCGCCAACAGTCCCTTCAACGGCCTCGCCATTCCCGAGGAAGTGACCGTGTCGCGGCAAATCCTGGCCGAGCCGTCCTCGGAGCTGGCGGACCGCGCCTGGGCAAGGTTGGTCGACGGCACGCCGCTGATCACCGCCCGCCAGCAAGGATCGGGCTGGATTGTGCTGTTCCATATTACCGCCAGTCCGGCCTGGTCGTCGCTGCCGCTGTCGGGACTTTATGTCGAGATGTTGAAGCGCCTGCTGGCCCTGTCGGCAGGCACGCCGCCCAGCGATCTGGCAGGTCTGACGAGCTTGCCGCCCGTGTCGCTGCTCGACGGGCTCGGGCATAGCGTGCCGCCATCCGCCGAGGCGCTGCCCATCGCGGCGCGCGATTTCATGCACACCGAGCCATCCGCCAAGCACCCGCCGGGGCTTTATGGCGCACATGGGGTGGAGAGCGCACTGAACGAGATGGCAGCCGGCGATACCTTGCTGCCGATGGGCGACCTCGGTCAAAATACGCAACCCTATGGCGCGCTTAGCACCCGGGCCCTGCAACCGATGCTGTTGGCTGCGGCCGCGGGTTTGCTGCTGCTGGATGCTCTTCTGGCCCTGGCCTTGCGGGGATTTTTGTTCCGCCCGATGCGCAAGCGCTTGGCGGGGGGCGCGGCTGTGCTGCTGCTGCTCGGCTTTGTGCCGCATGCCCGCGCCGACGATGCTCTGGCGATCAAGGCAGCGCTTAACACCCGCCTGGCCTATGTGAAGACGGGACTCGCCGATGTCGATGAAACCAGCCAGGAGGGGCTTACCGGCCTGGGCATGGCGCTGCGCGCGCGCACATCCTTTGAACCGCTGGACCCGATCGGAGTCGATCTGGCGCATGACGACCTGTCCTTCTTTCCTCTTCTCTATTGGCCGATGGACCCGCGGGAAAAAAATCCCTCACCCGCCGTCCTCTCCAAGCTCGCCGATTACATGCGCCAGGGCGGCACGATCTTTTTCGACACGCGCGATCTGACCCTCGGCGCGGTGCGGGGCGCGGGCTCGCCGGGCGAACAGACTTTGCGGCGGCTGACACAAGGGCTGGACCTGCCGCCACTCGAGCCGGTGCCGCTCGATCATGTGCTCACCAAGGCTTTCTACATCCTGCGCGACTTTCCCGGCCGCTGGGCGGGCGGACAGGTGTGGGTGGAAGCCCTGCCGCCGGCAAAGCCGGGCAGCGAAGCGCCAGCGCGCGGGGGCGACGGCGTGTCGCCCGTGATCATCGGCGGCAATGACTGGGCCGCGGCCTGGGCGGTGGACTCGTCCGGCCGCTTTGTCAGCGAGGTGGTGCCCGGCGGCGAGACTCAGCGGGAGATGGCGTTCCGCTTCGGCATCAATCTGGTGATGTATGCCTTGACCGGCAACTACAAGACCGACCAGGTGCATGCGCCCGCCTTGCTGGAGCGGATGGGACGATGACCCTGTCCGGGCTTCACATCGCCTTCGCGCCCGCCGTTCCGCAAAGCGTGCTGGCGGTGCTGATCGCGCTGGCCGCGCTGGTCACCGTGTACAGCCTTGCGGTGCGGGCGCGCGGTGCCTGGGCGCGGGGACTTGCTTTCGCCATCCTGCTCGCATGGCTGGCAGGGCCGCTCTTGGTGCGCGAGACCCATGCGCCGCTGCCCGATGTGGCGGTGATCGTTACCGATCGTTCCCAGAGCATGAGCATCGGCGATCGCGCCAAGCAGGCGGAAGCGGCGCGCATCGCGGTGAAGGAGGCGCTGGCGGCCGAGCCCAACCTGATCGTGCGCGAAACCTCCGTGGCCACCACCACGGCAGGCGAGGACAATGGCACCCAGGCCTTTGCTGCGCTCAACGCTGCGATCGCAGATGTCCCGCCGGGACGGGTGGCGGGTGCGGTTCTGATCACCGACGGCGAAGTGCATGATGCCCCGGCGCCCGGACGCATGACCCTGAAGGCGCCGCTGCAAGTGCTGATCGCGGGCAAGCACGGTGAAAAAGATCGCAAACTGACCATTCGCAGCGCCGCGCGCTTCACCATTGTCGGCAGCCGCGCCCAGATCAGGTTGCGGGTGGACGATCTCGGCGGAGATAGTGCCGGCAACGCCCAGCTTTCCCTCCATATCGACGGCCGCAACTTCGGCAGCCTGGCGGTTCCGGTCGGCAAGGATACCGACATCTCGGTGCCGGTGAGCCATGAAGGCGAGAATATCGTGGAGCTGGCGGCCAGCCCCGGTCCTTCCGAGCTCACCTTGCAGAACAATCGCGCCGTCGTGACCGTGTCGGGAATCCGCGACCGGCTGCGGGTGCTGCTGGTGTCGGGCGAGCCCCATGCCGGCGAGCGGGTCTGGCGCAATCTGCTCAAGGCCGACCCGTCCGTCGATCTGGTGCATTTCACCATCCTGCGCCCACCCGACAAGCAGGACGCTACACCGATCAATGAATTGTCCCTGATCGCTTTTCCCACCCGCGAATTGTTCAGCGAAA
>DATATP010000273.1:0-2938 GCA_036268715.1 Rhizomicrobium sp. | reverse complement strand
GCATTGCCCGACGATCATCCCCATGCCACGGGTGGCATCGGCTTGCTGGGCACAAGACCGTCGCAGGAAGCCCTGGCGGAATGTGACGCCCTGCTGATCGTAGGCAGCTGTTTCCCCTATATCGAATTCTATCCCAAGCCCGGTCAGGCGCGGATTGTTCAGATCGACCACGATCCCAAGCGCATCGGCCTGCGCGCCCCGGTGGAATGCCCGCTGGTAGGCGATGCCGGAGCGGTACTCGACGCCCTCCTGCCGCAGATCGATATGCACGAGGACCGCGCCTTCCTGGAAACCGCGCAAAAAGGTGTGAGTGGTTGGAACGGCCTCATGGAGGAACGCGGCACGCGCACCACGATGCCGATGAAGCCACAGGTAGTGGCATATGAACTAAACAAGCTGCTTAAGGATGATGCCATCATCTCCACCGACTCCGGCACCATCACCACCTGGGCGGCGCGCTATCTTCAGATCCGGGGCAGCATGAAATTCTCCTGCTCGGGCAACCTTGCGACCATGGCGTGCGGGCTTCCCTATGCGATGGCCGCGGCGCTGGCTTATCCCGATCGGCAGGTGATTTGCTTCATCGGTGATGGTGGCTTCACCATGCTGATGGGCGAGATGGCGACGCTGATGAAATACAATCTGAACGTGAAGATTGTCGTCATCAAGAATAACTTCCTGGGCCAGATCAAATGGGAGCAAATGGTGTTCCTAGGCCACCCCGAATATGTATGCGACCTTCAGCCGATCGACTTCGCCGCCGTCGCCCAAGGCTTTGGCCTGACCGCCTTTCGCATTGACGATCCGGCCAAATGCGCTGATACCCTGCGCACCGCGCTGGCGACGCCGGGCCCCGTTCTGGTGGAAGCCACCGTCGATCCCAACGAACCGCCGCTGCCGCCGACGATTGAGGCCAAGCAGGCGCTTCATTTTGCTGAAGCCATGGCTCGTGGAACCCCCGACGCGGGCAAGATTCTGCGCACTGTGTTGTCCGACAAAATCCGTGAATTGATCTGATCCGTGGTGCGGCCAGCGCAATGCCCCATAACCGGCGTGACGGCCCGGGCCTTCGTTGTTCCCACGGATGGGCCGGAGTCCGACGGTACCATCGCCTGGGACAGCACCACTATGGTGACGGTCGCCATTGAGGCCGGCGGAAAGGCGGGCTTCGGGTACAGTTATTGCCACCAGGCAGCGGCATCGCTGTGCCAGAATGTTTTCGCGAAGACATTGCATGGCTGCGACGCCATGGACATTGAATCCGCATGGGGGACGATGAACCGGACGGTACGCAATATCGGCCGTCCCGGCATCGCTTCCTGCGCAATTTCAGCTGTCGATGTAGCGCTGTGGGATCTTAAAGCCAAGCTGTTGAACATGCCGCTAGCACTCCTGCTGGGACGTGCGCGCCACACAGTGCCGGTATACGGCAGCGGTGGCTTCACGTCCTATGAAACCGACCGGCTCTGCCAGCAGTTGGCGGATTGGGCGGGACAGGGCTGCCGATGGGTTAAGATGAAAGTCGGTCGCGACCCAGCTGACGACATTGCCCGCGTCCAGGCCGCGAAACGCGCTGTCGGCGATGCTGTGCTCTTTGTGGACGCCAACGGCGCATACGCCCGCAAGGAAGCGCTTTCTTTCGCTGACGCTTTTGCCGAATCAGGCGTGGCTTGGTTCGAGGAACCGGTGTCCAGTGACGACTTGGAGGGGCTGCGCTTGGTGCGAGATCGAGCCCCGCCGGGGATGATTATCGCGGCGGGAGAATATGGTTACACGCCGTATTATTTCTGCGCCATGCTGGCGGCCGGGGCCGTCGATGTGCTGCAGGCCGACGCCACGCGCTGCGGCGGCATCACCGGTTTCTTGCGCGCCGCAGCGTTGGCGGACGCTTTCCAAATTCCGTTGTCCAGCCATTGTGCCCCAGCGCTTCATTGCGCACCGGCATCCGCTGCTCCGCGCTTGGCGCACATGGAGTGGTTTTACGATCATGTCCGGATCGAACAAATGCTTCTGGATGGCGCGCCGGTCGTGAAGGACGGCGCGATCGCGCCTGATCTGTCTGCGCCTGGTCATGGTCTGTCACTGCGCCACGCGGATGCGGAAAGGTTCGCAGCATGACGGCCTCGCTTCGAGAGGAGGAACGCGCCACCAACGGCCGCATCCGCAGGGACGCTATTACGGTGCCGCCGGAACAGATCGAAAAACTGCGCAGTGCGCTCGAAGGCGTCTTGGAAGGCGAAGTCCGCTTCTCCATCGGCGACCGCGCTTTATACGCAACCGACGCATCGAATTACCGCCAAATCCCCTACGGTGTGATCGTACCGAAGAATGCGCAGGACGTCATCAAGGCGGTGCGGCTGTGCAACCAGCATGACGGGCCGATCACGCCGCGCGGGGGCGGCACCAGCCTGGCTGGCCAGACGTGCAACACCGCCGTCATCATCGACTTTTCGAAGTACATGCACCGCATCGTATCGCTCGATCCCGCACGCCGTCTCGCCGTGGTCGAGCCCGGCTGCATCCTCGACCACCTGCGCAAGGAAGCCGAAAACCATAATCTGACATTCGGTCCCGACCCCGCCACGCACGACCACAACACCCTAGGGGGCATGATTGGCAACGATTCCTGCGGCACCCACTCCGTCATGGCTGGACGTACCGCCGACAATGTGGAGTCACTGGACGTGCTGACCTACGACGGTCTCAGGATGATGGTGGGACGCACCACGCCGGAGGAATATAACGCTATCATTCTTGCTGGGGGCCGCCGGGCCGAAATCTATCGCCAGATGCGGGCGTTCTGGTCCCAGCATGGCCATCACTTCCAGCAGGCCTATCCGAAGATTCCGCGCCGCATCTCGGGCTATGAGAATCTCGACCAGTTGTCGCCAGATAAGGGCATGAACGTGGCGCGCGCGCTAGTGGGCACCGAAGCCAC
>DATATP010000272.1:0-24704 GCA_036268715.1 Rhizomicrobium sp. | reverse complement strand
GGGAATGCCGCAATCCATGCAGCGCGCCGCCTGACGGGTCACTTCGGTGTAAGGAAGCGGACGCACGAATTCCAGGTAGTTGTGCACGCGCGCTTCGGGGGCCTCGGCGCCGCGATCCAGCCGGTCGATCTCCAAAAAACCCGTGACTTTGCCCATCGTATTCTTAAGCCCTATCGCATTGCTGTGTGAGAGCGGCTACTCCGCCGCTACGGCCTTGGCTTGCCGCTCGGCGCGCATATCAGCCAGCGCCTTGGCATAATCCAGCGGCATCACCTTCACGAAGCGCGACAGCGTTTCGTCCCAATTGTCCAGCAACGCCCGCGCCCGCGCACTGCCGGTATGCAGCAGATGGCGCTCGATCAGAATACGCAGCCGCTCCGCATCGAAGCGCAGCAGATCGCCCATGCCGGCATCGGCCACGCTGACCGAGCGCTGGCGCGGCATTTCGGAATCTTCGCCCGCATGTGGCGGCGCGAACTTCTCCAGCCGCACCATCGCCATGTTGCAGCGTTTCTCGAAATCGCCGTCCGGGTCATAGACATAGGCCACGCCGCCCGACATGCCGGCGGCGAAATTGCGGCCCGTCCTGCCAAGCACCGCGACCACGCCGCCGGTCATATATTCGCAGCCATGATCGCCGGTCCCTTCCACCACCGCCACAGCCCCGGAATTGCGCACCCCGAAACGCTCGCCGGCCACGCCTTCGAAATAGGCTTCCCCGGCAATGGCGCCATAGAGCACCGTGTTGCCCACGATGATGTTCTCGGTCGGATCGCGCGAGACGCCTTTGGGCTGCCGCACCACAATGCGCCCCCCCGACAGGCCCTTGCCGACATAGTCGTTGCTGTCCCCGGTCAGCTCCAACGCCACCCCGCGCGCCAGGAAAGCGCCGAAACTCTGGCCGGCATTGCCGGTGAAGCGCACCACGATGGTGTCGTCCGGCAGGCCGGCATGGCCATGGCGCTTGGCGATCTCGCCCGACAGCATCGCGCCGACGGTGCGATCGACATTGCGGATGGCGCGTTCCAGCCGCACCTGCTGGCCGTTTTCGATCGAAGGCCTGGAAGCAGCGATCAAGTCGTGATCGATCGCCGATTCCAGCCCATGACTCTGCGCCTCGCATTGATAGATGGCGACGCCGGGCTTGGGCAGCACATTGTGCAGGATGCGGGACAGGTCCACGCCCTTGGCCTTCCAATGGGCGAGGGCCTTTTTCATGTCCAGCCTGTCGACCCGCCCGATCATCTCGTTCAGGGTACGAAAGCCCAGGCTCGCCATGATCTGGCGCAATTCCTCCGCCACAAAGAAGAAATAGTTGATCACATGCTCCGGCTGGCCGGTGAAGCGCTTGCGCAGCACCGGGTCCTGGGTCGCAACACCGACCGGGCAGGTGTTGAGATGACATTTGCGCATCATGATGCAGCCCGAAGCGATCAGGGGCGCGGTGGCGAAGCCGAACTCGTCCGCGCCGAGCAGCGCGCCCATGGCGACATCGCGCCCGGTGCGCAGGCCGCCGTCCACCTGTACCGCGATACGGCCGCGCAACCCGTTCAGCACCAAGGTCTGCTGGGTTTCGGCAAGGCCGATCTCCCAGGGGCTGCCGGCATGGGTGAGGGAGGTCAGCGGCGAGGCGCCGGTACCGCCCTCATAGCCGGAAATGGTCACATGGTCGGCGCGGCATTTGGCGACCCCGGCCGCCACCGTGCCGACGCCCACTTCCGACACCAGCTTGACCGAAATGCGCGCCTTGCTGTTGACGCTTTTGAGGTCGCGGATCAGTTGCGCCAAATCCTCGATGGAATAGATGTCGTGGTGCGGCGGCGGCGAAATAAGCCCGACCCCGGGGGTGGAATGGCGCACCGCGGCGATGGCTTTGTCCACTTTGTGGGCGGGAAGCTGCCCGCCCTCGCCGGGCTTGGCGCCCTGCGCCATCTTGATCTGGATGTCGTCGGCATTGACCAGATATTCGGCCGTCACTCCGAAGCGGCCCGAGGCGACCTGCTTGATCGCCGAGCGCATCGAATCGCCATTGGCCAGCCGTTTGAAGCGGTCGGATTCCTCACCGCCTTCGCCGGTGTTGGAGCGGCCGCCGATGCGGTTCATGGCGATGGCAAGATTGGTGTGCGCCTCTCTGGAGATGGAGCCGAAGCTCATCGCGCCGGTGGAAAACCGCTTGACGATGGCGCTGGCGGGTTCGACCTCATCGAGAGGGATGCCGTTACCCTCTGTCTTGAACGACAACAGACCACGCAGGGTCAGAAGCCGTTCATTCTGGTCGTTGATCGTCCTGGCAAACAATTCATATTCCGCCGGATTGTTGCCGCGCACCGCATGCTGCAGACGCGACACCGATTCCGGCGTCCAGGCATGGTCCTCGCCGCGCAGGCGGAAGGCGTAATCGCCGCCCACGTCCAGCATGGTCCGGTAGATCGGGTTGTCGCCATAGGCGAGGCTGTGGCGGCGGACGCTTTCCCCGGCGATCTCTTTCAGGCCCACGCCTTCGATGGTGGTGGCCGTGCCGGTGAAATATTTCTCGATGAATTCGCTCGAAAGGCCCACCGCATCGAAAATCTGGGCGCCGCAATAGCTCTGATAGGTCGAGATCCCCATCTTGGACATCACCTTCAGCATGCCCTTGCCGACCGCCTTGATGTAATTCTTCTGCACTTCATAGGGCTTCAAGGTCAGCCCGGCCTTGACGCGCACCTGCTCCAGGGTCTCGAAGGCGAGATAGGGATTGATCGCCTCTGCGCCATAGCCCGCCAGCACACAGAAATGATGCACCTCGCGCGCTTCGCCAGTCTCCACCACCAGGCCCGTCTGCATCCGAAGACCCTGGCGGATCAGGTGATGATGCACCGCCGCCGTCGCCAGCAGGGCCGGAACCGGAATGCGGTCCGGCGAGACGGCGCGGTCGGACAGGATAAGGATATTGTTGTCCGCCAATACAGCATCGGTGGCATTGAGGCAGATACGAATCAGCGCATTGGCAAGCCCGTCGGCGCCTTCGCTGGCCGGCCAGGTGCAATCGATCGTGGCGGTGCGGAACGCGCCATCCACCAGCTCGGAGATGGAGCGGATTTTCTCGATATCGGCATTGGTAAGGACCGGCTGGGACACTTCCAGCCGCTTGTGCGCGCCCGCCTCCCGTCCCAGGAGATTGGGGCGCGGGCCGATCATCGACACCAGGCTCATCACCAATTCTTCGCGAATCGGATCGATCGGCGGATTGGTGACCTGGGCGAAATTCTGCTTGAAATAATTGTAGAGCAGCTTGGGCTTGTTCGACAGGACCGCCAGCGGCGTATCGGTGCCCATCGAGCCGACCGGATCGTCGCCGGCACGCGCCATCGGCTCGAGGAAGAACTGGATGTCTTCCTGCGTATAGCCGAACGCCTGCTGGCTATCGAGCAACAGATCGGGATCGTTCGGCTTGCCGCGGGTTTCTTCCGACAGGTCGGGGAGATCTTCCAGCTTGTACTGCGCTTCCTTCAGCCATTCCTCATAGGGCTCGGCAGCGGCGAGCTTGTTCTTGATTTCCTCGTCCTCGACGATGCGGCCTTCTTCCAGGTCGATCAGCAGCATCTTGCCGGGTTGCAGCCGCCATTTGCGCTTGATCTTCTCTTCCGGCACCGGCAGCACGCCAGATTCGGACGCGAGAATGACATAATCGTCCTCGGTCACGATGTAGCGCGCGGGCCGAAGGCCATTGCGATCCAAGGTGGCGCCGATCTGGCGTCCATCGGTGAAGGCGATGGCGGCGGGGCCGTCCCAGGGTTCGAGCAGCGCCGCGTGGTATTCATAGAAAGCACGGCGCGCGGGCGACATGCTTTTGTTGCCGGCCCAGGCTTCGGGGATCAGCATCATCACCGCATGGGCCAGCGGATAGCCGCCCGCGACCAGCAGCTCCAACGCATTGTCGAGGCTGGCAGTATCGGACTGTCCATGGGGAATCAGCGGCCACATCTTGTCGAGATCGGGACCGAGCAAGTCGGATTCCATGGTGCGGCGGCGCGCATTCATCCAGTTGACGTTGCCGCGCACCGTGTTGATCTCGCCATTATGGGCGATGTAGCGGAACGGATGGGCCAGCTTCCAGCTCGGGAAAGTGTTGGTCGAGAAACGCTGATGCACCAGCGCCAGGGCCGAGACGGTGAGCGGGTTCGACAAGTCGCGATAGAAGCGGCCGACATCGGGCGCCAGCAGCAGACCCTTGTAGATCACGGTGCGGGTCGAGAAGCTGGGCATGTAGAGATTGCTGATCGCCGGCAGCTTGTGCTTTTTTGCCAGCGCCGCGAGCGGGTTCTGGGTCTGCTTGCGGATGGCGAGCAGCTTGCGCTCGAAATGATCCTGGTCACGGATCTGGGGGCCGGCGGCGATGATTGCCTGGCGAATCAGCGGCATGCCGTCCAGCACGGTCTTGCCGAGGCCCGTCGGATCGGTCGGCACATCGCGCCAGCCGATCAGCTTCTGGCCTTCGACCTTGATGAAATGTTCGAACTGCTTGACCACCACTTCGCGCGCCTTGGGCTCGCGTGGCAAAAAGCACATCGCCACGGCATAGCGGCCCGGCGGTGGCAGGACGACACCGGTGTCCTTGGCCCAGGCGCGGAACAGGGGGTCGGGGATTTGGATCAGGATGCCCGCGCCATCGCCGACCAGCGGATCCGCCCCCACCGCGCCGCGGTGATCCAGATTGATCAGAAGTTGGAGGCCCTGACCGATGATTTCGTGCGACTTCTTCCCCTTGATGTTGGCGACAAAGCCCACACCACACGCATCATGCTCATTGCGTGGATCGTAAAGGCCCTGTTTCGGCGGCAACGACATCAAAACCTCAAGGAAAACAAGATTTTCCGGGACAAAGCCCAATTCCCCCTGGTTTGACAAGGGGAAAGACCGATCCGGCGCCCAGCCTGAAAGTGTGACTTATATCCGGCGATTTCGCCACTTGCGGCGCAACATGACAGATGCGCGAGGAAAGAAATGCTGGGGATTGCTTGACTCTGTCTTGGGGTGGAGTCACGTTGGAACATATCATGAACAAAAGCGAAAAAATCGCGGAATTGCGCCATGTCGTAGCGCGCTACGGCCTTCCCGACCTGAGGTCGCCTGCGGCGCTGGGCCATGGCGAAGCGGACGCGGTACTGAAAGGCGGGCTGCGGCCGGGTCTGCATGAAGTGTTTCCCGCCGATTGGTGCGCAGGCGGATTCGCTGCCGGATTGGCAATCCGGGCCGCCGCCGATCCGGCGAAACAGGGGCCGCTGTTCTGGGTGCGGCCGGATTATGAGGCGCTGGAATATGGCGCCCTGTCCGCCACCGGCCTGTTGGAAATGGGCGGGGATCCGGCGCGCCTGCTGCTGCTGCGCGCGCCGAATGCGGAGGGGGCCTTGTCGGCAGCGGCGGACATATTGTCCTGCCCCCATGTCGGAACCCTGGTGCTGGAAATTGGCGGCATGCCCCACTGTCTGGACCTGATCGCCAGCCGGCGGCTGGCCTTGGCGGCGGCGGAGGCCGGATTGGCGGTGATCCTGCTGCGCGCGGGCGCCAAGTGTGAGCCGAGTGCCGCCCTCACCCGCTGGCGGGTCGCGGCCGCCCCCTCGCTCCTTGGCGATGACGACTGGGGCAATCCGCGCTGGGACGCCGAACTGGTGCGTCATCGCGCGGGCGGTCTTGGCCGTTTTCTTCTGCAATGGGATTGCGATCATGGAGTTTTTCGAGACGCCGCGCAGCCGAAACACGCGCCGCATCCTGGCGCTGTGGTTTCCGTGCCTCCCCACCGACCGGCTTCGTCGCGGATCGCCATTTGATTCCCATACCCCACTGGTCATCAGCGCAAGGGCAAACAATGCGTTTCATGTCTATGCGTTGAACGCAGCGGCGCAAGCCTTGCGGCTGCACAAGGGTCAGCCGCTCGCCAATGCGCGCGCCATGGTGGAAGGCTTGCGCATCGTGCCTGCCGATGAAAAGGCCGATACGGCGCTGATGACCCGCATCGCTGAATGGTGCGACCGTTTTACGCCCTTGGCCGCATTGGATGCGCCGCACGGATTGCTGCTCGACATCACCGGCGCGGCGCATCTGTTCGGCGGCGAGGCGGCGATGCTGAGCCATGTGCTTGAGCGGATCGGCGCTTGCGGTTTCGTGGTGCGCGGCGCCATCGCGGGTACCTCGCTGGCGGCGCACGCCTTGGCGCGTCACGCACCGCGCAGCATCGTGCCGGTGGGCGGCGATGCTGCCGCGATAGCACCGCTGCCCATCACCGCTTTCGATTGCGACGAAAAAAATCAACGCGCGTTGCTGCGCGCCGGATTGAAGACGGTGGGCCAGGTGGCGGGCCGCGACCGCAGCGAATTGTCCGAACGACTGGGCAAGGCGTTCGTCACCCGGCTGGAGGTGATGCTGGGCTGCGAGGAACAACCGATCACGCCCTTGCGCGCCCTGCCCGACCTGATGGCGGAGCAGCGTTTCGCAGAACCCGTCATTACCCGGAATGTCATCGCCGCCAGCCTGAAAAGCCTCGCGCAATCCCTGCGCGACATCTTGGAGCGCGAAGGCCGCGGCGCGCGCCTGCTGGAAGCGGTGTTCTTCCGCGCCGACGGCAAGGTGGAACGCATCGCGGTCAAAACCGGCGCGCCGCTGCGCGATCCGCAAGTGATGCTGCGGCTGCTGAACGAAAGACTCGATGCGCTGGCCGATCCGCTCGATCCCGGTTTCGGCTTCGATCTGATCCGCCTGGAAGCGATGCTGGCGGAAGAAACCAGACCCGACACCATCAGCTTCGATGCCAACGAGAATGCGCGCTGGCAGGTGGAATTCCTGATCGACCGCCTGGCGGCGCGTTTCGGCGAGCACCGGGTACAGCGTTTCGTGGCCCAGGACACCCATATCCCCGAAGCCGCCAGCGTCCCGGTCCCCGCCCAGGCGCGTGAATTCCTGGGAGTATGGAAAAAGAAGCGTGATACAGCCTTGAACGATCCGCCGCGCCGCCCCTTGCGGCTGTTCGAGAAGCCGGAAGAGATCACCGCCGGCATATCGACCCCGCCGGATGGCGCGCCGAAATTCTTCCGCTGGCGCCAATGTCGCCATGACGTGGTGCGTGCAGAGGGCCCGGAACGCATCGCCATAGAATGGTGGCGGAGCGTCGGCGAGGCCCGTAGCGACAGCGTGCGGGCGAGCGACCAAAATAAAACAAAGGGACCGACACGTGACTATTTCCGGGTCGAGACCGGCGAGGGCCAGCGCTTCTGGCTGTACCGCGATGGGCTGTATGGCGAAACCGCGCATCTGCCGCGCTGGTATCTGCACGGCATCTTCGCATGAGTTACGCCGAACTCGCCGTCACCACCAATTTCTCCTTCCTGCGTGGCGCTTCGCATCCCAAGGAGTTTGTCGAACAGGCGGCACTTCTGGGCCACGCCGCCATCGGCATCGCCGACCGCAACAGCTTGGCGGGGGTGGTGCGCGCCTATGAAGCCTGGGAGAAGCTCACGCCGGAACGGCTGGCGGAACTGGATGCTCCGGCGCGGCCCAAATTGCTGGTCGGCGCACGGCTTGTGTTCCGCGACGGCACGCCGGACATTCTTGCATACCCGAAGGACCGCAAGGCCTACGCCCGGCTGTCCCGGCTGATTTCCATTGGCAAGCTGCGCGCCGAGAAAGGCGACTGCCTGCTGGATTTGCAGGACCTGGAGGATTTCCGCCGCGGCCTGCTGCTAATCGTTTTTCCATCCACCGGTCCGGAAAATATCAAAACGATTCTGCGCAAACTTGGCCCTGATACCTGGCTCGCCGCCTCCATGCTTTACAGGGACGAGGATCGTCGCCGGTTGCGCGATCTCAAGCATCTGGCACGCGCGGCCAAGGTGCCGCTGATCGCGGTCAACGACGCGCTGTATCACGAACCGGAGCGGCGCCAATTGCAGGATATCGTCACCTGCATCCGCGAACATGTAAGCTTGCAACGGGCCGGCACCCGCCTGGAGGCCAATGCCGAGCGCCACCTGAAACCGCCCGGTGAGATGACGCGCCTGTTCCGTCAATGTTCGGACGCCATCAACGAAACCTTGCGTTTCGCGGACAAGATAAAATTCCAGCTTTCCGAACTCGGCCAGCGTTATCCGCGCGAGCCGGTACCGCGTGGCAAGACGGCGGACGACCATCTGCGCCATCTCACCGAAACAGGCCTTGCATGGCGCTATCCCCAAGGCGTGCCGTCCAAGGTCATCGCGCTCGCGGAGAAGGAGTTGCACTTCATCGCCGAAAGCAAGATCGCGCATTATTTCCTGACGGTGCGTGACATCGTCCAATATGCCCGCAGCAAGGGCATATTGTGCCAGGGGCGCGGCTCGGCCGCCAATTCCGTGGTCTGTTATGCCACCGGCATCACGGAAGTGAACCCCACCGAGATCGAGGTTCTGTTCGAGCGTTTCCTCAACACCAACCGGCGCGAGCCGCCCGACATCGATGTCGATTTCGAGCATGAGCGGCGCGAGGAGGTCATTCAATATGTCTATCGCCGCTATGGCCGGCGCAGGGCCGCGCTCACCGCCACCGTCATTCGTTATCGTTCGCGCAGCGCTATCCGCGAGGTCGGCAAGGTGTTCGGCCTTAGTGAAGACGTGACCGGCAAGCTGGCCGACACGGTATGGGGCCATCATGGCGACGAACTGGAAGAATATCAGGTGCGCCAGGGCGAGGCCGACCCCGCCAACGGCGCGGTGGCCCGGGCGGTGCGCTTCGCCAATGAACTGATCGGCTTTCCCCGTCATCTCTCCCAGCATGTCGGCGGGTTCGTGCTGGCGCGCTACAAGCTGGACTGGACCGTACCCATCGGCCCCGCTGCGATGGACGATCGCTTCTTCATCGAATGGGACAAGGACGATCTCGACACATTGCGCATCATGAAGGTCGATGTGCTGGCATTGGGCATGCTGACCTGTGTGCGCAAGGCGTTCGATCTCATCCATGCCAGCGTCCCGTCCGGCCGGGAGGAAAAGCTCACCCTTGCCACCGTGCCGAAGGAAGACCCTGCGGTTTACGACATGCTGTGCCGTGCCGACGCCATCGGCGTGTTCCAGGTGGAAAGCCGCGCCCAGATGAACATGCTGCCGCGGCTGCGCCCCCGCGAATTCTACGATCTGGTGGTGGAGGTCGCCATTGTGCGGCCCGGCCCCATCCAGGGCGGCATGGTGCATCCCTATCTGAAACGGCGCGCCGATTCCTCGCTGATCAAATTCCCCTCGCCGCATCCCGACCATGGCCCCGCCGACGAATTGTACGAACTGCTGAAGAAAACCAAGGGCGTGCCCCTGTTCCAGGAACAGGCGATGCGTCTGGCCATCGTGGCCGCGAAATTCACTTCGGAAGAAGCCAATGGTCTGCGCCGTGCCATGGCGACCTTCCGCCATCTCGGCACGATCGGCGGCTTCGAACGAAAATTCGTGGATCGGATGGTCGCGCGCGGCTATGAGGGGAAATTCGCCAAAAACTGTTTCGAACAGATCAAGGGTTTTGGATCTTACGGCTTTCCGGAAAGCCATGCCGCCAGTTTCGCGCTGTTGGTCTATGTCTCGGCCTGGCTCAAATGCCACCACCCGGCAGCGTTCGCCGCGGCGCTGCTCAATTCCCAGCCGATGGGATTTTACGCCCCCGCCGAGATCGTACGCTGTGCCCGCGAACATGGCGTTGTGGTGCTGGCACCCGATGCGGCCTTCAGCGACTGGGATTGCACCCTGGAGCGGGTCCAGGAAAAGTGTGCAACGGTTTTCCGCCCGGACCCGCGACAAAACAAAGAAACAGGGCATTTTCGTGATTCAACAAAACACGAAAATGCTCTGGAATGCCAAGCGGATGGCGCGCTCGCGCTGCGCCTGGGCCTGCGCCAGATCGGCGGCTTTGCCGAGACTCATGCCCGCACGATCATGGAAGAACGCGGTTATGGCTACCCTGATTTCGCGGCTTTCGCGCGCCGCACCGCGCTACCCAAACGGGCTCTCGTCACCCTGGCCGAAGCGGATGCGTTTCGCGGTTTCGGCTTCGACCGGCGTGAAGGATTGTGGGCGGTACGGCGGCTGCCGGACGGCAAGCCATTGCCACTGTTCCAGCAGCGCGCCGCGCCGGAACAGGGTGCGGAGGCCATTGCGCCGCTGCCGCTGATGCCGCTCAGCGAGCATGTGGTGGCCGACTACCAGACCATCCGCCTTTCGCTGAAAGGCTACCCCACCCAGTTCCTGCGGAGCCGCTTGGCGGCGGAAGGCATTGCCTCCTGCAGACAGGTGAGCGAACTGCCCGATGGCGCGCGGGTGCGGTGTGCCGGGGTGGTGCTGGTGCGTCAACGGCCCGGCGAAGGCACCGCGATCTTTATCACCCTGTCCGACGAAACCGGAGTAACCAATATCGTGGTCTGGCAAAGCATCTTCGCCAGCTTTCGCAAGGAGGTGATGGGCGCACGCCTGCTGTTGGCGGAAGGTAAGGTGCAGAAAAGCCACGAAGGCGTGGTGCATCTGATGGCCGAAAATCTGATCGACCGCAGCGCCGACCTGCGCCTGTTGACGGGGGAAGCGCCGGCGCCGGCCACTGCGCCCCGCCATCCCCGCAATGTGAGAATCCTGCCGGCCAGCCGCGATTTCCATTAATGATGGGCCGTGTGCGACATGGCTTGCCATAGGCAAGATCACACCATTTCACTACATCCTGGGACATGAGAATTTCCTGGAGCTGGGAGAACGACTGGGCCGCCGTGGCGTTGATCGCGGCGGCGCTGCTTCTGGCCGCGCCCCTATGGTGCGTTCACACGCCGATGATGCCGGACTATCCGGCGCATCTGGCGACTTTCTGGCTGATCGGCAGGGGCATTTCCCATCCGGTTCTGGCCAAGGTCTATGAAATCCATTGGGCGTTCATTCCCAATCTCGCTTCCGAGATGCTGGTGCCGTTGCTGGCGCGGCTTGTCGGCCTTGTGACTGCCATCAGAATATTCCTTACCGGCGCGGTGCTGATGTGGGTGCTGGGACCTGGTCTGGTGCACCGCGCCCTGTATGGACGTTGGGGGATCGCGCCACTGCTGGGCGTTTTTTTTGCCTATAACGCCAATTTTTTCTGGGGCTTTTTCAACTATTATTTTGCGGCGGGCCTCGGCATCATTGTCTTCGCCGTTTGGATCGGATGCAAGAAAAAGACCCCCTTGCGACTGTGCGCCTTCGCCGCCACCGTCACCGCTGTGTATTTCTGCCATGTCTTCGCGGCTGCAAGCCTTCTCTTGATGGTTGCGTCCTATGAGATCGCGGACCATCACCGTCAAACTGGCTGGAATGCGCGGGGGCTGTTGTCTCGCGCCTTGTGTGTCGCTGCGGTCTATCTGCCGGCCGCGATCGCCTTTTTCCTGCTGCGACCGGCAAATGGCGGCGACATGACCCTCCAATTCAATCTGGCCGACACGATGATCGACCGGTTCGAAAGCCTGATCGAGCATAGTTTCGATGATCCGGCCTATCTCCTGCCGGTGCTGTTGTTCGCTCTGCTGGCCGCAGCCCTATGCGTGCGCCGGGCACAACTGCATCCCTCCCTGTGGGGCGTGATCGCCATTCTGTTTGTCGTAAGCGTTTTCGCGCCGGAATCAGCCATGGGTGGTTGGGGAGTCGATCTGCGCCTGCCTTCCCTGTTCGCCATCCTCTTGTTCGCCGCTGCGGAACTGCAGCTGGACCGACGGCTGGCCTATGTCCTTGCCGGCGCGGCGCTGGCGCTGGTCGCCTGGAATGCTGCATCACTTGCGACGGTATGGCGCCGCTATGACCGGCAGGTGACAGAACTCCGTGCAGCCGATTCCGCTATTCCGCGCCGCGCCCGTCTGCTGACGGTGCTGGACGGCAACGCCATCGGCGAGCGGTCCGATCAGCCCTATTGGCACATGGCAGCGTTCGCCATTATCGACCGCGGCGCCTTCACGCCCCTGATGTTCACCACCAGCGGCCAGCATATCGTGCAATTGCATCAACCTTATAAAAGCATCGCCGCTGCCACGGCGCAGCAGGGCTCGCCGCCCGACACCGACGAACTGTCCGCGCTGGCGGCAGGCAACAGAAATGCCGATGAGAATATCCGCGACATCTTTCCCTATCTGATCCGTTTCCAGTGCCATTTCGATCAGGCGCTGGTGATTCATCTGGACGGCCGGCGGAGCAAGGTGCCTCCGATGCTGCGGCTGGTCCGTGCCGGCAGCTTCTTCGCGCTTTACGACATCCGGCCGGACCCGGCCTGCGGGCAACGATGAGCGCCCGCGCCGCCCGTCTGACCTTGGCTATCCAGATGGCGGTACTGGCCCTGATATCGACAGTGCTGCTGTTGCGCGATACGGCCACCATTTTCCGGCATGTGCCGCTCGATCCCAACGAGGGGTGGAACGCCTATCACGCCGCGGCGGGATTTGCAGGACTTTATCCTGCGCCCGCCGGCCTGATGGTGAACAATTATCCGCCATTGTCCTTTCCGCTCGTGGCGGCGTTGGGCCGGCTGACCGGAGACGAGATCGCCGCCGGCCGCATCCTTTCCGTGCTCGCTTTTTTGGCGGTCGCGTGGGGCATCATGCTGGCGCTGCGCCGCATGGGATGCGCGGCATCGCAAGCGTTATTCGGGGCGCTGGTATTTTGCGCCGGACTGTTGATCGGCAGCGATTATGTAGCGATGGACGATCCCCAATTGCTGGGTCATGCGCTCCAGATTGCGGGTCTATTGCTGTTGCTGCGCGAGAGACTGATCCTTGCCGCCCTGTTGCTGGTAGCGGGAATTTTCGTCAAGCATAACCTGCTGGCGCTACCCTTGGCCGGTGGTTTGTGGCTTTTCACCCGGGATCGCCACGCTGGGGCGCGGTTCGTCCTGGCCGGTCTCGGTTTCGGCCTTGCGGGGCTGCTGCTGTTTCGGCTCGTATTCGGCGTCAATCTCGTTTCCGAGATCGGATCGCCGCGGCTTTATAATCTGGCCAACTTCGAAAACCTTTCCTGGAAATTTCTGCAATGGTCGGCGGCGGCGATCGAATTTTCCATTTGGCTGGCGATCAGCTGGCGCCGGGACACTTGGGTCCGGCTTGTCGTTCTTTATGGCGCCATCGCACTCGGCACCGGCATGGCGTTTTCCGGCGGCGATGGGGTGGACGTCAATATTTTCTTCGATGCGATCATCGCGTTGGCGCTCTGTGCTGGGCTGGCCCAGCATCGTTTTGGGCCTTATCCGCGCATGGCCGCAGGGTTGGCGATCATCGTGCCGCTCGCGCTCTATGGGGCCGAGCATTTCCAGGATGACAATTTCCCCTATACCCGCACGTTTCGTGCCCAGGCACCGCGCGACATCGCCTTTCTTACAAAAGGTCCAGCGCTGTGCGAACAACTTTCGCTCTGCTATTGGGCCGGCGAGAAATCGCCGCTCGATGTCTTCAATTTCGGCGAGGAGATCGCGGCCGGCGCGCGCTCGGACACGGGACTGATTGAGTTATTCGAAACGCGCCATTTCCGCGCCGTGCAATTCGACAGCCTGGATGCTTTCGCGCTGGGCACGCGGGTCCGAAGCGCGTTGCTGAAGAACTACCGGCTGGACCATGAAGACGATAACGGGGTTTTTTTCCGGCCGCGCTGACCTCCCGCTTCAGTTCTTGAAAGCCGCCTTCACCGTGCCGGCCCGCTCCAGCGTGCCCCAGACCACCCCCGGTCCGCGCACCGCCGCCCAGATCGAGCGCAGCACCACATAATACATGATCTGGCGATAGCCGAAGCGCTGCAACACCAGCCACCACAACAGGCTCCAATCCTCACCCTTTTCCAGTATGAAGCCGATCATCGCGGCCAGCAAATCCACCACCGTGAACACGATATAATAGATGACCACCAGTTGCAGGTTGGCGCTGGAGAACTCACCGCCATGCTGGCTATAGTTGAGCCACTGGCCTGCCAGCTGCCACACCAGCAGAAGATCGGCGACCGGCGCCAGGCTGGTCAGGATGATCTGGAACATCCACACTTGCGGCAATGCGATCAGCCCCAATTCGCCATAGCGCGGATTGAAGGTAATACCGCGATATTTCCAGAGGCACTGCAGCGTGCCGTAAGCCCAACGGAAGCGTTGCTTGGCGAGGCCCTTCACGGTCGCGGGCGCTTCCGTCCAGGCAACGGCGGTGGGATCGAAAATCACGCGATAACCACCGGCCTGAATGGCGATGGTGAGGTCCTGGTCCTCCGCCAAAGTGTCGACCGGAAAGCCGCCCAATTCCAACAGCGCGGCCCGTCGCCAAGCCCCTACCGCGCCGGGCACCACCGTCAAGGTATCCAGCGCCGATAGCGCCCGCCGCTCTAGATTCTGCGCCACGATATATTCCAGGGCCTGCCAGCGGGTGATGATGTTGACCCGGTTGCCGACCTTGGCATTGCCCGCCACCGCGCCTACCGCCGGATCGGCGAACCAGCGCGTCAGGCGCAGGATCGTGTCGGGGTTGAACTGGGTGTCGGCATCCAACGCCACCACGATCTGGTTCTTCGCCGCGCGCAAGCCGACATTCAGCGCATTCGCCTTGCCGCCGTTCGGAATCGAGATCAGCGATATCCGGCTGTCAGCGGCGAAATGCGAACGCACGACAGAAGCGGTGCGGTCGCGCGAACCGTCATCGATCACCAGCACTTCCAGATCGGGATGATTGCTCGCCAGGATGCGTTGCAGGGTCGAGACGATCACCTTCTCTTCATTGAAGGCCGGAATGATCACGGAAACGCCGGGCGCTATTTCAGCAAAGGGTGGCGGGATGTGTTCGTTGCGATAGCGGTTCCATAACGCCAGCCCCGCCAGCAGCAGCAGCCGCCCGACGCCCAGCACGATGGCGCCGAGGAAGCAGTAATAAAGGAATTGCGAGACGTAACTGATGGCGAGGAACACGACCCGGTCGGTATAAAGACCCACCGTCAGCGGCAAGTGCGGCATCACCTGATCGCGGCTGAGACCGGCAAGCTGGGAGACCGGCACGAAACTGTAGCCCCTGGCGCGCAGAGTATCGATCAGCTGCGGCAGGAGCGCGATAGTCTGGGAACGGTCTCCGCCGGAATCATGCATCAGGATGATGTTGCCCCTGAGGTCCGGGTTGGGATTGTTCAAGGCGCGCAACACCATCCGCATCATCCGTTTCACGGGCAGGCGCTGCCAGTCCAGCGTGTCGAGATTGGCGCCGACTTCGACATAACCGAGCTTCTGCGCTTCCTCGATCGGAACGATCTCGTCGGCATCGGTGGGGGTGGAATCGCTCAGGTACGGGGAGCGGAACAGGCGTAGCGAGCGGCCGGTCAGGGCTTGGAACAGCCGCTGGGTCGCGTTGAGTTCCAGCCGCACGGCCGGAAGCGGCGTATCGGCGAGATTGGGATGGGTGTAAGTGTGGTTGCCTACCTCATAGCCGTCCGCCAACACCCGCTGCACCAGTGCGGGATGCGCCTCCATGTTGCTTCCGATCATGAAGAACGTGGCGGGCACATGCTTGGCCTTGAGGATGTCGAGAATTTGCGGGGTCCAGTCGGGGTCCGGCCCATCGTCAAAGGTGATCGCGAGCTTGCGCGGCTGTACTCCGACCCGCCGGATCACAAAGCTGGTCGGAAGCTCGGTATAATGCTCGTCGACAATGTCGCCGGTGCCGCGTTCGATTTCCAGTGTCCGCTCGCCGGGTGAGGGATCGCCCGAGACTTGCAGAATCTCTCCCTGTCCGTCGAAATCGATATTTTCTTTGTTGATGGCGATGTGTTCCAGACTCTTCGGCGCGGGCAGGTTGTAGCGCCGGCCCAGCAGCGACAGGACGGACGGGTCCTCCGAGCCCAGCCGCCACAACGCATAGCCGGCAGGCTGATAAGGATCGGCGGCGTGGATCTGGTTGAAGGCCGTCGCGGCGTCGAGGAACCAGACATCGTGCCGCGCCCCGCCTTGCTCGAGATAGGAAAAATGCGGATTGTTGGTGGCGTCGTCGAATTGCACCACGGCGCCGGCATCGCGTGCCGCCACCATGGCATCTTCGAAGCTGATCGCCGTGGCGGTTCCCCCATTTTCCCAATCATAAGCATAGGCGCCCAGCGCGACGATGGTGGAATCCGGAGGCAGCACGGCCATGCGCTTGTCGAGCACGCGCTCGTACCAGTCCTGGCCGGCAATGGCACCAGGCGGCCCGGATTCGTCCACCTCGTCGTAAGCCATCAACATGGTGTAATCGACGATGTCGGCATAGGCTTTATAAGGCCAGGTATCGTCGTCGAACGGCGCCGCCTGGACGATGATCCAGTTGTGCGGCGCGAATGTTGCCGACATTTCCGACAAGAAGGTTTCGAGATCGCGATGGGCGCCCGGCGGCACTTCCTCGAAGTCGATCGTGAGGCCCTGCAACTTGTTGGCGTTCAGAAAATCGACGATCTGACCCAAAAGCACCGTGCGCCGCGAAGGATCAGACAGCAATTTCGCAAGCCCCGGCCCATCCCATTTGCTTGCCGTGACGTTCTGCAGCAGCGGCAGGATCGCGATCCCGGGCTTGTGGCCGCGGATATAATCCAGCGATTTCCGGTCTAGACTGATCTTGAAATCGAGGTTTGGCCCGTCGAGCGTCAGCCAGGTCGGCACCACCCAATCCAGTCGCGGCAACGCCTGTTTGAGCGCGGTCATGCTGGCATCTTGCGACGCCGGCCAGTTGACGTAAAAGCCGATCGCCAGTGCGCGCGCCGTCTGAGGTTTGAGGACCGCAGGCAGGACCCGGCCCGTCAATATGCCCCGGTGCTGTCTTGCGATTTCGACCCGCTGCTTGCGGGCGGCTGCCGCCAGCCGCTCGGCGCGCGCGAGCAGGCCCGGCTTTTGGGCACGTCTGACCAGGTTACTCGGATTGACGGGCACGGCACGGCCGGGCAGATCAAGGCTCCGCAAAGGCGGCGACAGCGCCACGCTGGCGGAAAAGCCGACGAATACCACCAGCCCGAGGATGGCAAGGCCCCAGCCTATGGCCGAGATACGCGCCGCGCGCCGGCCTGTGGCATCGAAGAAGATCGGCTTGTTTGCCATGCTCTCATCTGGGAGGCCATATCGCCGTTTCCGGGCGGGCCCTTTGGGGCGTGTGATACAATGCAGACCCGGTTCTTAGAAGAGGCAACCTGTCCCGCCCACGACGCGCCAATCGGGGAGCATTTGCGGCTGGGACAACACAAAGGGCTCGCGCGCGGCCCGGTTCGTGCTAGACAATCCTTGTGTCGGATCGGATGGATCGCCGTGGGTTATAATTGCAGCAAATGTCCGGGCTATTGTTGTTCCTATCCCGTCATTCCGCTCAAGAAGCGTGACGTGCAGCGGCTGGCCGATCATTTCGGCCTTTCCTTCGAGGAAGCACGCCGGAAATTCACCAAGGTCGAGACGGACGAGCCCTATGCGATGCGGCGCAAGAAGGACGAGCATTACGGCCGGATCTGCCGCTTCTTCGACACCGAGGCGCGCCGCTGCACCGTCTACAGTGCCCGGCCCACCATCTGCCGGGAATATCCCGGAGGCAATAGTTGCGGCTATTACAGTTTCCTGCTGTCAGAGCGCGCCTCCCAGGAAGACAAGACCCATGTCGCGTCCACCTGGAACCGATAGAGCGGTTCCAGGAAAAGTATGTAGCGTCGGTACGCTGCCGCTACCAACCCCTTCCGGAACCGCGACAAAATAACAAATACAGCGTTTTCATAGTTCAGCGAAACGCGAAACTTTTCCATCCGTAAAGAGAAATGGCCGGGAAAACCCGGCCATTGCTACATTTGATTTCCGTCGTTCTCAGATCGAATAGCCGAGAGTCTTCAGCGGTATCTGGCGCACGCGTTCGCCGGTGGCGGCGAAGATCGCATGGGCAAGCGCGCCAGCCAGCGGCGGTACCGCCGGCTCGCCCAAGCCGGTGGGGCTGAACTCGGACTGGATGAACGAGGCTTCGACCGGGGGGGCGCTGCGGATGCGCAGCACCGGATAGCTGTTGAAGTTGGCCTGCTGGATGCGGCCATTGTCGAACCCGATCTGCAATCCCATGGCGGTGGACAGGGCATCTATCGATCCGCCCTGCGCCTGGTTCTCGGCTCCGGACAGATTGATGATCGGGCCGACATCGGCGACCACCCAGATCTTGTGAACCGTGATCTTCTTCTTGTCGTCGACGCTGAGATCGATGGCTTCCGCGACATGGCCGCCATAAGCATAGGAGAAGGCGAGCCCCAAGCCCCGGCCCTTGGGCAGCTTGCGACCCCAACCGGATTTCTCGGCCGCCAGCTTGATCACATCGCTGGCCCGTTTGGGGTCGAACTTGATCCGCCCGTTGGCGGGCACGCGCAGCTCCGGCACGTCGCGGTTCACCACGTCCAGCAGGAACGCGACATAATCGCGGTTCGCCGCCGTGGCGAGCTCGTGCATGAAGCTCTGCTGCACGAACACCTGGGTATTGTCGCGTGGTCCCCGCCAGGCGCCGGTGGGAACCAGCAGCGGCATCATCGAGGTGGCGCGCCGCACATTCGGCGCCAAGGTGGTATAGGGAAGATTGCCGGAAAAATTGCCTCCCGACACTTCACGCTTGCCGTCGGCGGTGAAGGTGATGAAATGCTCCTGCCATGCGTCGAGCCGGCCATCCTTGTCGAGCGCGGCCTTCAGGCTATGGAAGCCGCCGGGCCGCAGGAAGTCATGAGCGAAATCGTCCTCGCGCTTCCATTGCAGCTTGACCGGAGCGTTCACTTTCATGGCGATGGCGGCCGCTTCCATCATATAATCGTTCATCAACCGCCGGCCGAAGCCGCCGCCGACGCGGGTCTGATGGATGACGACATTGTCTTGCGGCACCCCGACCATGGCGGCGACCATAGCCAGGCCGCGATCGGCCTGCTGGCTCGGCGCCCAGATTTCCATCATACCGTCGTGCCAATGCGCCGTGGTGTTCATCGGCTCCAAGGTCTGGTGGGAGACGAACGCATATTGATAGTAAGCTTCCACCACCTTGCCTTTGGCGAAGGCGGCGTCGACATTGCCGATGTCGGTGCTGGGCTTGGGCAGCGGTCCCGCTGCAATCTCTTTGGCCTTGGCTTCGGCTGCGACCGTGGAATCCTTTGAAGCCTCGCTTCCGTCCCAATTCACTTTCAGGGCGTCTTTGGCCTTGAACGCCGCCCAGGTCGAATTGGCGATGATCGCGACCCCCGGCATCACCTCCGATGGCTTGCCTGTGCCTTCGAGGACGAACGCATCGATCACGCCGGGCAGCTTCTTCACTTCGTCCAGGTTCGCGCTGGCGACCTTGCCGCCCGTCGAAGGGCATTTGACATAGTTGGCATAGACCATGCCCGGCATCTGCACATCGATGCCGAACAAAGGTTGGCCAGTGACGACCTTGGGATTGTCTACGCCGGTATAGCGCTTGCCGAGCAGGCGGTATTCGCTGCGGGTTTTCAGTTTCAGGCTCGCCGGGTCCGGCACCGGCATTTTGGCCGCGGCCATGGCCATGTCGCCATAGCTGGCAGATTTGCCGCTGGGCTTGTGGCTGAGCATCGAATCCTGACCGGTGATCTCCCCGGCCGGCACATTCCATTGTTTGGCGGCGGCGGCGATCAGCATCGCTTTGGCCCCGGCGCCAGCCTGGCGCAACTGGTCCCAGCCACGCGGGATGGAGGTGGACCCGCCTGCGCCCTGATAACCATAGACCTTCGGGTTCACCCGCGCCTGCTCGACCACCACATGCTTCCAGTCGGCATCGAGTTCCTCGGCGATGATGAGGCCGAAAGCGGTCTTGATGCCCTGGCCGATTTCCGGCCCCTTGGAATAGATGGTGACGGTGTTGTCGGGGGCGACGCGCACAAAAGCGTTGATCACCTTGGGCGTGTCCTCGGCGGCGAAGGCCTTGCCGGCCGGCAGATGGAACGCCAACACCAGGCCGGCACCGCCGACCGTGGAAAGCTTCAGAAAGCCGCGCCGGCCCATCGTCGCGGCGGGAGCCGCGGGCAACGCTTCGACCTCACGAATGATCTGGGCGAGATAGGCGTCAGATTCAGCGAATTTGGCGATGGTTTCAGCCTGCATGGGTTGCTCCTTCGGCGGTGCCGGCGGCCATGTGGATGGCGGAGCGGATGCGGGTGTAGCAGGCGCAGCGGCACAGATTGCCGGTCATGGCCATATGGATGTCGGCGTCGGTGGGTTTTGGCTTTTCCTTGAGCATCGCCGCGGCGTTCATGATCTGCCCCGCCTGGCAATAGCCGCATTGGGGTACGTCCGCATCGATCCAGGCCTGTTGCAGGGGATGCAGCGTGCCGTCCTGGGCGAGGCCTTCAATGGTTGTCACTTTCCTGGCGCCGACCGTGGAGACTGGGGTCTGACAGGAGCGGACTGCCTTGCCGTCAAGATGGACGGTGCAGGCACCACAGGCACCGATGCCACAGCCGTATTTGGTGCCGACCAGATGCAGATGGTCGCGTAGCACCCACAGAAGGGGCGTGCCCGGATCGACATCGTCGGCGACGATCTCATCCCGGTCATTGACGGATAGATGCATTACCTACTCCCTGGCGAAAGAGGCGGAGAATGAGACCGCCGGATGGTCTGGACAAGCCTAAAGCGGCCCGAAAAGATTAGGAAAATATAACGTAACCGCTGCATCGCAGCATAATAGATAACACTGATATCAAACGATTATTCGAGATGAATGTTGCAGAACAACATCGCAAATCCAGGTTCCGCCGCCGGTCGTGATAGCTGGGTCGACATAACGCGGGCCGCATGGCCGCCGCAAACATTGTGCGATGCAAACTTTGCCGTCGCCACTGGTTTGCACAGGCTGGTTTTGCCGATAGCAAACGCGCCGACCATCCGGCTTGTCTGGCAGCCGGCTTCCTGCTCCACTCCAGACGGATTTATAAATCCGATCAGGGCCTTCAGGGGGACATTATGGGCGTTTGGCAGCAGGTCTACGATCCGTTCAGCAACAAGGCCCTGTCGACCTTGGTGGCTGCGATCCCGATTCTGCTGCTGTTGATCCTGATCGCCACCAACAAGGTGAAGGCCTATTGGGCTGCGGCACTGGCCCTAGTCCTGACCTTTGCTTTCGCGGTCCATTTCTTCACCATGCCGGCGGAGATGGCGGCCAAATCGACCGTGCTGGGCGCGGTCAATGGTTTCTGGACGATCGGCTGGATCATTCTGAACGTGCTTTTCCTTTACCGCCTGACGGTGGAAAAAGGCCTGTTTGCCGTCTTCCAGCACTCGCTGGGCCGGGTTACTGCCGATCGGCGGCTGCAAATCCTGCTGATTCCGTTCTGTTTCGGCGCCTTCTTCGAGGGCGCCGCCGGCTTTGGTACCCCGGTCGCAGTGGCCTCGGCCATGCTGATGGGCCTTGGTTTCTCTCCCCTCACGGCAGCAGCCATGTCGCTATTCGCAAACACCGCCACGGTGGCGTTCGGCGCTTTGGGCGCTCCCATCAACGGCCTGTCCCAGTCGAGTGGCCTCGATCCCATGTCCCTGGGTCAGGCCATCGGCATTCAGTCGGTACCGTTTTCGATCATCATCCCCTTTTACATGCTATGGATTTTCTGCGGCTGGAAGAAGACATGGGAAGTGTGGCCGGCCATCATGGTGGCGGCGCTGTCCTTCACCATCCCACAATTCCTGATCTCCTATTTTTCCAATCCCTATATCGTCGATATCGCTTCGGGCGGGATTTCGATGGCCGGTCTGGCCCTGTTTCTGCGGGTCTGGAAGCCCCGGACCATAATGACCGATCCGGCCATGCGCTTCGCCGACAATTCCCATAGCGACGTGAAGCCGCCCGCGCCATTGGAGGCATTGCCCACCGGCGGCCAGATCGTCCGGGCTTGGCTGCCCTGGGTGATCCTTTGCGTCGTGCTCGCCTTTTGGGCCAGCGGCTATTGGAAGGCGCTGGGCAACAGTTGGTTCGATCCGGTCTATCATGTGCCGGGCCTGGACAAGATGATCAACGCCGTGCCGCCGGTCGTCACCAAGGTGACGCCCCAGGCAGGCGCGTTCAGCTGGTCGATCCTCACCTATTCGGGAAGTGGCGTCCTGTTTTCAGGCTTGATCGCGGGCCTTTTGATGGGCTTTTCGCCGATTACCCTGATCCAGCGCTGGTTCCAAACGCTCTATGCCGTGCGCTATCCGCTCATCACCATCACCCTGATGCTGTCGTTGGCCGCCCTGACCGGCAGTTCGGGCATCCAGGGCACCTTGGGTCTGGCATTCGCGGCCACCGGGGCGCTTTTTCCCTTCTTCAGCGCCGTGCTGGGCTGGCTCGGGGTTGCGGCGACAGGCTCGGACACTTCCGCCAATGTGCTGTTCGGCGGCTTGCAGGTGGTCGCAGCACATCAGGCGCATTTCAATCCGCTGCTGATGGCGGCGGCCAATTCGACCGGCGGCTGCATGGGCAAGATCATTGCCATCGCTTCCATTGTCATCGCCGCGGCCGCCACCGGCTGGCATGGCAGCGAAGGCAAGATCCTGCGCTTCGTGCTGCCCAGCGCGATCCTGATGGGCGTGCTGGTGGGCATCCTGGTGATGCTGCAGGCCTATGTCTGGCCGTTCACTTTGACCGTTCCGAGCATGTAACAAGGCAAATTGCTTTTCTTTCCAGAATAGGTTTTGCCTAGAGCGTAATCGCGCGGAAACCTGCATGACCAATACGATCAGACATGACGGCCTCGAGATCAGCCCGGTTCTTCACGATTTCATCCTGCGCGAGGCACTCCCCGGCACCGGGCTGGATCCTGCCGCATTCTGGACAGGTTTTTCCCGGCTGGCGCATGAACTGGCGCCGCAGAACAGGGCGTTGTTGGCCGAGCGCGAGCGGCTGCAGACGGCGATCGACGATTGGCATCGCCAGCACAAGGCGCGCCCGATCAATCGTGAAGCATACACCGCATTCCTGGAGAAGATCGGCTATCTGGAGCCGGAAGGCGGAGATTTCCAGATCGCCACCGCCAATGTCGATCCAGAAATCGCGCTGATCGCAGGACCGCAGCTGGTCGTGCCGCTGACCAATGCGCGCTTTGCCTTGAACGCCGCCAATGCGCGCTGGGGGAGCCTTTATGACGCGCTCTATGGCAGCGACGCGATCCCGCAGGATGGCGAACTTGCTCCCGGCAAATCCTACAACGCCGCCCGCGGTGAAAGAGTGATTGCCTTTGCTCGCGATTTTCTCGACCGGGCGGTACCGCTGGAGGGTGCGTCGCACAAGGAAGTGGCGGGCTACACCTTGGTGCGGGGCGCTCTGAAGGCCGCACTGGGATCGGGCGCGCGGGCCGATCTGAAGGATCCCTCCCAATTCAAGGGTTATGCCGGGCCGGGCCAGACGCCAAGCCTGATCCTGCTGCAACATCACGGCCTGCACATCGAAATCCATGTCGACCGCAGCCATGCCATCGGCAAGACCGATCCCGCCGGGGTCAGCGACGTGGTGCTGGAATCCGCCATCACCACCATCATGGATTGCGAGGATTCCATCGCCGCGGTCGATGCGCAGGACAAGGTGGCGGCCTATCGCAATTGGCTGGGACTGATGACCGGCAGCCTGACGGCGCGCTTTCCCAAAGCCGGCGCGATGGTGGACCGCGCCCTCAATCCCGACCGCGAATATACGACACCAGACGGACGCAAACTGGTGCTGCCCGGCCGCAGCCTGCTGTTCATCCGCAATGTCGGCCACCTGATGACCAGCAACGCGATTCTTCTTTCCGACGGCAACGAAATTCCCGAGGGTATTCTGGACGGCGTTCTCACCAGCCTGGTAGCGTCGCATGACGGCAAGGGCGAGCTGCGCAACAGCCGCACCGGCTCGATCTATATCGTCAAGCCCAAGATGCACGGTCCGGCCGAGGTTGCCTTCACGAGTACTTTGTTCGATCGGGTCGAGGACCTGCTGGGCCTTGCGCGCAATACCATCAAGATGGGCGTGATGGACGAGGAGCGCCGCACCACGCTGAATCTCAAGGAATGCATTCGCGCCGCCAAGGACCGCATCGTCTTCATCAACACCGGCTTTCTCGACCGCACCGGAGACGAAATCCATACCTCGATGGAGGCGGGCGCGATGGTGCGCAAAGGCGAGATGAAGAACGCCGTCTGGCTGAAAGCCTATGAGGACCGGAATGTCGATATCGGGCTCGCCTGCGGTTTTGAGGGCAAGGCGCAGATCGGCAAGGGCATGTGGGCGATGCCCGACAAGATGGCGGACATGCTGAAGGCCAAGATCGCCCATCCCGAAGCGGGCGCGAACTGCGCCTGGGTACCCTCTCCTACGGCAGCAACCTTGCACGCCTTGCACTATCACCAGGTCGATGTGAAGGCGCGGCAGGACGAATTGAAATCACGGCCCCGCGCCAAACTGTCGGATATCCTCACCATTCCCCTGGCCGACCGGCCCAACTGGTCGCCCGCCGAGGTGCAGCAGGAACTGGACAACAACGCCCAGGGAATCCTGGGCTATGTGGTGCGCTGGGTCGATCAGGGCGTCGGCTGCTCCAAGGTGCCGGACATCCACAATGTCGGACTGATGGAAGACCGCGCCACCTTGCGCATTTCCAGCCAGCACATCGCCAACTGGCTGCTGCATGGCATCACCCAGGACGAGCAGGTGCGCGAGACCCTGAAGCGCATGGCGGTGGTGGTGGACAAGCAGAATGCCGGCGATCCCGGCTATACCCCGATGGCGC
>DATATP010000271.1:0-13754 GCA_036268715.1 Rhizomicrobium sp. | reverse complement strand
ACGGGTGCGCAACGTAGGCCGGTCGGCATCATCGCTGATCATCAGCACCGGAATGCCATGCGGCGCCAGGCTGCGGGTGACGCCCAGGCCGTTGACATTGCCACCGAGGACCACGGCAGTCGGAAGGGACGAGGCGTTAGCAGTCATGGGCGGTAGGAGTCCGAAAAACTACGCATTTCGAAACGCCCTTCCTTTGTCGCTAACGACCCATCTGGCTTAGCATGCCAGAATCCATCCCAAACGGTTAAAATCGCGTGTGGAAGAGATGGAATCTGTTAATGCGCAGTTAACGCAGGAAGCAAATAGTGAGAAATTGTTAAAAGAATGGCGCTGAACATGCGTCATGATTCGCCCAAGGGAGAATGTGCGATGAAATCAGGCTTTTCCTATGCAGAGGCTTTCTCCCGCAATCTCGGCTGGTTCACGGAAGCCGAACAGCAGGCGCTGCGCGGCAAGACGATCGCCATCGCCGGCATGGGGGGCGTCGGGGGGGTGCATCTGCTCACCCTGGCCCGTCTGGGTGTGGCCAATTTCAGGATCGCCGACCTGGATGTGTTTGAAACCGCCAATTTCAATCGCCAGGTGGGCGCGATGGTGTCGACCATCGATCAGCCCAAGGTCGAGGTGCTCGCCCGCATGGCCAAGGACATCAATCCCGAAGCCACGGTCGCCGAGTTCGGCAAGGGGGTCACGGACGCCAATCTCGACGCGTTCCTTTCCGGCGTCGACATTTTCATCGACGGCTTTGATTTTTTCGTCGTCGGCATGCGGCGCAAGACCTTCGCGCGCTGCCGGGAGCTGGGCATTCCCGCGGTGACCGCCGCGCCCGTCGGCATGGGTGTGGCCTTCCTCGCCTTCACCGGGGAGAGCATGCCGTTCGAAGACTATTTCCGTTTCGAGGGCGCGTCCGAATTGCGGCAATACATCAACTTCCTGCTGGGGCTTTCGCCAAGCGGCATGCATGGGGCCTATCTCGTCGATCCATCGCGGCTGGATGTGGCGGGGCGCAAGACACCCTCCACCATCATCGGGGTGCAATTATGCGCCTCGTTCACGGCGGCGCAGGTCGTGAAAATTCTGCTCGGCCGGGGCGAGGTCAAGCCGGCGCCATTCCATTATCACTTCGATTCCTATCTTAACCGCTTCGAGGCAGGCATCGCACCCGGCAATGCCGCCCCGGCGCAGCAGGAAAAGGGCGATCAACTCGAACAGATGTTCCGCGAGAAGCTTGCCCGTGCGTAGCCGTCCGCCAGGGCTGGAGCCCATCCTGGAAGCGGCGCGCTGGGCGCCCAGCGGCGACAATGCGCAGCCCTGGCGATTTGAGATTGAAGGCGAGAATGATCTCACCGTTTCGATCCTGCGCGAACGCGGGAATGTCTATGAATATCGCGATGGTGAGCCGACTCTGATTTCCGCCGGGGCGCTGCTGGAAAATATTGCCCTTGCGGCGCCCGGCCAGGGCAAGCAGGCAAGCTGGCGCTATCGCGGCTCCGACGAGGGCGCGCACCGCATCGCTGTGCATTTCGAGGATGCGCCCGCCGAACGGCCGAACCCGTTGGCAGATTTGATTCCCGTCCGTTCGGTCGATCGCAGGCCCTACCGCATGCGGCCGCTGCCCTCGGCGAGCAAGACGCAACTGACCGCGGCCGCGGGCGCCGACATCCATATCGAATGGTTCGAGACCTGGGCGCAACGGCGACGCATCGCGGCCCTCACCAATATGGCGACGGATATCCGGCTGCGCATTCCAGAGGCATATGCTGTCCATCGCCGGATCGTGGATTGGGACCGGCGCCTGAGCCCCGACGGGATCCCTGCGACCGCGCTGGGCCTGGATGCGATGACCCTGAAGATCATGCGCTGGTCGATGGCCGACTGGAAACGCACCGATTTCGGCAACCGCATGGGTTCGACCTTCTTTGCCGGGCTGCAGATGGATGTCGTGCCCGGCTTGTTCAGCGCCGCCTATTATTCTTTTCGGTTGGCGCCGGCGGCTGGGGAGGCCCGTGTCTCGCAATTGCTGCGCGCGGGGCAGGCGGTGCAGCGCTTCTGGCTGACGGCCACTAGCCTAGGGCTGGCGATGCAGCCTTGCCAGGCGGTATTGGCCTTCGCGCATTACGGCGCTGCGGGAGAGGCGTTCACGACCAGTGCGCGCGAACGCCAAGCCGCGGCGCGGCTGGCCCGTCGGGCCGCCCAGGTGCTGTCACGCCCGCAGGAGTTGGTTTTCCTGGGCCGCATTGGGCTTCCGAAGGGGCGCGGACAGGAGAGCCGTTCAACACGCAAGCCGCTGGCGGAGCTGATCCAAGGGTGAGTTTCCTAGCTCGCCCGCGCGTGGCGGGCGAGGGACGCAGGCTTGTTCCGGGCTGGTTCGGGGCCTTCTGACAACATCGTCGAGCTTATGGGCTCCTCGCGCGGGCGCGAATGACCCGCGAGAAAACGTCCGATCCAGGGGGCTGCGAGCAAGGATATCAGCAGCCACCCGCCTAACAGGATTGCGACCCACATGCGATGCCCTCCAATACTGGATGACAGCAAGTCAAGTTTCGCTGCGTCGGTTAACAGGAGGTTAATGCGGCTCGTTCACCCCCAACCTTTGCCTGGGGGCGCCCGCGATGCCATTGGGCCGAATGTAAAAAGGCTTTACAGTTGTCCCCGGAGAAAAAAATATCATATTGATTTTGCTACATTTTGTTTCCTGGCACGCGTGATGCATACCCTCTGGACCAAAGGGATTTTAGGAGTTTTCCAAATGCGCGTGTTCAATGTGAAAAAGCTGGTAATGGGGGCGACGGCACTGACCGCGCTAATCGGACTTGGTATGGGCGCGGCTTCCGCGACACCGACCGAGCCGTCGTTCCAAATTACCCCGTCGTCGGTAGGCTCTGCGAAGGGTCCTTTTACCGCGACTGATATTCAGGGACCTTCCAACGGTCTTATCCACCAGACTGGCGCGACGACACAGGTTGAATCGGGCTACTTACAGGTAGCCACCTTTCTGAACCAAGGTAACATCGTCAACAACACCGGGTTGCTCAGTGACTGGGGTCTTTACCTGGACTACACGGCCAAGGTGACGGGCATTGGGGGGTTCGGACCCGGTAATCAGGGGAATATCAACCCGGGCGACTTTACTTTCGCCATGTATGCCGATGTCGGCAATAACGACAGCTACACCCCCGCGTCGGTTTGCGACACCGCCGGCTGCCTGACTGGCCCCACTGGTGCCACCGTTGGCAGCACGACCGGTGATGTGGTGCTGGCTGTTGGATATAATGTCACAACCGGAAACGCTGGCTTCCAGTCGACTGGCGGCCCGATTTTCGGAACCACTTCCGCGATCATTCTCTGCGACGGGACTGCAGGTGAAGGTGTGCTGAGCGGCGTGAAAGTTACCAATAGCGCTACGGCGGCATGCGGTACTTTCGATGCCACGACCTTCTTCACAGCACCTGTTCCCTTCTACAATGTCCAGTTCGCTACGGCGACGACTGCCAGCACAAATAACCTCGACATTGGCAACGGCGCTTCGACGGGCTACGCCTCTCTTGACGGGATTACCGCGACGATTAACTTCGCCCAGGTTCCCGAGCCGATCTCGATCTCGCTGTTCGGCGCGGGTCTTGTGGGCGCCGCCTTCGCGCGCCGCCGCAAGGCAAAGAAGGCTTGATATATCCGCTTATCGGATGACGGAAACGGCGCCCTTGGGCGCCGTTTTTGTTTTTCCCATGCCGATGGCGGCCATCCACCGCCACGTTTGTACGAGGGATTGAACGCAACGCTGATGCTGCCGGAGTTTGCGCTTGGGCCGGGCTTAGCGCGGCGCAGGCATGACAAACGGGGTGCTTCTATCCGGTTGGAGTTCGGCTCCCGGAGATCAGAAGCTCTGGGCGGGCTGAAGTCCAGGTTGAAGTGCGGGCCTGACCATGGCGGGCTCATGTTCGACCACCGTTGCATTGACGGCGATGAAACGTCCGATCAGCGGCGCGGCGACGCAGGACAGAAGAAGCCAACCGCCAAGAATTTCGAGCATGATCATTCAAGCCTCGCATGCCGGCCCGGAATGCCGACGCGCCACCATCGCCTGTCCGCGTTAATGCGCGCTTAAAAAAAGCGGTTAAGCAAAAGTGAAGACAAGTTCCAGACATGCCGATTTCTGTCTTCCCTTTTGCGAGTTTCGGCTGTGAACCGCGGCCGCAGGTCTGGCGCGATCAATCGCGGATTTGATAAGCTGTGAGCATGTTTCCTTCGCTTTCGCTTCTGAAAACGGAATCCACGCCGCAATCCCCCGATCTGCGGGCGGCTCCTGCGGATGGCGACCATCGGCCCGATTCCGATATCGTCGTCCGGCTTCGCACCCTTGACAGCAGGACGCCTTTTGCCAGGACGGTCATCCTCGAAGCAGCCTCGGAGATCGAGCGCCTGCGTGCCGCGATCCGCCGCCATCGCGACGAGGTGTGGACCGACGACGCGCCGGATCACGCTTCCGACGCGGAGCTATATCGCGCGATCCCCTGATTGTGCGGCGCACCCGTTATCGGCGCACCCGTCTCCTGGAATTGTCTCGGTCGCCGTTCTTCATGTGCATGTGCAGCGTAGCGGAGTTGACATTCGCCGACGCCGCCCCGATGTTTAATACAGCGTTGTCGGTGTCATCCAAGTGAGGATGCCGACACAAAAAGACGGATCAAAGTATCCAACGACAGGGGGAGTTCCATGAATAGTTTGCTTCAGAAACTCATGCTGGGCGGCTCGTCGGCCGCTATGTTCGCCGCCGCCATTGCGGTGGGCCCCGCCATGGCGCAGGAGGCGGCCGGAGCCACTGAGGAAGTCGTCGTCACCGGGACCAGCATTCGCGGCGTGGCGCCGGTCGGCTCCAATGTCATCACCGTAGATCAGGAAGCGATCAAGATTTCCGGCGCGGTCAATGCCGAGCAATTGCTCAACACGGTGCCGGCGATCAGCACTGCCGGTGGCGCGCCCCAGGGCGTCAATGTCAATTCCAGTTATCAGCCGCAGATTCATCAGCTTGCCGGTTCGGTCAGCAACTCCACCCTGGCGGTGGTCAATGGCATGCGCTTCGTCGGTGATGGCGGCGACGTGTTGGCCGACCCCAACATCATTCCGACCTCGGCGCTGCAGCGGGTGGAAGTGCTGGCGGACGGCGCCTCCTCGGTCTACGGCTCGGACGCGGTGTCGGGCGTCGTCAATTTCATCATCCGCAAGGACTATGAAGGTCTGGAGCTCAACGCCCAGGTCGGGTATGCCGACGACTACAGCACCGGTACCGGCAATCTTCTTTGGGGCACCAAATGGCAAAATGGCTCGGCGATGGTTGCCGCCAGTTATACCGCCCAAAGCGCGCTGCTCGGCGCTTCCCGCAAATTGCTGGCGATGGGCGATTATACTCCGATCGGGGGCAACAATTTTATCGAGACATTCGGCTGTCCCACTGCGGCGATGGTGGTGCCGGGCAACAGCGGGGTTTGGCTGTCGCCGTCCTCGACCAGCACCGTGCCCAACACCCAAGGGAGCAAGAACTGCAATCTGCAACCCTATGGCGACGCGCTGCCGCAATCGACCCGCCGCAATGTGCTGATGCAGGTCGACCAGGATTTCGGCAGCCGGCTCAGCACCTCGCTTATGGTGCTGTACAACGAGCTTGACGTAAACTATCGCGACCGGCCCGGCACCATCACCGCCAATACCCAAGTCTATGGGCCCGGCTATACTGCCACCGGCTTCAATACGGGCCAGATCAATCCCTTCTTTATGGCGCCGGCCGGCGCGTCCGGCGCCACGTCGGAAAAAGTGAGCTGGGCCGATCTGATGGGCAATGGCGCGGACGGTCACGATTACGGCAGGGACACCGACAATGAGGAAGCCTTTTACGGGCAGGCGGGCGCCAGCTACAAGCTGACCGACGACTGGGAGGTCAAGCTGACGGACGCCTTCGGCGTGGATCGGGACGATACCGGCAGCCTCAACACCTTCTGTTCGTCCTGCGCGACCCTTGCGCTGAACGGCACTGCTCAGACCGGCGGCAGCACGACTTCCACGGACGTATCGGGCCAGAATATTGTGTCGCTGAATTTGCCGCTGACGACGGCCAACGCGCTGGACGTGTGGACTCCCGCAGGCCCGGGCAACCGCACCTCGGCGCTTATCCAGAAGCAGCTCTACAGCAACAACACGCGCAGCGATACCCAGAACACCTTCAATCAGTTGCGGCTGGAATTTGACGGTCCGCTGTTCGATCTGCCGGCGGGGGCCGTGAAGTTCGCGACGGGTGGGGAATATGTGAATTACCACCAGCTTGCTTACAGCAACGGCTCGCTGGGGGTGGGCGTGGGATCCAATGGCGCAACGATCTCACAGTTCTATTCGCGGCGTTCGGTCCTGTCGGCCTTCGCGGAAGCCAATGCGCCACTCATTTCGGCGGACATGAATGTGCCACTGGTGCAGTCTCTCACCATCGACGTGTCGGCGCGTTACGACAAGTACAGCGATGTCGGTCCGACCTTCAATCCGAAATACGGGCTGGATTGGAAGATCAACGACGATGTCAAATTCCGCGCTAACTATTCGACCTCTTTCGTGGCGGCGCCGGTCGGCGTGGCAGGCGATCCCAGCAAGGGCGGCGAGTATGGCGGCGGCGCCAGTCTGGCACCGAACTTCAATGTGCCGATTGCGGCGTTTCCCACTGTGGTCCAGCTTCCCGGTTGCGGCACACCGCAGGTCGCATCCCAGGGGTATTGCGCCCTGGGCGGGAGCACATCGTCGCCGGGCCTCTCCCGCCAGTACGGTTCGGCGCTCGGCGGCGCCAAGCCGCAGACCGGTAATGGCATCAATCTGGGCGTCGATGTCACGCCTACCTTCCTGCCGGGTTTTGTTATGAATCTCACCTATTTCGACCAGAAGTATAAAGGCGGCGTGACGGCGCCCAACATCACCCAGATCACCACCATTCCCGCCTTCAACCATCTGCTGACCTTGTGTCCGAACGGATGCACCCAGCAGCAGATCGATGGTTTTACCCGGGTGCCGGAGGGCGGCACGGTGAGCGGTTCGCTACCGCCAGTGATCTACAGCCTGCAGAACCACGACGAGAACAATGTGCTGAACCTTGCGATCCAGGGCATCGATCTGGACGCGCGTTATGACATTCCGACCGATTATGGCGACTTCCACATCGGTGAGGGCCTCACCCAGTTTTTCGTGTTCGACCAGTCAGTGATCGGCTCGGCATCGTTCAGCGAGCTGGGCACTTCGGGCATCAACAGCACCTTCCCTTCAGTCGCTTATCACAGCCGCTCCAATTTCGGCTGGACCGACAATGTGATAGCGGCGGACTTGTTCTTGAACTGGACGGCGCCGTATCGCAATGCCACCAACACGGCGGTGAATCCGACAACCTCAGACGCCAACGGCAATTTTAACGGCGGCGGCGATCACGTGTCGGCCAATGTGACTCTGGACATGCACGTGTCCTACGACTTCCCGAACGGGATGTTGCAGGGTGACCAGATCTATCTGGATGTCCAGGACCTGACCGACGCCCAGCCGCCCTTCTACAACGGCACCTCAAAGCCCAGCGAAGTGCACAGCCAGGCCGGCGAGAATATCTTCATCTCCAACCCGATCGGGCGGCTCATCTCGCTGGGCTTCCGCACGACCTTCTAGCAATGGTTGCGGCGGGGGGCAGGCGATGCCTGTCCCGCCGCCCACCATGCAGGTGTGCCAAAAAGCGGCTGGAAATCGGCGGCGGAAGTCGCGAGGATGTGCCGCCACAAGCGACGAGGTAGGGCTGTGATAATCCACTATTTGCGCCAGTGCTGCGGGATCATCGCACTGACGGGATTTGCAGTGCTGCCCGCCTGTGCAGCTGACAGGTTCGAAACCGGCTTGTGGCCGGCGCCACTGACCGATGGCACGCGAGTCAATATCGCGGGCGAGGGCAGGGCGGTTGCGACCTTGGATGGCAATACCTTGACGGTGAGTGGCGATTTTCACGGCCTCAAATCCAATGCCACCACCGCGCAGCTCGATTTTGGCATCGCCATCGGCGCATTAGGTCCCAAAGCGTTCGAGCTGACCGTTACACCGGCCACCGACGGCACCATTTCCGGCACAGCCAAGCTGAGCGCCGCCCAGGCCGCGGGCGTGCGGAGCGGAAAATTCTATGTCCAGATCAACAGCGAGAAGGCGCCGGACGGCAATCTGATCGGCTGGCTCTTGCCGCCGCATCCCTTCCCTGGCGAGGACGTGCCGGAGCCGGGCCATGGCTTCCTGCCGCAGCTCGATATCGCCCAACACTGAATTTTCCGCAGGCAGAGAAAAAATGACCAAGAAAAAAATTGCCGTCGCCGCGCTGGCCGGCACCGTGATCGCAGGCTTCATCAGCTTCAGTGCCGTGGGCCAGGGCATGGCGCCAGGCCCCTTTACGGCTGAACAGGCCGGCGGCGGGCACACTCTCTATCTGACAAATTGCTCGGCTTGTCATGGCGCCGATCTGGGCGGAGCGGGAGAAGCACCGCAATTGGCCGGCACCAGCTTTATAAGCTCCTGGGGCTCGCGCAACACCGATGAACTGTACAATCTGGTGCGCACTTCGATGCCCTATGGCAACGGTGGAAGCCTGGACAACGCCACCTATCAGAGCATCGTCGCCTATGTGTTGTCGGCCAACGGCGCCAAGCCCGGCGCAAAGGCCTTCACCGGGGCCGAGAGCATCAAGATCGGCAGCATCGCAAACGGCCAGGTTCCCGCCGCGGCGCTGGCTGCCCAGCCGCCGGCCGCACGCGGCCGTGCCGGAGGCCGTGCCGCGGGAGCGATCACCTATTATCCGGCGGGCCGCCTCGGCCAGACAGTCGATGGTGTCCTCAAGGAGTACCGGCCGGTCACCGACGAAATGCTCGCCCATCCCGCAGATGGCGACTGGCTGATGTACCGCCGCAATTACCAGGGCTGGAGCTACAGTCCGCTCACCCAGATCAACACATCCAATGTGAAGACTCTCCAGCTCGCCTGGGTGTGGGCGATGAATGAGGGCGGAGCCAGCGAGGTGACGCCCATCGTCCATGACGGCGTGATGTTCCTCTCCAACACCTCCAATACGGTGCAGGCGCTGGACGCCAAGACCGGCGAGCTGATCTGGGAGAACCGCCTGGGGCCGCGGCCGACCCGCGCCTATGGCGCGACCCGCAGCCTGGCGCTCTATGGCGACAAGATATTCGTGCCGACCACCGACGCTAAGCTGTATGCGCTGGACGCCAAGACCGGAAAAGTCGTGTGGCAGAGCGTGATTGCGGATGCCAGCGAAGGCTATAGCAACACCGGGGGTGCCATCGCGATTCATGGCAAGATCCTGGTCGGTCTCACCTACTGCAACCGTTACGAGACCAAGCATTGCTACATCAGCGCCTATGACGCCAACACGGGCAAGGTCGTATGGCGGTTCCAGACCATCGCGCTGAAAGGCGAGCCGGGCGGCGACACCTGGAACAATCTTCCCGACGAATTCCGCCAGGGGGCGGAAACCTGGATCGCCGGAACCTATGACCCCGAGAACAATACGACCTATTGGGGAACTGCCCAGGCCAAGCCCTGGACGCGGGCCAGCCGCGGCAGCGCCAATGGCGCGGCGCTCTATTCCAGTGCCACCCTGGCGCTCGATCCCGACACCGGTAAGCTCAAATGGTATTACAGCCACGCGCCGGGCGAGAGTTTCGACCTCGACGAAGTGTTCGAGAGAGTGCTGGTCGATCATGGCGCCGACAAGTCGTTGCTCACCGTCGGCAAGGTCGGCGTCTTGTGGAAGCTCAACCGCGAAACCGGCAAGTTCGAAGGTGCGGCACAGACTGTGTTCCAGAACCTGTACGCCAAGATCGATCCCAAGACCGGGGTGCCGACCTATCGCAAGGACATATTGGACCAGAAAGTCGGCGACTGGATGGCATCTTGTCCGGGGCCTGCCGGGGGCCATGACTGGCCCGCCACCAGCTACGATCCCCACAACGATCTGATGGTAATCCCGCTGGACCAGAGCTGCGTGCTGATGCAGCCGGAAGCGATGGAGAAGAAGATCGGGGTCGGCGGCGATGCGGGGTCGCAAAAGCTTTATCTGATGCCGGGAACCGACGGAAATATGGGGCGGTTGACAGCTTATAATACCGCGACCTTGCAAGCGGCCTGGACGTTGCAGCAGAAGGCGCCGTTTCTCACCGGCGTCCTGACGACCGCCGGCGGTGTCGCCTATGTCGGCGATTTTGACCGCCGTTTCCGCGCCATCGACACCAAGACCGGTCGGACCTTGTGGAAGACGCGGCTGGGCACCAGCGTGCAGGGCCATGTCGTGTCCTTCGCGGCGGACGGCAAGCAGTATATCGCGGTCGAGACCGGCCTTGGCGGCGGCAGTCCGGTGGGCAAGCCCACCACCCTGTTGCCGGGTCTGCATCATCCGGGCGATGGGCAGGCGATCTATGTGTTTGCGCTGCCGGATGAATGACAAACGACGGAAGGAAAATGTCATGGCGTGTCTGTCTTGTCTGAAAGCCGCGGCGCTGGCCGCAGCGGCGCTGGCCTTCGCCGCGCCTGCAGAAGCCGCAACCCTGCATGCCTATATCGGGACTTACACCGCCGACCCTGCCGAGCCCCGATCGGGCGCGGCCAATCATGGCGACGGCATCTATCTGGTCGATGTGGACGGCACCACGGGCGCGATCAGCCATGCGAGGCTCGCCGCCAAGACCTTGTCGCCATCCTGGATGGCGCTGTCGGCCGGCGGCAAATTTCTTTATGCGGTGAGCGAGGTCGCAAGCTATGGCCCCGCCAAGAGCGGGTCCGTCAGCGCCTTTGCGGTCGGCGCGGGCGGTGCGCTCAAGCTGCTGAACACCGTAAGTTCCGAAGGTGCGATCCCCGCCTATATCAGCCTTCACCCCTCGGGCCATTTCGCGATGGTGGCCGATTACACCGGCGGCGCCTACGCGATCATCCGCATCAAGCCGGACGGCAGCCTGGGAGAGGCCACGGATGTGGTGAAGCCTTCCGGTCCGCTCAATCCGCCCACCGCCAAGGACACTCAGCCCGGACAGTTCGCGACCAGCGATCATCGCGGCTCGCGCGGCCACATGATCGGGCCGGACAGGTCTGGTCAATTCGTGATTGGCGACGATGCCGGGCGCGACCAGATCTTTGTGTGGAAGCTCGATACCAGCAGCGGAAAGTTGAACCAGGTCTCCGTTACCAAGGTGCTGCCGGGCGCGGCGCCGCGCCATTTCGTGTTCTCGCCGGACGGCAAGACCATGTACCAGTTGCTGGAGCAGGATTCCCGACTGGCGGTATTCGATTTCAAGGCCGGCAAGCTGACCCAGGAGGGTACCAGCGTCTCCGGCCTGCCCGATGGTTATGCCGGCAGCAACACCGCGTCGGAGCTGCTGATTTCCAAAGACGGCAAGCGCCTCTATTTCGGCAACCGCACAGAGGATTCCATCGGGGTCTTTTCGGCCGATGGCGACAATGTTAAACGCATCGCCAATGTGCCGACGGAAGGTGACACGCCACGCAGCCTGGCGCTCGATCCTTCCGGCGAATTCCTTTATTCGCTCAATCAGAAAGCGGATAATGTGACGGCGTTCCGCATCGGAACGGACGGAGTGCCGAAATTCACCGGCAAATACCTGCCGCTGGGCAGCCCCGCGGCAATGGTATTCCTGAAATAGTCAGTCTCACGCGATATCGATGCTGAATATCCAGCCTGTGTCCTTGCTGGCCTGATCGGCCCAGCCGGGATGATGACCGGCGTCGCAACTGATGAATTTGCCGTTGTGGAAGACCAGGCCGTGCGGATCGGCGGTGCCGGGCCGGAACGCCACATATTCGAGGCATTCGCCGGTGCTGGCGTTGTATTTGGCAAGGCCGGCTTTGCCGGTGGCGGGGCCTTTGCTGTCATTGCCGGTCACCAGCCAGAGGAAGCCTTCATCGTCGAAGGTCATGTCGTGCCAGCGCTTGGTATCGTCGGTCTGTGAATAGATCGGCATCGCCCATTCCGGAGCCCAGCTTTTCGGATCGACCCGCATCAGGCAGTTGAGCCGGTTCTCCACCAGCCATAATTTGCCGTCGTGGAACTGGCCGCCATGGCATCCGCCGCCGCCCAGGGGCAGGGCGCGATGCTCCAGCGTTTTGCCGGTCTTCGCGTCGACCAGATAAGCCCCATCGATCACATCGTCATTGCCCAGCGGATAGAGGATACCATTGCCATAGGCCAGGCCGCTGGTGTTGAAAGGCACGTGCTCCACAGTCCGGAGCAGCTTGCCGTTCCAGTCCATCAGCCAGATCTTTTCCGGCCCTTTCTGCTCCGGCGCCTTGGCGCGCTTGGCGCCGTCCCCGAACATTTTCTGCTGACCGATCCACAGGCCGTCCTCGCCAATCGCAAGAGCGTTGGGGTAGATTTCCGGGGCTTTGAACAGGAGCTTGGTCCCGGCGGTACGGCCGCGCTTGGGTCCCTTATGGCCCGCGCCCCCAGAGCCGGGGCTGTCATGCTGGGCAAAGGCCGGCGCGAGCTGCGCGGCGGTCATTCCAAAGCCTAGCGCCCCACAAGCCGTCAGAAATTCGCGTTTTCCGACCGTATACATGCTGACCCTCCCCGGATGGACGCGAGATTAGCGATAATGCGGGTGCCGGCAAGCTGCGCTTTTTTGCTGCATGGCAAAACCCCGGGTATCATTGACTTGGCGAACCGGACGTTTACAGACTTTGCCCAACAAAAATCCCGCGCGACGATGTGGATATGAAAAGGGAAGACGCCATGGACAAAAGAGGATTTCTTGCTGCCGCATTGGGCGCCGGCGCCGGTGTCGGGTTGACAGGCGCATTAGCGCAGACCCCGCCCGAGCGTCCGGGCACTGACGACCTAGGCCGCACCGGCAGCGAAAGGTCCAAGCCGGTACCGCGCCGCAAAGCAAAGACCAGCAAACTGTTCCTCACGCCGCCCTGCTGGCCCAACGCCATCGCCGTGCAGGAGGGCAAAGGGTTCTGGGTGCAAGAACAGCGCCATGACAACAAGCCGGAAAAGGCGTGGCTGCTGGATTTCAAGAGCGGCAAGGTGCTGCACGAGGTGACCACCAACTGCAAGGACACCAGCGGCATGGCCTATGGCGATGGTTACATCTGGAGCGGGGCCAATGGGGGTTCCGAGCGCGATCATCCCAATCCGCCGATCAACGGCATTTTCCAGACCGACATGAATAGCAAACAGATCGGCCACCGGCAGATTCCGTTCGGTCCCAAGGATGACGGCGGCTCCTGCCACGGCATGGGTTGGCAGGATGGCAAGCTGTGGCTTTACGCCAATCGCATGGAATCTATCATCCGCATCGACGCCAAAAGCTGGCAGACCGACGTCATCTGGCCGACGACACGCGCCATCGGCCGCCTGCATGGGATCGAATTTGCGGTCGAGAATGGCAAAGGCGTCATCTGGCAGGTGTGCGGCACCCAGGATCCGAACAAGCGCGGGTATGAAGGTTACATGCCCGGCTTGGTGAAATATGACGCGATGACCGGCAAGGTGCTGGAGATCGTCGATTTCGTCCCCGGTTCCTGCGACATGCACGATTGCTGTGTGCTGGATGGGCAGCTTTATGGCGTGGATGCCGGCGAGCATCCCGGTTGGCCGATCGAAGCGAAATATGCCCAGCCGGGCTTTCCCGAGCTCAACAGCCCGAGCGGCGGCGATGTGTTCCGCATCGACTTGATCT
>DATATP010000270.1:0-2498 GCA_036268715.1 Rhizomicrobium sp. | reverse complement strand
CGGGCGATCGTACGACTGCCATCCAGGGAGATCGACTTCCCGATTTTATCGCCCCATTTCGCATGCCGGAGAAAGATCGCAACCAAGGCAGCGATATCCCCTCTGATGGTGAGATCCACCGGATATCCAGGGTCCTTGATGCAGACTTCGATGGCCGTTCGATCCAACACCAGCCACATCAAGCGAAGGCTGGTGCGGCTTTTAGGCACCCCGGTGAACTCGAACCGAAGAAGAACGCGCTTACTGGGCAAAATTTGCTTGTCGATGTGCGTGCGCAGCTTCCACATATAGAGGCCCGGATCGAGATCGTGGGCTTCAAGCCGATCGCGCGCGTGCTGCAAGCCCCATTGGGCAAGACCCCCGATCACCTCGCGGAACGCGACGCCGGCGGCCGTAAGGCGATACTCGGGGTGGGCGCCCGTGCCATCGACCCTTTTCTCGACGATCCCTTCCCGTTCCAGCTGGCGAAGTCGCTCCGCGAGCAGCGCACGCGACATCAAGGGTACACCCCGATGGATGTCGTTGAAGGTGCAAACGCCCGACATGAGCTCCCGTAGTACCAGCGGCGTCCAGCGGGTGGCGAAAATCTCGGTTGCCTTCGCGATCGGGCAAAACTGGCCATATCCGTCTTTCATAAGATGACTCAATCATTTCTGAGGATGCCACGCCAGTTCAGAAATTGAACTTGAGGGCCTCAAGGTCCGGGGGCATACCGATCGAGGCGGCCGAACACTCACGTCTTCGGCCCCACCACTGGGAGATTGCAATGAAAAAGCCATCGAGGCTGTTGGCTCTGGGTTTGATCTCGTCAGGCATCTCGGCGGTGACGTTGCAGCCAGTAAGGGCGGACTGTCCGCAGGCCGTCAAAATCATCGTCCCCCAACCGCCAGGGGGGCCAGATGACCTCATCGCACGGATTCTTGCGCAGAGGCTGTCCCAGGCTGGCGGTCGGTTCTACGTCGAGAATATGCCCGGCGCCACCGGGATGATCGGCACCGCCGCCGCCGCCCGAGCGGCGCCGGATGGATGCACGCTGGTCATCGTCAATCAGAATCTTGTCACTCAGCCTGCGGTGGGCGCGAAAAATCCGTATAGCGTGCCGGACGATTTCACGCCGGTTACGTTGCTTCTGGCAGCCCCGGAAACGATCTCGGTCAATCCATCCGTACCCGCCAAGACCATGCAGGAGCTTATCGCACTCGCAAAGGCGAACCCGGGAAAGTACAACTACGCATCGCCCGGATATGGGTCTTCGCCGCATTTGGCAGGCGAGCGGCTGTTCGCGCGCACACTCGGGCTCGCTATCGTCCACGTTCCATTCCAGGGTGGTCCGCCGGCCATCAACGCCACCGTCGCCGGACATACTCAAATTCTGGCGATCACCCTTCCGCTCATCGCGCCCTTCGTTAAAGGAGGAAAACTGCGGTTGCTGGCGGTCGCTGATAAGACGCGATCTCCAGAGTTTCCCGACGTGCCGACCCTGGAGGAAGCGGGTATTCCGGGTCGCGAGGTTGGGTTCTGGAATGGAGTATTGCTGCCCAAGGGGGCGTCCAGCGGCATCGTTGAACAGCTGCACCGACAAATCACCCAGGTCATGTCGTTGCCCGACGTGAAGGAACAGCTGGCGGTGGCGGGATACAAGACGATCAGTGGTTCGCCGGAAGCGTTTGCGGCGCACCTCAAGACAGAGGTGGCCAACTGGAGCGCTATCGCACAAGAGCAGAATATCAAATTGGGCGCCGCCGGTTTGCCCGCCGGCGTTCCGATGCCAAGCCGATAGTAGCGGACCAGGTGTCGCGAATGCGGCGATGTCGCTGGATCGAGGGCGGCAAGATCGCTCTGCGCTTTTGAAGGAGGAGCCTGATGGCCGAGGCTGATAAGATATTCGCAGGATCAATTCCTGAAATATACGATCGGTACTTGGTTCCTCTTATCTTTGATGCGTATGCGCTCGACCTTGCCGAGCGCGTGGCGGAAAGTGGACCGCATGACGTGTTGGAGGTGGCCACGGGGACCGGAGCACTGACCCGCGCGATGGCATCGCGGCTACCCGCATACTACGCGCACATCGTGGCAACCGATCTCAATCGGCCAATGCTTGATCATGCAAAGGCTCGCCAATCTCATGCTGACCGAATTGAGTGGAAACAGGCCGATGCTCTTGCGCTGCCTTTTGAAGATGAAGGCTTTGATGCTGTGGCCTGCCAGTTCGGCGTCATGTTTTTTCCTGACAAAATTCAAGGTTACAAGCAGGCCCGCCGTGTCCTGAAACCGGGCGGCCGTTTCCTTTTTAATGTATGGGACCGAATTTCAGAGAACGAGTTTGCCAATGTCGTGAATGAAGCGTTGACGGTCTTCTTTCCGCGCGATGCGCCATGTTTCATGGCCCGCACTCCGCACGGTTACCATGATGTAGAACGCATCCGAGCAGAATTAAATGCTGCCGGGTTTGCGAATGTTTCAGTCGAGACTGTGGATGATATCAGCGAGGCGTCCTC
>DATATP010000269.1:0-22306 GCA_036268715.1 Rhizomicrobium sp. | reverse complement strand
CGTCGGCGGAAGAGGTGGTGGGCCGCCTGCTGCCGGCGCTCAAACACCTGCATGCGGCGCTGGCGGCGAAGGTGGTGGCCTGGAAGGACATCATCAAGATCGGCCGCACCCATACCCAGGATGCCACGCCCTTGACTCTCGGCCAGGAATTTTCCGGCTATGCCCAGCAGGTGAAGAACGGCATCGAGCGCATAGAGCAGACCCTGCCCAGGCTGATGGAGCTCGCCCAGGGCGGCACCGCCGTCGGCACCGGCCTCAATGCGCCCATCGGCTTCGACAGGATGGTGGCGGAACGCATCGCCGCCATCACCGGCCTTGCCTTCACCACCGCCCCCAACAAGTTCGAGGCGCTGGCCGCCCATGACGCGATGGTGTTTTCCCATGGGGCGATCAACACCTTGGCGGCGAGCCTGTTCAAGATTGCCAACGACATCCGCTTCCTGGGCTCCGGGCCGCGCTCGGGCCTGGGCGAACTGGCACTCCCGGAGAATGAGCCGGGCTCCTCGATCATGCCGGGCAAGGTCAATCCCACCCAATGCGAAGCGATGACCCAGGTCTGCGTCCAGATTTTCGGTAATAATGCGGCCCTGACCTTCGCCGACAGCCAGGGCCATTTCGAACTGAATGTCTACAATCCGATAATGGCCTATAATTTCCTGCAAAGCGTGCGCCTAATGGCCGACGCGGCGATGAGCTTCACCGACAATTGCGTGGCTGGGATCGAGCCGCGGCGCGACAATATCAAGGCAGGACTGGAAAGATCGCTGATGCTGGTGACCGCGCTGGCGCCGAAGATCGGCTATGACGCGGCCGCCAAGATCGCCAAGACCGCGCACAAGAACGGCACCACCCTGAAAGAGGAAGCGGTGAAGGGCAATTATGTCACCGCCGAGGAATTCGACCGGCTGGTGCGGCCGGAAGACATGATCGCGCCGAAATGACAGAGTCCGGACGCGGGCCGGGTTTCGTCATCGAGCAGAACAATGCTACCGGCGAGGTCGCACTATGGAAGCGCGAACTCAATCATAGCGCTGCCGACCGCGATGGCATCAGCCTGGCCGATTATATCCATGCGATTTACAGCTTCCTGCGCCAGCTAAGATGCCGCGAGGTGCTGATGATCGGCTGCGGCGGCGGCACCTTGGCGACCATGCTGCGCCGGGCGGGTGTGACGGCGATCCTGGTGGACAACGACAAATCCTCCTTCGACATCGCGCAGCGCTATTTCCATCTGCCCCCAGACATCCCCTGCCATGTCGCCGACGGACAAGCATTCCTGCGTGGGGATCACCGCCGCTATGACGCCATCGTGCTGGACGCGTATGGCGACAGTGCGATTCCGCGGCATCTGCTCAAATCCGCCTTCTTCGACCTGGTGAAATCGCGGCTCAAACCGCGCAACGCCATGTTACTTGTCAATGTCGTGGTGGCGGACGATGACGATCCCACGGCCGACCGTATCGCCCTGCGCCTGCGCCGGACATGGCATCATGTCCGGCTGCTCGATTCGGTGGCCAGCGAAGACCGCAACGCCATCGTTCTGGCGGGCAGCGTGCGCACCCTCAAGCGCCCGCGGCTGCTGATGCGCCCGCGCACCGGCACGCGCAAATTGGCCGCCGAACTGAAGGCGCTCGACTTCCGGCCTTTGCGGTCTTCACCGTGACGGCGCTCAAGAAACGGTCCTTCACGCTTTCCGGCCATCGCACCTCGGTGGCATTGGAGCCGGAATTCTGGACAGTGATCGAGGCCAGCGCCCTGGCCCGCGGGCAAAGCCTCGCCGCCCTGGTCGCGGCCATCGACGCAGTACGCGGCGAGCGCCCGCTGGCGAGCGCGCTCAGGCTCCGCGCCCTTGCCGTGAAAGGCGATGGAGCCTAGTTTTCGGCCATGATCACCCTCTATCACGCGCCGCGTTCGCGTTCTTCGCGCTTCATCTTTCTGCTGGAGGAACTGGGTGCGCCTTATGAGATAAAATTGGTCAATATCCGGCGCGGCGATGGCAGCGGCGAGGTCGATCCCGTCAATCCGCATCCACATGGCAAAGTGCCCGTCATAAAGGACGGCGACGCGGTTGTGTTCGAATCCGCCGCGGTGGCGCTCTATCTCACCGATAGGTTTCCCCAGAACGGCATCGGACCGCTCGCGGGCGATTCAAAGCGCGGTGCGTATCTTTCCTGGCTCGCCTATTATGCCGGGGTGATGGAACCGGCCTGGATAAGCGCGTTCCGCAACTGGGACGTGCCGCGCGGCACCGCGGGCTGGGTGAAGACCGATGAGGTGATGGCGTTCGTCAATGCCACCCTGGAAAAGGGCCTTTATCTTTTGGGCGAAAAATTTTCCGCCGCCGATATCCTGGTAGGCACCACCTTCAAGCTGTTCATGGGCAGCCCACTGCTGGCGAAGACCGATCTGCTGGAAGCCTATGTGCAGCGAGTAACGGAACGGGCCGCCTATGCGCGGGCGCAGGCGAAGGACAATGGCTGAAATCGTCAACCTGCGCCGCGCTCGCAAGGCCAACGCCCGCGCCGAGAGGAACAAGACTGCGGAGGCGAACCGCATCGCGCATGGCACGCCGAAAACGCTCAGGAAACTGATCCAGGCGCAGAAAGAGCAGGCGGAACAGCGCCTGAAAGGCCACAGGCTGGAAAAGGACGAACCGGATAATTAAGTGGGAATCGATCCTCCCGCGTTCTAAAATCATTCCCATGTTCCCAGAATCGCGTTTTTGCCCATGAGCGGTTACGGCGACCGCTATTCCGACCCGCTGGATTCCGCTTTCGGCGATGGGCCCGAAACCGCGCCGGTGCCGCGCGAGCCGCCCTATCTGAACGGCCTGAACCAGCAACAGCGCGAGGCCGTGCTGGCGGCGGATGGGCCGGTGCTGGTGCTGGCCGGTGCGGGAACCGGCAAGACAAGAGTGCTGACCACGCGGCTCGCCCATATCCTTGCCACAAGGCGCGCGTGGCCGGGGCAAATCCTTGCCGTCACCTTCACCAACAAGGCGGCGCGTGAGATGAAGGAGCGCATCGGCGCCCTGATTGGCGGTGTCGTCGAGGGTATGCAATGGCTGGGCACCTTCCATTCCATCGGCGCCAAGCTGCTGCGCCGTCATGCCGAGCTGGCGGGGCTGAAATCCAATTTCACCATTCTGGACGCCGACGACCAGCTCAGGCTGATGAAGCAGCTTATCGAAGCGGAAGGCATCGACGAGAAGCGCTGGCCGGCCCGCACCCTGGCCGGGATGATCGACAATTGGAAGAACCGGGGCCTCAGGCCCGAGGATGTCTCGGAAGCGGAAGGTCAGGGCTATGCGTTCGGCAAGGGGCGCAAGCTCTATGGCGAATACCAGGCGCGCCTGAAGGCGCTCAATGCGGCGGATTTCGGGGACTTGCTGCTCGACACATTGCACGTCCTGAAGAACCACACCGATATCCTGTCCGATTACCGCGACCGGTTCCGCTACATGCTGGTGGACGAGTATCAGGACACCAATGTGGTGCAATATCTGTGGCTGAAGCTGCTGGCGACCCAGTCCGGCAATATCTGCGTGGTGGGCGATGACGACCAGTCAATCTATGGTTGGCGCGGCGCGGAGGTGGAAAACATCTTGCGCTTCGAGCGGGATTTTCCCGGCGCCAAGGTCATCCGTCTGGAGCGCAATTATCGTTCCACGCCCGTCATTCTGGGTGCCGCCTCTGGCCTGATCGCAGCCAACAAGGGGCGGTTGGGCAAGACGCTTTGGACCGAAGGCGATCCGGGCGAGAAGATCAAGGTCGAGGGGGTGTGGGACGCGGAGGAAGAAGCGCGCAACGTGGCCTCCGAAGCCGAAGATCTGCACCGGCGCGGCGGCGCTTTTGGCCGGATGGCGATCCTGGTGCGCGCCTCGTTCCAGATGCGCGAATTCGAGGACCGCTTCATTTCATTGGGCCTGCCCTATCGGGTGATCGGCGGTCCGCGCTTCTACGAGCGCGCCGAAATCCGCGATGCGATGGCTTATCTGCGCCTGATCGCGCAAGGTGACGACGATCTCGCTTTCGAGCGCATCGTCAACAAGCCAAAACGTGGCATCGGCGACGCCAGTGTCGCGAGCCTGCATGCTTTTGCCCGGGCGCGGCACCTGCCGCTGCTGGCGGCGGCGCGCGAGATCGCCGACACGGACGAATTGCCGCCCAAGGCGAAGAAAGCGCTGGCCGGGCTGGCAGCGAATTTCGCGCGCTGGAGCGAGACGGCACGGGTGCTGCCGCATACGGAATTGGCCGAAATGGTGCTGGACGAAAGCGGCTATACCGACATGCTGAAGGCGGACAAGTCGGCCGAAGCGCCCGGGCGGTTGGACAATCTCAAAGAATTCGTGCGCTCGATGGAAGGCTTCGAGTCGTTGGCCGCCTTCCTGGAGCATGTCTCGCTGGTGATGGAGATCGCCCAGGACGAATCCGGCGACCGCATCAATCTGATGACCTTGCACGCCGCCAAGGGGTTGGAGTTCGACACCGTGTTTCTGCCGGGTTGGGAAGAAGGCCTGTTTCCCTCCCAGCGCACCATGGACGAGAATGGCGTCGCGGGACTGGAGGAGGAACGCCGCCTTGCCTATGTTGGGCTGACCCGGGCGAGGCAGCGAATTCGCATTTTTTTCGCCGCCAATCGCCGCATTCACGGCAACTGGCAGGCATCGCTGCCGTCCCGGTTCTTGAAGGAGATTCCCGAGGCCCATGTCGAGACCATTGTCGATGAAGGCTTCTATGGCGGCTATGCCGGCTTCCGCGACAATGCGGGCGCGCCCAGTTTCGGCAGCACCTATGACAGCCCCGGATGGAAGCGTGCCCAGGCCAATCGCGCGGCGGCGAACAGCGTGCGTACCCGGCCGCCCTTGATCGAGGCGCAGTCCTGGAGCGTGCAGACCTCCGATCCCGGCGCCTCGCACTACGCGCGCGGAGACCGTGTGTTTCATCAGAAATTTGGCTATGGCCGGGTCAGCTTCGTCGAAGGCAACAAGCTGACGGTCGATTTCGACAAGGCGGGCCAGAAACGGGTAATTGACCAGTTCGTCAGCAGGGCATAGCTGCCATCAAGTGCCATGCCCGCGAATGCGGGCCAGGACAATCAAATTTGACGAGAATCACCCTTGAGCATGAACCCTCCCCTATGGAAGGCCTCAGCCACGCTCGCCAAGGCCGAGGCGCCGGATATCGTCTCGGCTTTGGAACTGGAAGGCACCGCGCAAGCGGTACTCATCGTTGAAGAGCCCTTCGGGCCGTCCGCCACGGTTGAAGCGCTGTATACGGAAGAACCAGACGCCGCCTATCTCTCGCGCGTCGCCGGCCGCACCATCGCCGTCGAACCGTTGCCCGATCAGGATTGGATTAAGCTGTCCCAGCAAGGCTTGCCGCCGGTACGGGCCGGGCGCTTTTTCGTTTATGGCGCGCACGACGCGGGTGTCGTGCCGCCCGGGGTGATCGCGATGCGGATTGAAGCGGGAATGGCGTTCGGCACCGGCCATCATGAGACTACCGCGCTGTGCCTTAGCGTGCTGTCCGATCTGGCGCGACGGCGCGCGTTCGTCCATGTGCTGGACCTGGGCTGCGGCACGGGGCTGCTCGCCATCGGCGCGGCGAAGCTGTGGAAGAAGCCGGTGCTGGCAGCGGATATCGATCCCGTTGCCGCGCAAGTGACCCGCGACAATGCCCGCGCCAACGGCGTGGCGCCTCTGGTTACCGCGATTGCCGCCGATGGCCTGGCCCATCCCAAACTTGCCTCCGCCGCGCCCTATGACCTTATCATCGCCAATATCCTGGCCGGGCCGCTCACCCGTCTTGCGCCCGCAATCGCGGAGGCGTTGGCAGCCGGGGGGACGCTGGTGCTTTCGGGCCTGCTCAACAACCAGGAAAATCTGGTGCTGAGCTTTTACCGAAGCCTGCGTTTGATCGGCCGGCGCCGCGATGGCCCCTGGAGCGCACTGGTTCTGGAAAAGGCAATCCGTCGGGCGTAGTCTTTCGCTATGGATAAGATCCCATCATTCCAAACTTACGACGACACATCCAATGCGGCGCAATGCGCGCCCCGGCTCGCGGCCTTGCGCGCAGAACTGGCCCGGCGCGGGCTTGACGGCTTTGTCGTGCCTCATTCCGACGAGCACATGGGCGAATATCTGCCCGCCCATGCCGAACGGCTGGCCTGGCTGACCGCCTTCACCGGCTCGGCCGGCGCGGCGGTGGTACTGGCGGATAAGGCGGCGGTATTCACCGATGGCCGCTACACATTGCAGGTGCGCGCCCAGACCGACACCAGCCTGTTCGAGCCGCGCGATCTGGTGGCGGAAGGACCGCAGGGGTGGATTGCCGGTCATCTGCCGAAAGGAGCAAAACTGGGCTATGACCCCTGGCTGCACACCGCCCATGCGGTGGCCGGATTGCGCGCGGTGGCGGAGCGCGCTGGAGGGACATTGATCGCCTGCGAAAGCAATCCGGTGGATGCGGTGTGGAAGGACCAGCCGCCGCCACCCGCGACCAAAGCGGTGCCGCACGCGCTGAACCTGGCCGGCGAACAGAGCGATGCCAAGCGGCTGCGGCTGGCCGATGGGTTGAAAAAATCCGACGCGGCGGCGGCCGTCATCACCTTGGCGGATTCGGTGTGCTGGCTCTTGAATATTCGCGGCCATGACGTGCCGCATACGCCCTTCACCCTGGCGTTTGCGATCCTTCATGACGATGCGTCCGCCGATTTGTTCCTGGACGAGAAGAAGCGCAGTCCCGAACTGATCGCGCATCTCGGCAACGCTGTGCGTCTGCGCGCGCCCGACGAATTTCCCGCCGCGCTCGACGCGTTGGCCGGCAAGACGGTGATCGCCGATCCTGCGACCGCTGCCGCGGCGATCCTGGACCGGCTGCACAAGGCAGGCGCGAAGATCGGCCGCGCGTCCGATCCTTGCCAATTGCCCAAGGCGTGCAAGAACCCGGCGGAAATCGAGGGTACCCGCAAGGCGCATGTGCGCGACGGCGCTGCGCTGTGCCGCTTTCTCGCCTGGTTCGAGCGCGAGGCTGCGGGCGGCGAGCTGACAGAAATCGCGGCGGCGGAAGCGCTGGAAGGTTTCCGCCGCGCCACCGGTTGCCTGTCGGATCTGTCGTTCGACTCCATCGCTGGCGCGGGTCCGAACGGGGCCATCGTGCATTACCGTGTGACGCGCTCGACCAATCGGGTGATCGGGCGGGACGAGATGTTCCTGATCGATTCCGGCGCGCAATATCCCGATGGCACCACCGATGTCACCCGCGCCGTCATCGTGGGCACGCCGACGTCCGAGATGAAGGACCGCTTCACCCGCGTGCTGAAAGGCCATATCGCGCTGGCCACCGCGCGGTTTCCCGAAGGCACCATCGGCATGCAGCTCGATAGTTTCGCGCGGCAGCCATTATGGGAAGCGGGACTGGATTACGACCACGGCACCGGTCATGGTGTGGGGTCTTACCTGTCGGTCCATGAGGGACCGCAGAACATTTCCAAGCGGCCGGTGATGCAGCCCTTGAAGCCCGGCATGATTTGTTCCAACGAGCCGGGCTTCTACAAGACCGGCGGCTTCGGCATCCGCATCGAGAATCTGGTGGTGGTGACAGAGCCGAAGGACATTGGCGGCGAACGCAAGATGATGGAGTTCGAGACCATCACCCTGGCGCCGATCGATGTGAATCTGATCGAGCCATCGCTCCTGACCGAAGGCGAACGCGCCTGGCTGAACGCCTATCATGCGCGGGTGCGCGAGACGATCTCGCCGTTGGTGGACGAAGAAACGCGGGCGTGGCTGGCACCGGCAACGCGGGCCATCTAGCCCTATCCGCCATGGCCGCCCTTGAGGCGGCCATCCATCTTGCTTCACGCACGGATGGCCGGGTCAAGCCCGGCCATGACATTAAGAGATAAGTTTCAGCCACCCATCCTCGTCCATCACTTCGACACCATGCTTTTGCGCGTCCTTGAGCTTCGACCCAGCGCCTGGGCCGGCAACAACGATATCGGTCTTACCGGAAACGGACCCGGACACTTTCGCGCCCAGTGACTCGGCGCGCGCCTTGGCTTCCTGCCGCGTCATCTTCTCCAACGTGCCGGTGAAAACCACCGTCTTGCCGGATACGGGCGAAGATTGGGCCGGCGCCGCCATCGCGGTCACCGTCAGCCATTTCAGAAGCCGGCCCAGCGCCTTCACATTATGCGGCTCGTCGAAGAAATCATGGATCGCCTCGGCCACCACACCGCCAATGCCTTCCAGGCTTTCCAGTTCCAACTGCGCATTCTCCGCCTTCATGCTGTCAAGGAATGCATCGATGGTACGGTAATGCCGCGCGATCAGCCGCGCGGTGATTTCCCCGACATGGCGGATGCCGAGCGCATTGATCAGCCGGTCCAGGCCGATGATGCGGCGGTGCGCGATGGCGGCCATCAGGTTTTCGACAACCTTATCCTCGCGCTCCTTTTCCTTCTTGGCTTTCTTGACCGGCTCCTTGCCTTCGGCGGCGCGGCGTTCTTCGCTCAGCGCGGCGCGATGTCCGGCCAATATCCTGCTGACCTTCTCGGGCTTTTCGGTCAGGGCGAAAATGTCGGCGGGCTCCGTCAGCAGCCCCTCGTCGTGAAACAACTCGATCATGGTGCCGCCAAGGCCTTCGATGTCGAACTGGTCGCGGCCCACGAAATATTTGAGCCGCTCCACCGTCTGGGCATCGCAGACCAGGCCACCGGTGCAGCGGCGGTCGACATCCATCTTGCCTGTCTTTTCGTCCACTTCGCGCACGGCATGGCTGCCGCACACGGGGCATTTGTCCGGAAATTTGTAAGGTTTCGCGCCGCGAGGGCGCTTCTCCGCGATCACCTTCACCACTTGCGGGATCACGTCGCCGGCGCGCTGGATCACCACCGTATCGCCGATGCGCGCATCCAGTCGCGCGATCTCGTCCTCGTTGTGCAAGGTGGCGTTCTTCACCACCACGCCGCCTACTGTAACCGCTTTCAGCCGCGCCACCGGCGCCAGCTTGCCGGTGCGGCCGACCTGGATCTCGATACCTTCCAATACTGTCTCGGCTTGCTCGGCGGGGAATTTGTGGGCGATGGCCCAGCGCGGACTGCGCGAGACAAACCCCAGCCGTTCCTGCAAATCGAGGCGGTCGACCTTGTACACCACGCCATCAATGTCATAGCCCAGCCTGGCGCGCCGAGTTTCGATGTCGCGGTAGAAGTCCAACATCTGCTCCCGGGTGTCGCAACGTTTGACCAGCGGATTGACTACAAAGCCGTACGCGCGGAATTTCTCCAGCATGCCCCACTGGGTATCGGCGGGCAGCGCGCTGATCTCGCCCCAGGTATAGGCAAAGAAATTCAAGCTGCGCGACGCGGTGATGGCGGGATCGAGCTGGCGCACCGAGCCGGCCGCGGAATTGCGGGGATTGGCATAGGTTGGCTTGCCGTCCTTCTCTTGCCGCTTATTGAGTGCCTCAAACGCCTTGTGGGTCATATAGACCTCGCCGCGTATTTCCAGCACGGCAGGCGGCTTGCCGGAAAGACGCAGCGGCACGTCGCCGATGGTGCGCAGATTGGCGGTGATATCCTCACCCTCGATGCCATCGCCCCGGGTCGCACCCTGCACCAGAACGCCGTTTTCATAGCGCAGAGCGGCGGAAAGCCCGTCGATCTTGGGTTCCGCCGTCACGGTGATCTCTGTGCCATCCTTCAACCCCAGGAAGCGGCGCACCCGGCCGATGAAATCGGCCACATCCTCGTCGCTGAATGCGTTGTCCAGCGAGAGCATCGGCTTGGCATGCACCACCTTTGCGAACTTTTCGCTCGGTTTGGCGCCGACGCGGTGGCTGGGGCTATCGTCACGCACCAGCAGCGGGAAGCGCCCTTCGATTTCCAGATTGCGGCGTCGCAAGGCGTCATAGGCAGCATCGGAGGTGGACGGCGCATCATTGAGATAATAGGCGCGATCATGCGCCGCGATTTCCTGCGCCAGCAGGTCCAGTTCCTTTGCTGCCTCGGCGGAAGTGAGTTTTTCGACGGGTTTGGAAGTCATGCCCGTTTACGTTGCTTCTTCGGCGGGACGCGGGCTTCCGCCACCAGACGACGCGCGGCGGCGCGCGCCTCCTCGGTCACTATGGCGCCCGACAGCATGCGGGCAATTTCCTCCAGCCGCGCGTCGTCGTCCAGCAATTCGATGCGGGTTCTGTCCTTGACGCGGGTGATGCGAAAATGGCGCGCGGCCCGGGCCGCGACCTGGGGACTGTGAGTGACGAGCAGGACCTGGGTGGTCTCGGCCAGGCGTTGCAGGCGCATGCCCACCGCATCCGCCACGGCGCCGCCGACGCCACGATCCACTTCGTCGAACACCATCGCGGCAGGGGCCGCGGTCTGGGCGAGCGCCACTTTCAGCGCCAGGGAAAACCGCGCCAGCTCGCCGCCCGAGGCGATTCTGGTCAGCGGGCCGAACGCTGCGCCCTCCACGGTGGCGACTTCGAAGGCGATGCGCTCCAGCCCGTTGGCCGTGGCTGCCTCCTCGTCCAGAGGGATCAGCGCGACGCGGAATTTGGCTTGGCCCAGCTTGAGCGGCACCAGTTCGGCCGCGACCGCCGCTTGCAAGCGCCCCGCCGCCTCTTCACGGTCTTTCGACAATTTGCGCGCGGCTGCCAGATAGGCTTCTCGCGCCGCCAGCACCGCCGCTTGCGCCTGCTTGATCCTGCCGCCGCCCGCGACCAGCGCGTCCTGCTTGGCCAGGAATTCCTCGCGCAAAGCGGCAAGTCCATCCGGGGGAACACCATATTTGCGTGCCAGCGCCCGCAATGCGAACAGCCTTTCCTCCGCTTTTTCGAGTGCGCCGGCATCGCTCACCAGCCTCGACAACAGGCTGTCCAGTTCGCGCCGCGCGTCATCTGCCAACGCATAGGCCTGTTCCAGCGCGGTTTCGGCGGCTGCCGCCAGCCGGCGCGCCTGCTCGTTCATGCGCGACAGTTTCTTCAACGCCTGGGCCAGCCCGGCTTCGGCGCCCCGCTCGCCCCCCAGCGCATCGCTCGCCGCCGACACATCCTCGGCGATGCGCGTAGCATTCATCATCAGGCTGCGTTCTGCGGCGAGCTTTTCCTCTTCCCCAGTTACGGGCGCGAAATCAGAAAGTTCGGCGGCGGCGGCGCGCACATAATCCGCATCGGCCTGCGCCTTTTCTGCCTGGGCGCACAACTGGTCCAGGGCTGCCCGCGCGGCATCCCATTTCGCGTATAGTCCGGCCACGGTGCTGGTCCGGTCCTCGAGCGCGCCGAAACCGTCCAGCAAGGCCCTATGCGTGGCGGAATCGAACAGACCGCGATCGTCCTGCTGGCCATGCACTTCCAGCAGCAATCCGCCCAGATCCTTCAACAGTCCCACACCCACCGCCTCGTCATTGACAAAGGCGCGACTGCGCCCATCGGCAGCCAGGGTCCGGCGCAAAACGATTTCGCCTTCGGCCGGCATCTCCTGGCCGGCAAGAAGCAGACGCGCCGCGTGCCCGGACGGCGGCTCGAACACAGCCGTCGCCGAACCCTGCACTGCGCCCGGGCGCACGGCGGCACGGCCCCCTTTGCCACCTATCGCCCCCACCGCCAGGCCAAGAGAATCTAGCAGGATGGATTTTCCCGCGCCGGTTTCCCCCGTCAGGACGTTGAGACCCGGGGCGAATTCCAACGCCGCCTGCTCGATCAGAACGATGTCACGGATGGTCAACGCCGCGAGCACAGAAGTCCGTCTCCGAGAACATTCTCACAAAAGCGTGAAGCGGTTTTCGGCTGAAACCGCGGCCAAAAACGACTCACAGAATCTTATGGAAAGCCTGACTGATCCAAGAGGCCTTGTCTTCTTCCGGCTTCAGATTGCGGCCCTTGAGAATGTTATAGGCGTCCTTGTACCAGCCCGAGCCGGGGTAATTGGCCCCCAGCACTGCCGCCGCGGTCTGGGCCTCCCGGTCCAGGCCGAGGGAATAATAAGCCTCGGTCAGACGCTCCAGCGCCTCGGCGATCTGACTGGTGGTCTGATATTGCAGCACCACCACCTTGAAGCGGTTGATCGCACCGATATAGTCGCGTTGATCCAGGTAATAGCGACCCACCGCCATCTCCTTGCCGGCCAAATGGTCGTTGGTGAGGTCGATTTTTAGCACCGCGTCGCGGGCATATTCGGTGTCAGGAAAGCGCTGAACCACGTCTTGCAGCGCCACCAGCGCTCCTTGGGTATTGGATTGGTCGCGCCCGACATCGACGATCTGCTCGTAAAGAGCGATTGCCTTCAGATAGAAGGCATAGGCGACTTCGTGGCTGCCGGGATGCAGCGAGATATACTGGTCGGCGGTGGAGATCGCGTCGCTGTATTTGTTTGCCTGGTAGGAGCAGAAGGCGCTCATCAGCATCGCGCGCCGGGCCCAGACCGAATAGGGATGCTGGCGGTCCACCTCGTTAAACTGGGCGGCGGCCTGGTCCCAGTTGCCTCGGTTGATCGCAGTCCAGGCGTCGGAATAGATCTGCTCGATCGGCCGCTCCCGGTAATTGGCAGCATCCTTGTTGGCGTCATTGGCTGGCGTGTCGTCGTCGCCCAAGCCCAGCCAGGCACAACCGCTTAAGGTCATTCCCATCGCGAGCAGAGACAGCCCGGCCAGGGCAGCGCGCAGGGGGCGGGAGCAGCGAGACGGCGTAGAACGCATGACAATGGGTCCTTTGGACATAAACTCCAGCCATTCCAAGCCTTTGGCCAAAATGGTCGGGCCGGTCACACCGGGAATGCAGATTTATTTGGACTATAGCAAGCTCTGGGCCGTGGGTGAACCAAATGACATTATCTCCCCGGAACCTCGCCGGGTTAAGAATGCGACATGAGCAGGCGTCAATAGCTTCCCGGCGACCCTCTGCCCCGGCTTTGCCGTGCGGGCCTCGAACAATGCCAAATTCCACTTCGACACCGCTGCCGGATGGTATCTGGTGCTCTGCTTTTACGGCTCTGCACGTCTTGAGAAAAGCCGGGCCGCCCCGGCGCGAATGACGGCGCGCAGCGACTTTTTCGATGACGAGCGGGCGGCTTTTCGGGGCAGCATCGAGCCGGGCGACAAAGCACAGGCGCGGGTGATGCGGGTCATTCCCGGCTCCACTATTTCTGGGATTTCGAGCGCGAGGTCAGCAGGCTCTACGGTGCCCGCTGGAGGGACCGGATGCGGACAAGGGGGCGAAATGCAACCCCTTCCAACCCGATCGCGGAACACTATGAGGGAGGCGAATTGCGCTTTCCGAATTCGGGCAGCAGCCTATCGCGCCCCGACTGGCGGAGCGGTGGTGTTCTCCTGTTCGCTGTTACATGAGGCGACGGCCGTCAGGGGTGGCAACCGCTATCCCTTCTTGCCCTTCTTCTACGATGAGCCGGCGGCGCGGTTACGCCAACGCAACAGCCACGCCCTGACCGGCCAGATCATCGACCGCAGCAAGGGAGAGGACGAGCTCGCGGTCGCCGACTGAGCTCAACACGTCACCCGCTCGAAATTGTCCGGATCGTCAAACAATGCCCGCAGTAGCGCATTGTTGATGGCATGGCCGGAGCGGACGCCTTCAAACCGGGCGATCAGGGGGAAACCCGCCAGCGCCATGTCGCCGACGGCATCCAGAATCTTGTGGCGCACGAATTCGTCGGCAAAACGCATGCGGTCCTTGTTGATCACCCCCACCGCCGACAGGGCCAGTGTGTTGTCCAGGCTGGCGCCGCGGGCCAAGCCTGCCTTGTGAAGCGCCTCCAACTCGCTCACGAAACCGAAGGTGCGAGCGGGGGCGATCTCGGCTCGGAATGCGCTGGGCGAAAAAGTGAACGTATAGCGCTGCCGTCCGATGGGCGAGGTTGGGAAATCGATTTCGCAATCATAGATAAGATGCTCAGCCGGCAGCAGGCTGGCGCGGGCCTCGCCCTGCGCGACTGTGACCGGCCGCAGTACCCGGATCGCCTGTCGCGGCGTCGCTTGTTCCGCACGTCCCCCCACTGCCAGCAAATCCAGATAAGACAGCGCGTCGCCGTCCAGGATTGGAGGCTCGGGGCCATCCAGGGTGACTAGCAAGTCATCGACCTCTGCCCCCGCCACCGCGGCCATCAGGTGCTCGATCACGCCGATCTTCGCCGGCCCTTGCGTGATCGCCGTGCCGAGCCGCGTCTCGCTCACCAGATCGTAGCGCGCCGCCACCGTGGCGCCCCCGAGATCGACGCGGCGGAACACCACGCCCCCGCCGGCCGCGCCGGGCGCAAGTGTCATGTTCACCGCCGTGCCCGCATGCAGCGCAATGCCGCTGATCGCAACCTCATGGCCGATGGTGGTGCGGTTGGGCAATATTCTTCCCTCGATCCGGCCTATCCTCTCAGGCCGGCAGCCCCCGCAGCCCTATCCGCGAGGCCCGGCGTTCAACTCGATTGCCGCCGCAGAAAAGCCGGAATCTCGAACTGCTCGTCGCGCTTATGATCGGGGAACAGATCGTCGGCTGCCGCTGATGCCGCGTCCGCCTTTTGCATCGGCTGGACACTGGCCCGGGCTGCCGAAGCGGCCGGACGCAGGTTCGCCGTCCCGTTGGCCCGCTGCACGGCTTGGCCCGTGACCCGGTCCGAGGCCTGCGGCTCGGCGCGCATGTCCTGCCGCGTCGCGGTCTTGCGGCCGAAAAATCCCCAGCCACTTTTCTTCCGCGGCGCTGCTTTGTGGGCGAGCGGCTGCTCGGCGAGAGAACGCTTGGTCTCGACCGCAGGATATTTGGCCGCCATCGATACCGCTTCGACTTCCGGCGCATCGCTGCCGCCCAGATTCAGAGGCTCGGGAGCCGCGACCGGGGCGCCCATCTCCTCGGCGAGCGCCTCATGCTGGGCGTGAACCGGATTGGCCACGGGCTTGGACTCCGGCTTTTCGGGCACCCGGATCGGCTCAGGCTTGAAGGTGGTCTTCATGTGCGGACGCAGAGGCCGCACCTTTTCGTTCATCTTCATCTGCTCCGCATCGATGCCGGTAGCGACGACTGAGACGCGGATGCGCCCTTCCATGTCGTCCAGGATGGTGTTGCCGAAGATGATGTTGGCGTCCGGATCGACCTCGGCGCGGATGCGGTTGGCCGCCTGCTCGACTTCGAACAGCATCAGGTCCGGGCCACCGGTGATATTGATCAGGACGCCCTTGGCGCCTTTCATCGTCACATCGTCCAGCAGCGGATTGGAGATCGCCATGTCGGCGGCGCGGGCCGCGCGATCCTCGCCTTCCGCCTCGCCGGTGCCCATCATCGCCTTGCCCATCTCGCTGATCACCGACTTGATATCGGCGAAATCCAGGTTGATCAGCCCCGGCATCACGATCAGGTCTGTGACGCCGCGCACACCGGCATGCAGCACTTCGTCGGCCATCGCGAAGGCCTGGGCGAAGGTGGTGCGGTCATTGGCCACCCGGAACAGATTCTGGTTGGGAATGACGATCAGGGTATGGACATATTGCTGCAATTCCTGGATGCCGCGTTCGGCCGTACGCAGGCGCTTATCGCCTTCAAAGGCGAAGGGCTTGGTCACGACGCCGACGGTGAGAATACCCGCATCGCGGGTTGCTTTGGCGATGACAGGGGCGGCGCCGGTGCCGGTGCCTCCGCCCATGCCGGCGGTGATGAACACCATATGCGCGCCGGCGAGCTGCTCCATGATCTCGTCCAGCGATTCTTCCGCGCCGGCGCGGCCGACATCGGGCTGCGCGCCCGCGCCCAGTCCCTCGGTGGTGCTGGCGCCAAGCTGGATGCGCCGCTCGGCCTTGGACTGGGCCAGGGCTTGGGCGTCGGTATTGGCGACCACGAAATCGACTCCCGCCAGATGGGCGCCGATCATGTTGTTGACGGCATTGCCGCCGGCTCCGCCGACGCCCAGCACGGTGATGCGGGGACGCAATTCCCTGGTCTCGGGCATTTTCAGGTTGATGGTCATGCCATGCTCCTCAGTCATTTACCGGTGATACGCCTGTGTCACCTTGCATCCGCCCGAATCGCTTCCGTGATTCGCAACCATGGTTGAATCATTCCAACCACCGGCCGGTCAACCGCGAGAGCCAGCTTTTGCCCTTGCTCGCGTCGGGCACCATCGCGAGTGCGGGATTGATGAGTTCCGGCGGCATCGTCGCGCCCGCCATCAGGATGCCGATCGCCGTCGCATAATCGGGACCGGCGGAAGCGGCGGCGAGCCCAGCAAAGCCTTGTGGGCGGCCGATGCGCACCTGCTTGTCCAGGATGCGCGCCGCAAGCTCGCGCGCGCCGCCAAGCTGGGAAGCGCCACCTGTGAGCACCAGCCGGCGTCCCGCCGCGCCATCGAAACCGCCGGCAGCGAGGCGCTTGCGCACTTCGCCGAAAATCTCCTCCAGCCGCGCCTGTATGATGCGGATCAGCATGGAGCGGGGCACGCGTAGGACGGAATCCTCGCCCTCCTCACCCATCTGGGCGATAGGGACGACATCGGTACCGGCCTCGTCGCCCAGCGCCGCACCATAGAGGGTCTTGGCGCGTTCCGCCGCCGACAGAGGCGCGGCCAGCAGCTTGCCAATGTCGGTGGTGATGTCCAAGCCACCGATCTGCACCAGGTCGGCATGAACGAGATGGCCTTCGAGAAACACGGCGATGGAAGTGACACCACCGCCCATGTCGATCACCGTGGCGCCCACCTGCTTCTCGTCTTCGGTTAGGGTCGAGAGCGCCGAGGCGTAGGCGCCGAACATCGCCCCCACCACATTGAGATGGCAGCGCTCCACCGCCAGCTTGAGGTTCGCCATGGGCGAGGGCTTCACCGCCACCGCATGCATGGCAACGCCGATCTTCTGGCAGAACATCCCGGAAGGGTCGCGCACCCCCCTTGCTTCGTCCACCACATAGGTAGTCGGCGCGGATTGAAGAATCTCATAACCGTCGCGACGGCATTGCTCCCGGCCCTCGGCCAGCAGCGCGCGCAAATGCGCGTCGGTCACCAGCGCCCCGTCCAGCGCCATTACCGCCCGGCCGGTCACAGACATCGGCTGACCGCAATTGACCGAGATCAGCACATTCTGGATGCGCGCATCGGCCATATTCTCCGCCGCGGCAACGCAATCGCGAATGGAATCCTCCGCGAGATTGAGGCTGCTCACCATGCCGGATTTGAGGCCGCCGGATTCGCGCAAGGCCGAGCCCAGCACCTTCAGCGTTCCCGCTTCGGCATGGCCGATCACGCAGACGACCTTGGAGGTGCCCACATCCAGCGCCGACACAAGGCCGGGGCGATAGGCAGGTATCTCGTTATTCACGCGCAGCCGCACGCTCTCGCCCATCAGGTTTCTTTCTCGCGGGGCATGTCTTTCTTCTCGCCGGTCTTGAGCATGAAGAAGTAATGGGGGGGCGAGCGCAGATCGATCTCGGTCACGTCGCGCTCCAGGATGCCGGCATCGATGATGAGGTGCTCCAGCGCGCCAAGCTGCTTCCGCCAGCCGGCCTCGGGCAGCTTCACGACCACGCCGTCGTCCAGGATCAGGTTCCAGCGCCGCCGCGATTGACGCTGATACGCCGCGACCCGGGCGGCAACGGCGCGATGGGTGGCGACGGCGTCGATCAGCTCGGCCGCGGCGGCGGGCGCGCCTGCCCCGACCAGTTTGGGCAGGCGGGCGAATTTTTCGATATCCTCGCCGGTGATGACGTGGCCGTTTCGCTCCACCACCACGATCCCGTCCGGCGACTGCCAGAGTGCGAAGGGCCGCTTCTCGACGACGGCGACGAAAATGGAGTCCGGATAGCGCCGCATCACGTCCACCGAGGCGACCCAGGGCAGGCGCGACAGCCGCTGATAGGCCTCGCCGAGGTCGGCGGCGAAAATCGACTGGCCGGGCTGCATGCTAAGCGCCGCGATCACGCTTTGATAGGGCGTCCGGCGGTAGCCGCTGATATGGATGTCGGATATGCCAAAGCCGGCATCGGCGACCAGCGCCGCGATCCCGTTATGAACGGCATGCAGACCACGGCCCGCATAGCCGCCCACCAGAAGGGCGGCGAACAAGGCAAAAACAGTCAGTCCGCCAGTCAACGCCAACATCGGCCGGGTCAAGAGGGCTTGAACCCGTTCCCAGCTGCCATAGGTATAGCCGTCGGATGCATGATGCGCGGCAGGTTTGGCCGCGACTTTGCGAGAGGTGCGCGCCGGCTTGCGGGCGGCCTGGGCCCGCGGATTGGCGCGCTGCGCACGCTCGATCTTCACCGATCGCATGCGGCATCCTCCACCATCCAGCGACAAAGCTTCGCATAGGACAAGCCGAGATAAACAGCCTGTTCCGGCACCAGCGAGGTCGGCGTCATCCCGGGTTGGGTATTGGTCTCCAAGAGGATCAGGCGCGGCCGCGGCCCAGTATCGTCATAGCGGAAATCGGTGCGCGTCACGCCGCGGCAACCCAGCGCCTGGTGCGCCCTCACGGCCAGCGCCATTGCGTCCGCGCCGACCGCCGGCGGAAGCGACGCGGGAAGAATGTGCCGGGAGCCGCCGGCCGCATATTTGGCTTCATAGTCGTAAAATTCGAGGTCGGTGACAATCTCGGTCACTCCCAGTGCCCGTTCTTTTCCGTGCTCGTTGGCGCCCATCACCGCCACGGTCAGCTCCCGGCCGGGGACGAATTCCTCCACCATCATTTCGTCGGAAAAATTCCAGGTGTCGCTCCCGAGCGCGGCAGGCGGGCGGTTGTCGCCCTTACGGATGATGAACACCCCGACCGAGGAGCCCTCATTGACCGGCTTCACCACATAGGGCGGTTCCATCAGATGCCGCGCCGCCGCCTCGCGCCTATTGGCGAGAATCGACTTCACGACCGGCAGGCCGGCGGCGCGATAGACATCCTTGGTGCGCTCCTTGTGCATCGCCAGCGCCGAAGACAGAACGCCTGAGTGGGTGTAAGGCAGGCGCATAAGCTCCAACAGGCCCTGCACCGTCCCATCCTCGCCGAAGCGGCCATGCAGTGCATTGAACACCGCGTCGGGACGAGCCTCGTCCAGCTTGCGCCACAGGTCGTCGGTGCCGGTGCCGGGATCGACTTCCACAGCCTCGAAGCCCTCTTCGGACAAGGCCGCGGCCACACCGCGGCCGGAGGAAAGCGACACCTCGCGCTCAGCAGAGCGGCCGCCCATCAGCACGGCGATGCGGGTGAAGCTCATGCCGCCAGCCCTACCCGCTTGATTTCCCATTCCAGCAGAATGCCCGTCCTGGCCTTCACCCGCGCCCGCACGTCCTCGCCCAGCGCCTCCAGATCTGCGGCGCTCGCCTCGCCGGTATTGATGAGGAAATTGCAGTGTTTCTCGCTCACCTGCGCCGCGCCGCGCGTGAGGCTGCGGCAACCGGCCAGCTCGATCAATTCCCATGCCTTGTGGCCTGGCGGATTCTTGAAAGTCGAGCCGCCCGTTTTGGCGCGCACCGGCTGGCTTGCTTCGCGCCGCGCCACCAACGCCTCCATCCGCCGATGGATGTCCAGCGGGTTATCGGGCGCGCCTTCGAACAACGCCTCGATGAAAATCAGGCCGTCGCGCACGCCGCTGCTGCGATAGACAAACGCCATGTCGGCGGGCATGAGCCTGACCCGGTTGCCCTCGCCATCAATGGCGGCGGCTTCGACCAAGACGTCCTTTACCTCGCGATCGTAACAGCCCGCATTCATCTTCAGCGCGCCGCCAATCGTGCCGGGTACGCCGCGCAGGAATTCCAGGCCGCCTATGCCGGCGTCCGCCGCAGCCCGCGCCACCGCGCCGTCCAGCGCTGCCGCTCCAGCGCGCACCCGCGCGCCCGCGATTTCGATGCGGCCGAAGGAGGCGGGCAGCCGGACCACAACTCCGGCAATTCCGCCATCCCGCACCAGGAGATTGGACCCGACCCCGATCACCGAAATGCTCAAATCGCGCGGCCTTGCCGCGAGGAACACACCCAAGTCGTCGGCATCCGCAGGACGGAATAGGATTTCCGCGCGTCCCCCGGCACGGAACCACACAAGGTCCTTCAGCGGGGCATCATAAACGAGCGTCCCGCGTACCGGCGGAAGCATGTCGCAAACCTTGCTCATGCCCCGTCCTCCAGCTTCTTCTGGAGATTGTGCATCCAGCCGGTGATCGAACCGGCGCCGACTCCGACGATGGCGCCACCGGGCCGGGTGAAAGGCCGCACCGTTTCGGCAAGATCGGCCTCGCCCTCGATGGTCAGCACATTGCGGTGGCCATGGCTGCGGAGAGCGTCGGCGTAGCCGTCACGGTCGATGCCTTCTATCGGCGCCTCGCCCGCGGCATAGACCGGCGCGATCACTGCCACGTCTGCATCATTGAGACATTTCGCGAATTGCTCGAATGTGTCGCGCAAACGGGTATAGCGATGCGGCTGCACCACTGCCACGATCGGACCGGCATAGGCCTGGCGCGCCGCCTTCAGCGCGGCAGCGATCTTAAAGGGATTGTGCGCGTAATCGTCGATGATCGCTGTACCGTTATACTCGCCGACCTTGGTGAAGCGCCGCCCAACCCCCGCGAAGCGCGCCAAACCTTCGCGGATCACCGTATCCGGCACGCCCAACTCCCGCGCCACCACCAGGGCAGCCATCGCGTTCTGCACATTATGCTCGCCCGGCATGGGCAGTTTGAGGTTTTTCAGCCGTGTCTCGGCATTTTTGCGCCGGTCAGTGAACACCATGTCGAAATGCGAGGCGCCTTCGGAGAAACTGACATTCACCGCCCGCGCGTCGGCCTGGGGACTGAAGCCATAGGTGATCATGCGCCGGTCCATGATCCGGCCGACCATCGCTTGCACCTCCGGATGGTCCAGGCACAGCACCGCGAAGCCATAAAAAGGCACGTTCTCGACGAACCGCTGGAACGCGTCGCGCATATTCTCGAACGTGCCGTAATAATCGAGATGGTCCGGGTCTTCGTTGGTCACCACGGCGACAGTGGCGGGCAGGCGCAGGAACGTGCCGTCGCTCTCGTCGGCTTCCACCACCACCCATTCGCCCGCGCCCAGCCGCGCATTGGTGCCATAGGCGTTGATGATGCCGCCATTGACCACGGTGGGGTCCATGCCGCCGGCATCCAGCAGGGCCGCAACCAGGGTGGTGGTGGTGGTCTTGCCGTTGGTGCCCGCGACAGCGATGCACGATCTGAGCCGCATGATCTCCGCCAGCATCTCGGCGCGGCGGACCAGCGGCAGGCTCAAGCGGCGCGCCTGGTCGAACTCGGGATTGCCCGGCTTGACGGCGGAAGAATAAACCACGACGTGAGCGTCTTTCAGATTCGCCGCGCTGTGGCCGATGGCGACGGCGATGCCGAGGGTCCTCAACCGCCTGACATTGGCGCTTTCCACCGCGTCGGAGCCCTGCACCTTGTAGCCGAGATTGTGCATGATCTCGGCAATGCCGCTCATGCCGATGCCGCCGATGCCGATGAAGTGGATCGGGCCGGTGTCGAGCGGAACGCGGGTGGCTATGGTTGCCGGAAGGGTCACGCAGCTTTCCTTTCCACCAATTGCTCCACCATGTCCGCGAGACGCGCCGCGGCGTGCGGGGTGGCGAGCTTGTGGGCGGCGGCGGCACGATGGGCGAGATCGGCGGGGCGACCGAAAATTTCGCTCAGCATCGCGGCCAGCCGGTCCGGCGTGAGATCGCGTTGCGGCACAAGCCAGCCAGCGTCGGCGCGCGCCAGGATGTCGGCATTGGGAGTTTGGTTGTCATCAAGCGCCCCCGGCAACGGCACCAGGATCGCGGGGCGACCGATCGCCATCAGCTCGGCAATCGTGCCGGCCCCCCCGCGCGCCACCACCAGATGCGCCTGGGCCATGCGCATCGGCAGGTCGGGGAAGAACGGCGCAAGTTCGGCCCTTATATTGGCATTGTCATAGACCTGACCTACAAGCTCCAAATCCTCAGGACGGCACTGCTGCACGATGCGCAGCCGTCTTTTCAGATCATGCGGCAGGTGGGTGACAGCGGCCGGCACGATTTCGCTCAGCGCGCGCGCGCCCTGGCTGCCGCCGAACACCAGAAGATTGAGGGGGCCGCCGAACAGCGGCGCGTCATAGGGAGTGCCCCACAAGGCCTCGACCTCCGGCCGCAAGGGATTGCCGGTCAACACGACCTTGGATTTGTCTTTTGGCGCAAAGCGAGCGATGGGAAAGGCTGCGGCGATCAATTTCACCTTGTTCATCACCAGCCGGTTGGCGCGCCCGACTACGGCATTCTGCTCGATGATCGCAGTGGGAAGTCGCGCCCAGGACGCCGCCAGCATCACCGGCACGCTCGGAT
>DATATP010000268.1:0-18806 GCA_036268715.1 Rhizomicrobium sp. | reverse complement strand
GCAATCCTTTGCACGCCGAGGTGCGGCGGTGTTCCGGCTTCCACATCAGTGCCTCCTTCGAATCAGGCACCAATCACAGAATCACAACCGACTCCACAGACTCAAGAACTTCCGGGATCAGCTCTAAGGTCAACTTATATGGTTGCTCAACCATACGGCTTTGAGCTCGTGTTGGATCTACACGGCTGTAATCCAGAAAAATTTAATCGCGATTCTATCGGGCAGTATTTTGAGGATTTATGCGAGCTCATCGACATGGAGCTATGTGAGGTTCATTTCTGGGATGATGTTGGCGTTCCAACTGAAGAGCAGCAAACACTACTGCATACGAGAGGAACTTCAGCAGTTTGCTTCATTCTCACCAGCTCAATTGTAATACACACCCTTGATTTGCTCGGCGCGGTGTACGTCAATATATTTTCATGTAAGCCATACAACCGGGATGATGCAGAACGGTTCACCGCTCCCTGGTTTGAGGCGACGTCCTGTCGAGCCTCGTTCCTCGGACGGCTATAGTTTCCAAGCTGTTGCATCACGGCGCCTTGGGCGCTCCTCACCATTTACCAGCCGACTCAGAGGCGGTTCAGATCGAAGTGGAATATCGCCCGAGATTGCGCCATTCTATCGCAGACCACTATCGATTGCGTGTTGCAGGGCGTGTCCCAAGCCAGCCGTGGGGGGCTAAAGCGCGCCCACTTCTAAGCTAAGTATTTGAAAGAATAGTGGTGGGCCCGGCAGGACTCGAACCTGCGACCTAACCGTTATGAGCGGTCAGCTCTAACCAACTGAGCTACAGGCCCCGAAAAGGGATATAACAGGAATTGCAGGACTCGCCACACTTGACAGTGCGGGGCGCGATTTTACCGCGCGTGGCCAGAAGACAAAATTGATCTGAAGGAATATTGCCATGAAAGGCAGCATTTTCGCTTTTCTGATATTCGCCGCAGCTCTCACCGCGATGCCGCTGGCTTCACGCGCCACCGCCCAAGGGCTCGCTTCGGCGCCGCGCGTCTTGACCATGAGCGGCATGGGAGAGGTAAAAGCCACCCCTGACATGGCCGAGGTGAACGCCGGAGTCACGACCACCGCCCCCACCGCCGCCGCAGCCCTCGCGGCCAACACCAGCCAGATGATGGCGGTCTTCGGAGCGATCAAAAAGCTCGGTGTAGCGGAAAAGGACATCCAGACCGTGAACTTCTCCGTTTCGTCGGAATATGCCGGCGGCACCAACAATGTCCCCCCACGCCTCACCGGTTATCGGGTGAACAATGAAGTGCGGGTCCGGCTGGACGACGTGGGAAAGCTGGGAGCCATCTTGGACGCGCTGGTGACGGCCGGCGCCAACCAGATGAACGGCATCAACTTCGGCATCAAGGACCGCACGCTGCTTCTATCAGACGCACGCGCCAAGGCGCTGGCCGACGCGCGCGCCAAGGCGGAGACATATGCCAAGGCAGCCGGCGTGAGTTTGGGAGCGATCATGGCGATCAGCGAAAGCGGCTTTGAATTTCCTCGGCCGGTCGCCGTGGCCAGACTGGCCGCGCCCGCGTTTGCGCGGACTCCCGTGGCCGCGGGGGAGCAAAGTGTGTCCGCCAATGTTTCTATCACCTGGGAAATTCATTAGATTTGCCGGATGACCAACCCATTTTTCGAAGATTGGACCGCACCGTTCGGCGCGCCGCCATTGGATCGCATCAGATCGGAGCATTTCTCTGCCGCCTATGAACGCGCTTTTGCCGAGCATCGGGCCGAGATCGCCGCCATTGGAAATGAGACTGCGCCGCCCAGCTTCGACAATGTGATCGTGGCGCTGGAGTTGGGCGGCCAGCTTCTGCAGAAAGTCGACAGCGTGTTCTCCAGCCTTGCCGCCTCCGCCGCCGACAAGGCCTTGCAAGCCATCGAGCTGGAGATGGCACCCCGCGTTGCCGCGCATTGGAACGCCATCCATCTCGATGGCGCGCTGTTCGCACGCATCGATGCGCTTTATCGGACGCGCGGCGCGCTCGGGCTGGACGGAGAGGCGCTGCGGGTTCTGGAGCGCTATCACCTGGATTTTGTGCGGGCTGGCGCCGGGCTCGGAGAAGCGGAGCGCGGCAGGCTAGCCGAGATCGGCGCGCGATTGGCCCTGCTCGGCACGCAATTCAGCCAGCATGTCCTGACCGATGAAGAAGACTTCGTGTTGCCGTTGCGAGAGCATCAGATGGAAGGCCTGCCGCAATCTCTTCGCGACGCAGCGGCTTCGACGGCAAAGGACCGCGGCCTCTCCGCGCCCTATGCCGTGACCCTCTCGCGCTCCAGTGCCGAACCCTTCCTGCAATATGCCGACGATCGAGGCTTGCGCGAGCAATTGTTCAAAGCCTGGACGGCCCGTGGCGCGGGCATCAATGCCAACAACAATATCGCGATCATCGAGGAGATGCTGACGCTGCGCGCCGAACAGGCGCGACTGCTCGGCTATAGTGATTTCGCCCGCTTCAGGCTGGCCGATTCCATGGCGGGCACGGCCGAAGCGGCACGCGGTCTCTTGGAAAAATTGTGGGTACCGGCGCGGGCGCACGCCCTGGAGGAGCGCGATGCCTTGCAGGATCTGATCGCGCGCGAAGGTGGCAATTTCAAGCTGGCGGCCTGGGACTGGCGCTATTATGCGGAGAAGCTGCGCAAGGAAAGCTTCGACTTCGACGATGCCGCGCTCAAGCCCTATTTCCAGTTGGACAACATGATCGCCGCCGCCTTTTTCACCGCCGGAAAACTGTTTGGGCTTTCCTTCCAGCCACGTGAGGATGTGCCGGTTTATCACCCCGATGTGCGGGTCTGGGACGTGATGCGCGACGGCGGGACGATCGGCCTGTTTTATGGCGATTATTTCGCCAGGCTGGGCAAGCAGGACGGCGCGTGGATGAGCAGCTTGCGCGACCAGCAACGGCTGGGCACAAACGTCCTGCCGATCGTTTTCAACAATTGCAATTTCATCAAGGCGGAGCCCTGCTTGCTGAGCTTCGATGACGCAAGGACCCTGTTTCACGAATTCGGCCATGCGTTGCATGGCCTGTTGTCGAACGTGAAATTCCCCCGCCTTTCCGGCACCAATGTGTCGCGCGATTTCGTCGAGCTGCCCTCGCAGATTTACGAGCACTGGCTGGAGGAGCCTGAGGTCCTGATGCGTTACGCGCGCCATTACCAGACCGGCGAGCCAATGCCGCGGACGCTGATCGAAAAGTTGCTGAAGGCGCGCAATGCGGGCCAGGGCTTCGCCACGGCGGAACTGCTCGCGTCGGCGATCGTCGATATGGATTTCCATTCCCGCCCCACCGCCGATCCGTTGGCGGGCCAGACCGCCACCCTGGCCCGCATCGGCATGCCGGAAGAAATCGCCCCACGCCACTCCGCACCCCATTTCACCCATATTTTCGGTGGCGAAGGTTATTCCGCAGGCTATTACGCCTATCTTTGGTCCGAAGTACTCGATGCCGATGGTTTTCAGGCGTTCCGGGACGCGCACGACCCCTTCGATCCCGCCATAGCGAAACGGCTTCACGACTTCATCTTCTCGGCCGGAGGCACTCGCGATTATGCTCAGGCCTTTCGCGATTTCCGCGGCCGCGATCCCCGAATTGAACCCCTGTTGGAAGGACGCGGCCTGATCGCCGCGGGACATTCATGCGCAAATTGATACTCGCCGTCCTGTTGTGCTGTGCCGCGCCCGCCCTGGCGGCGCCAGCGCCTAAGCTTTCGATCCACGACCTGAAGGCCTTACCGATCGTCACCATGAAACCCTATGACGAAAGCGCCAACGCCGATGCTGCCGTCGATGCGGCCTTCGCCAGGGCGAAGAAAGACCATAAGCTGGTGCTGATCGATTTGGGCGGCAATTGGTGCCCCGACTGCATTGTGCTGGCCAATCTGATGCAGTTGCCGGAAATGCGGCGCTTTCTCGGTGCACATTATGACCTGGCATTGGTCGATGTCGGCCGCTTCAACAAGAATTTGCAAATCCCTGCCCGGTTCGGCATCACCAAAAGGCTGCAAGGCGTGCCATCGGTGCTGATCGCCACCCCGGCCGGAAAATTGGTCAATGCCGGTAATGTCGCCGCACTGGCCAACGCCAGCACCATGAATCCCCAGGCCACCGCGGACTGGCTGGCGCGCTGGGCCAAATAGGGACGACGACCGGCAGAACTATTCCGCTGCAACCCGGCGCGGCGCTCCACCCGGCTCTATCATCCGGTCGATGACCTGGATCACGCCGTTGCGGTCATGGATGTCGTAGATCGCGATGTCAGCCGTATCGCCGCGTTCGTCGATCAGCAGAATGTTGGTGGGCCCATTCATCCGGGCCGTCAGCACTCCGCCTTCCACGGTACGCAGCTTCGCCTCGCCGCCGCCTTCATTAATGACGCGCAGCAACGCCTGGGAGTCATAGCGACCCGGCACCATCAGATATCGCATCCGCCGGTCAAGACCGGCCTTGTCGCCGGTCCGGAACGCCGCGTCTGTCGGTGCGAACAGGGTGAATTGGCCATCCTCCTTCAGGGCTTCGGCGGCGCCGGATTCCTTCAAGGCCGCGACCAGCCTGGCATGGATCGGCGAACTTGCCAGGTTCGCCATCGTATCGCGTTCCGGCAGCATGGCCCGGCCGGCCACCATCGGATTCATCACCTCGGCATCGAGATCGACCGCCGGCTTGGTGTTTATGTTTGAAACGGCGCCCAGCGCGCCTCCCACCATCATGGCTGCACCAGCGGTAAATCCGGCTATGGCTGCACGTTTCATGACACCGACCTAAAGGCCCTGTTGCGCCATCGAAAACGCGACAGAGGCGCGTCCGTTCCTGGTGTCAACTTTCCAGCGCCTCGCGTTCCATTTCCAGGGCCAGCCAGCGTTCCTCATCGGCTTCCTTGGCGGCACGCAGTTCGGCAAGCTGGGTCGATACCGAGGCAAACCGGCCCGGATCGCGGCCATATAGTCCCGGGTCAGAAAGCTGATGTTCCAGTTCCCCAATGCGGATTTCCGCCGCAGCAATTTGTTCGGGCAGCGTTTTTAAAGCATGCAGATCGTTGAAGTTCATTTTCGCCGGTGCGGCGCGTGGGCGGTTTTCCGATGCTTTCCGTTCCGGCCGGGCAACCTTTCTCTCGTCCCGCTTTGAAGCATCTGTGCCGCGCTGGGCCAACATGTCGGAATAGCCGCCGGCATATTCGACAAAATGGCCGCCGCCCTCCGCCGCCAGGATCTCCGTCGCCACCCGGTCGAGAAAGTCCCGGTCATGGCTGACGATCAACGCGGTGCCGGGATAATCGGCGATCACTTCCTCCAGCAGGTCGAGGGTCTCCAGATCGAGATCGTTGGTCGGCTCGTCCAGGACCAGGAAATTGGAGGGCGCAGCGAACAGCTTGGCGAGCAGCAGCCGTGCCCGCTCGCCGCCGGACAACACCTTGACGGGGGTGCGCGCCTGGGCCGGGGTGAAGAGAAAGTCCTGCAGGTAATTCATCACATGCCGCGGCTTGCCTGCGACCATCACCATGTCGCCGCTGCCGTCCGTCACCGCGGCGGCAAGGCTCTGTTCGGGATGCAGCGCAGAGCGATTCTGATCCAATCTCGCCATCTGAAGCCCGGCGCCGATCTTCACATTCCCCAGGTCGGGCGTCATCTGCCCGGTCAGAAGCTTGAGCAAGGTGCTCTTGCCGGCCCCGTTCGGCCCGACAATGCCGATGCGGTCGCCACGGTGCACCCTGAGCGAGAAATCGGTCACCACCAGCTTGTCGCCGAACGATTTGGCGATTCCTTTGGCGTCGATCACCTTGGTGCCGCCGCTCTCGCCTTCCGCCGCCTCCATCCGCACGTTGCCCAGCACGCGCAATTGCTCCCGACGCTCGGTGCGCATCCCGCGCAAACGCTCAAGCCGCCCCTGGTTGCGCTTGCGCCGTCCCGAGACGCCATAGCGCACCCACCCCTCCTCGGCGGCGATGCGGCGCTCCAGCTTGTGGCGCTCGATTTCCTCCTGCGCCAGTTTTTCGTCGCGCCAGGCTTCGAACGCCGCGAAACCGCGCTCCAGGCGATGGGTCTTGCCCCGGTCCAGCCAGAGGGTGGCGCGCGACAGATTTTCCAGGAAACGCCGGTCATGACTGATCAGCACCAATGCCCCGCGCGTCGCCTTCAATTCGCTTTCCAGCCATTCGATCGCTGGCAGGTCGAGATGATTGGTGGGCTCGTCCAGCAGCAAGATATCGGGCCGCGGCGCCAGCACCCGCGCCAGGGCGGCACGGCGCGCCTCGCCGCCCGAAAGGGTGGTGAGGGACTCAAGCCCCGTCAGACCGAGATGGCCCAGCAGATAGAAAGCGCGGTTGGGGTCGTCCCCTTCGCGCAAGCCCGCCTCGACATAGTCGCGCGTACTGGCATAGCCAGACAGGTCCGGCTCCTGCGCCAGATAGCGGATCGTGGCGCCCGGTTGAGCGAAACGCGTGCCGCCGTCCGGCTCCGCCAATCCTGCGGCGATCTTCAGCAGGGTGGATTTGCCCGAGCCGTTGCGCCCGACCAGGCACAGCCTCTCGCCGGCCGCGACACTCAATTCCGCGCCGTCCAGAAGACGGGCGCCCCCGAACGCGACAGCGATGTCCTTCAGATGCAGCAGCGGCGCCATGGCCGTTATGTGCGGGCAGCGGACGCCTCGATCAAGGGGAATTTGTCGGCTGGCGCGGGATCACGGTGAAACGCGACAGTTGGTCGGTGGCGAGCTTGAAGGAGGGATCCAACTCGGCCGCCTTGCGGTAGTCGTAATAAGCGCCCCGGATGTCGCCCAGATTTTCCTTGGCGAGGCCGCGATCGAAATAAGCGAGCTGCGATCGGTTTACCCCCAATTCGATCGCCTCGTCGAGCGAAGACAGGGCTTCATGATAGCGCTTCAGCCCGATCAGGCCTGCGCCGCGATTGAGATGGGCGACTCCCAGCCCAAACTCGATGGCGATGGCTTTATCGGAATCGGCGGAGGCCTCCTGGAACCGATTCAGCCGGAGCAAGATATCGCCGCGATTGACCAGCGCGGCCGCGCGGTCATGGGAACTGACGCTGTAATCTTCAACCGCGCGGTCACAGGCGTCCAGCGCCAAGACATTCCGCATCGGTGTCGGATCGAGCAAGGTCTGTTCATAACACTCCCGACCTAGGCCTTGGCCGATCACCACTACAGCGGCCAGGGCAGCGGGCGCCGCAAAAACACCCGACAATGCCAGAATGACAACCGAACGGCGCATGAAACCCTCCATTGGAGAGAGCAGCTGCAATGGCGCTAAGGTCGAATTTCAGGATCGCGGCGACACAAGCTAGTCTAGCACGGGCGCGAAGCCGCGCCAACGTGAGACCAGCGGAAAGCAAGCATGTCCTGCCTGGAGGATGGGGTTTCCCCCCTCTCCTCACGAGAAAGAGTAAGCCGTCTTGATCTGGGTGAAGAAATCGACCGCCGCAAAGCCCTGTTCGCGGGCGCCATAGGAGGAACCGCGCGAGCCGCCGAACGGAACATGGTAATCCACGCCCGCGGTCGGCAGGTTGACCATCACCATACCCGCCCTGACATTGCGCTGAAAATGACGGGCATGCTTGAGGCTGGTGGTGACGATGCCGGCCGACAGCCCGAAATTGGTCGCGTTGGCGAGGGCCAGGCCCTCGTCATAGTCCTTGATCTTCACCACCGACACGACCGGTCCGAAGACTTCCTCATTATTGATGCGGTCGCCAGGCTTGGTGTCGACGATCAGGGTGGGGCTCATGTAATAGCCCGGTGTCCCCAGCTTGAGCTGCGAACTGCCACCAGCTAGCAGGCGTCCGCCTTCCTTCACTGCGACATCGACGTAATCGAGATTGCCCTTGAGCTGGGTATCGGTGACGGCAGGGCCCATCTGGGTGGAAGGATCGAGCGCATCGCCGACCTTCAGCGACTTCGCGCGCTCCGCCACGGCAGCAACGAATTTGTCGTAAATGCCGGCCTGCACGAAGACCCGCGAAGAGGCCGTACAGCGCTGGCCGGTGGCGAAATAGCCGCCATCCACCGCAATCTGCACGGCGCGGTCGAACTCGGCATCGTCCAGCACCACCAGGGGGTTCTTGCCACCCATTTCCATCTGCACCCGAGCCTGATGCGACACCGCCGCCAGGGCCACTTTCGCGCCCACCGCCTGGGAGCCCGTGAAGGAAACGCCATTCACATCCGGATGCTTCGACAGCGCGTCGCCCACGATGCCGCGCCCCAGAACCAGATTGAAAACACCGGCCGGCGCGCCCGCTTCATGGATGATCGCGGCCAGCGCGTGGGCCGTTGCCGGGGTGGGATTGGCAGGCTTCAGGACCACGGTATTGCCGAACGCCAGTGCAGGAGCCGCCTTCCAGGCAGGGATTGCGATGGGAAAATTCCAAGGCGTGATAAGGCCATACACGCCCACAGCCTCGCGATAGGTTTGGATCTCCACGCCGGGCCGGGTCGATTCCAGATTCTGGCCGTGGCGGCGCAGAGCCTCGCCCGCGAAATATTTGAAGATGCGCCCCGCCCGCGCCGTCTCGCCGATGGCTTCGGGAAGGGTCTTGCCTTCCTCGCGGGCGAGCAATTTGCCGACCGCCTCGCGACGCTCGAGAATCATGCCGCCCACCTTGTCCAGAAAATCGGCCCGCACTTCCGGCGAAGCACCCGACCAGCCAGGAAAGGCGCTGCGCGCAGCCTCTACCGCCTTGTTGACGTCCTCGGGACTGCCGTCGGGGAATTTGGCGACGACTTCATTGGTATTGGAGGGGTTGATGCTCTCCAGCGCGCCGGCGGCGGAAATCTGCTTGCCGCCGATGAAGTGGGTCAGGGTCTCGGTCATCGTGCCTCCAGTGGAAAAGGATTTAGCAGTACTTAAAACTTCCAGGGCCGCGATCAACCTCGAAATCGGGATCGAAGACCTGCGGTTTTGACATAAACCGCCCGGATCGGCGCTCTAAGCCGTCAGCAATCCCCGCTGAGCCAGGTTTCTCATCAAATCGGAAATGCCGAAGTTCCAAGGAGGCGCCGCCTTGGATGTGGTAACGCGGTTCTCCAACACGCCCAGCCGCGGCGTAGACACGCGCACCAGATCGCCCTCCTTGTGCGTGAAGCCCAAGCCCGGCTCGTCGCGGTCCTGGGTCGGAGCGAACAAGGTCCCGAGGAACAGCGCAAAACCATCGGGATATTGATGCTCACTGATGGTCTGACGTACCAGTTCCAGCGGGTCCCGGCTGATCTCTGCCATCGTGCTCTTGCCTTCCAGCCGGTAATTGTCCAGACCTTGGATTTCCAACTCCACCACCGCGTTGCGCACATCGTCCATGGTGAATTTCGCATCGAACAGGCGGATGAAAGGACCCAGCGCCGAGGAGGCGTTGTTATCCTTCGCCTTGCCCAGCAACAGCGCGCTGCGTCCCTCATAGTCGCGCAGATTTACGTCGTTGCCGAGCGTCGCGCCCAGAACCCTTCCAGCCCGGTCGCACACAAGGACAATCTCCGGTTCGGGATTGTTCCACGTCGATTGCGTGCGGATGCCGACATAGGCGCCCCAGCCGACCGAAGAGAGAGGGGGAGCCTTGGTGAAGACTTCCGCATCGGGACCGATGGCGACCTCCAGATACTGCGACCACAACCCGTCGGCGATCAATGCGGTTTTCAATCGGGCCGCTTCGGGCGAACCCGGAACCACTGCGCGCAGGTCGGTGCCGACACGGGCCGCCAGCGCCTCGCGGATTGCCTGGGCCTTCTCCGGCGCGCCCTGCGCGCGCTCCTCGATCACCCGCTCGATCGCCGAAATCGCGAAAGTGACCCCCGCCGCCTTGACGCATTGCAAATCAACCGGGGCGAGCAATTTCGGCCCATCGTCACGTACCCAGACAGGCTGGAAGCCCAACGCCGCGATGTCACCCAGATCCTTGCCTTCCGGCACGTCGCCATTCCAGCGTTCCAGAAAGGCGGAAACGGTCGGCGCCTTGCGGCTGACATCCCACGCGCGCCCCTCATGCACCAGGACCGGCGTCGGGCCTTCGCCCAGGTCGAGCCGTCCGAGCAACAACGCCTGCCGCCAATCCTGCGGCAGCAACGCCGCGTGCTGCAGATTGGAGGGTTGCACGGTCATGGTGTCACGGCGAGGCGGGGCGGCATTGAGACCTACATTTCGACCGCCCGGATATACCCGGACACGTTTCCAAAACCAAATCGGCTATCCGCCCAGCTCGCCAAGCACAATCATAGCGCAAGAACCTCGCGAATGACATTGTGCATGCCCACCACCTGGCATCGGGGCGAGATAAAAATGCTTTCAGCCGGAAACCGGCGCGCGTCCCCTGGCCGCGCGTTCCATCGCAAACAAAAATGCCCGGCGGCTGGCGCCGCCGGGCAAGTTATTCAGCTCACAGGGAATACGAGCCGAAATCCGATGCGAAAAACTGCCTCCGGCCACAGGCCCAAGTCAACAGATAGAAACTTGCAATTCCGCCATACGAAACATCCGTTCACTGTAGGGATGCGAACGAAAAAGGCAAAGGCCTGAAATTCAAGGCCGATTGAATGATAATGGCGTCACGCCGAAATGGTGGCCGCCGTGTCGCGGAAATCGACGTGCTGCGGCAAAGCGGTCACAGCGTGCCGTATATTTTGTGAGCAATCTTTTAGAATTCGGGGCGCCTAACGCGCCACGGCCGCCTTGCGCGCCAGCTTTGGCAACGATCCAGCCGCCCCTCTCTGCAATGACAGACCGGGCGGCAGACCGGGTTCGATGCATTCGCGCAATTTCTTCGCCAGCAACGTCATGCGCTTCATATCCATCCGTTCGGCCGGCGCCGTGATGCTGAACGCGCCCACCACATTGGGACCACGCAGCAACGCCACACCCATGCAGGTGATGCCGAGCTCGTTCTCCTGTTCCTCCTTAGAGAAGCCGCGTTTGCGGGCGTCGACCAGTTCCTGCCACACCGCGCGCAGCGAGGCGCGCGTATGCGGCGTGCGTTTGGAGACGGCGTTCGGAAAGCTCGCGGCGAAGCTTTCGTAATCGACGAATTTCTGGCTTATGATCGCCCGGCCCAGCGCCGTGGTAAGCGCCGGATTGCGCCAGCCGATCTCCGACCAAATCCGAATGGCGCGCTGCGGCTCGACTTTATCGATATACACAACCTGCTCGCCGGTCAGCACCCCCATATGGCAGGTCTCGCTGGTGCGGGCGCATAGCTCTGCCAGCGCGCCATGCATCAGGCTGCGCAACGATTCGTCGCGCAAGTGCGAATCGGCGATGGCGAGAATGGCGGGCCCGAGCCGGTAATTGCCGTTCTGGTCCTGTTCGACAAAACCGCGATGGCGGAGCGCCGCCAAGGTGCGATGCAGCGATGCCTTGTTGAGGCCGAGGTCCGCGGCCAGCTTGGTGAGGGCAAGGCCGCTCGCCCCTGTATCGCCAAGTCTTTGAAGCGCCCGCAAGGCCTTGTCGACGCTGCCGAGGGGAGAGGTGCCTATCATCTGTGTCCTTTGATATCGTTGCGTTGCGCGGGCCGGTCCTTGTGTTTGCCCATAGCAAACACAACGATACGCCTGGACGCAACAGGCCGGCTGGCGGCTGCCATAATTCGCGCTACAGTGGCCCGGGACGATGCAACAGAGCGGCTCGATGCGGTTTCCTTCCATCAAGGCGGTACGGGCCTTTGTCGTGCGCGGGGGCGGCGCCGACTATCACGACCAGCGAGACGGTCACTGGATCGATGACCATATCGCCACCCCAATGGCGCGCTATCCCGAGTATCGCCAAAGCCGCCGCAGTTTCGGGATCAATGTGCTGGGTACCTTGGTGGTGGAGATCGAGGCCGCGGATGGCAGCATCGGCTTCGCCGTGACCACAGGCGGTGAACCCGCCGCTTACATTGTCGAAAAGCATCTCGCCCGGTTCCTGGAAGGGCGCGATCCTGCCGAAGTCGAGAAAATCTGGGATCAGATGTATTTCTCCACCCAATATTATGGCCGCAAGGGTTTGGTGGTGAACGCTATCTCCGGGGTCGATCTGGCGCTGTGGGACTTGTTGGGCAAGCTGCGCCAGGAGCCTGTCTATCAACTGCTGGGAGGGGCGGTGCGCGACGAACTGGTATTTTATGCCACCGGTGCGCGGCCCGATTTGGCCAAACAGATGGGCTTTGTCGGCGGCAAGCTGCCGCTGCATCACGGCCCTGCGGAAGGGGAAGAAGGACTGAAGAAGAATCTGGCCGAGCTTGCTGCGATGCGCTCGGCCTGTGGCGAGGATTTCTGGCTGATGTGGGATTGCTGGATGGCGCTGGACCTCGATTACGCCACGCGCCTCGCCCACAAGGCCCGGGAATATGGCCTCAAATGGATCGAAGAAGCGCTCTCGCCAGACGATTACTGGGGTTATCGCGAGCTCAGGAAACGTGTGCCGGCCGGCATGCTGGTCACGACCGGCGAACATGAGGCGACCCGCTGGGGGTTTCGCATGCTGCTGGAGATGCAGTGCTGCGATGTCATTCAGCCCGATGTCGGCTGGTGCGGCGGCATCACCGAACTGATCAAGATCGCCAATCTGGCCGACGCACATGGCGTACTGACGGTGCCGCATGGCTCGTCGGTCTATTCCTATCATTTCGTCGTGACCCGCCATAACAGCCCATTCGCGGAATTTCTGATGATGGCGCCCCAGGCCGACAAGGTCGTGCCCATGTTCCATCCGCAACTGCTGGGCGAGCCGGTGCCGGCGAACGGGCGCCTGAAGCTGGGCGATGCGCCCGGCTTCGGTGTGGAACTCAATCGCGACGTCGCCCTTCATCGCCCCTACCCGCGATGAGCCTCGAACCGGTCGTCGCGAAAGTAACCCGGCATCTGATGCCGCTCTTGCTGCTGATGTATGTGCTGGCCTTCCTGGACCGCACCAATATCGGCTTCGCCAAGGATGCATTCGAGGCCGATACCGGTGTCGGCGACGCCGCATACGCGTTCGGCGCCTCCGTGTTCTTCATCGGCTACGCGGTGCTGGAAGTGCCCTCCAACCTGATCCTGCACCGGGTGGGCGCGCGGCTATGGCTGTCGCGCATCATGGTGAGTTGGGGACTGGTGTCGGCCATGACCGCCTTCGTGCATGGCGCCGGTGGATTCTATGCGGTGCGCACCTTGCTGGGGCTGACGGAAGCGGGATTTTTTCCGGGCGTGATCCTTTATCTGACCTATTGGTATCCCAAGTCGGCGCGGGCGCGGTCCATCGGAATCTTCTATTATGGCGCGCCGCTGGCCTTCATCCTGGGCGGACCCCTGTCCGGCCAGTTGCTGGACCTGGATGGCTTGCTCGGCTTCAGGGGCTGGCAATTGATGTTCCTGGTCGAAGGGCTGCTCGCCTCGCTGGCGGGCGTGGCGATCTTCTTCCTGCTCGATGATCGTCCGGAGCATGCGCGCTGGCTCGATGCGGACGAAAAGCACGCACTGGGGAAGGCGCTTGCAGCCGATGAGGAACAAAAGCCGGACGAGATGCGCGGCGCAGGCCGGGCGCTGCGCGATCCGCGTGTGCTGTTCCTGAGCCTGATCTACGTGCTGATCCAGATGGGAGTTTACGGCCTTTCCTTTTTCCTGCCGACCCAGGTTGCCAAGCTGCTGGGGAAGAGTGTCGGCCTGGAAGTGGGGTTGGTATCGGCCGTGCCCTGGATCGCCGCTCTGATCGTTGTCACCCTGGTACCACCGCATGCGGATCGGACGGGAACGCATCGCGGCTGGGGCGCGGCAGTCCTGGCGCTGGCCGCCTTGGGGCTTGCGGTGTCGGCCCTGACCGCATCGCCCCTTCTCGCCATCGCTGCCCTCAGCCTTGCCGCGGCGGGTCTGATCCTGGCCCAGCCGATGTTCTGGACTTTTCCCACGGCCCTGCTGGGCGGCGCAGGCGCGGCCGGCGGCATCGCCCTGATCAATTCCATTGGAAACCTCGGCGGCTTCCTCGCGCCCAATTTCCGCGCCTTCCTGGAAATTTCCTTCGGGGGGCAGGCGGCAGGCCTGCTGGGCCTAGCGATCATAGTGCTGTTGGGCGCCGGACTGATGCTGGCGGTTAAGCGGCCGTGACGCTGTTGCGCGCGCAGCGCGCAGCCATGCGTGGTTTATTGCACCCGCTCCAGGCCATGGGATTTCCACACCGCATCCGCCTCAGGGCGGGTGAGATAATGCAGTAACGCCAGGCCCTGGTCCGGGTCGGGCGCGGCCGCCGGAACGGCGACTTCGGTGTCGATGCCGGCATGCAGTTCCGCGGGCAGCGGCCCCACCAGCTCCACGCCTGGACGGCCGATCAGCTCGCCCTCCAATTGCAGCGCCATTTCGGCATCGCCGCGGGCAAGCGCGGACGCCCCATTGCCCTTGCTGCTGATCATTTTGTGGACCCGGGAAAATTCGGGGCGCTTGAGCAGATTGTCGATGATCCTGGCTTGCATGCTGCCGCCGGCCGGATTGGAATAGACCACCGACTTGGCGCCGTTCAGCACCGCAACGAGCTTGGCGACGGTCGAGATATCAGGATGCGGCGCGCCGGGACGCACGCCAAGGCCGATCTCCACCCGCCCCAGATTCGCGCGGCTGCCCGGCCGGATGCCGCCCGCCTTATCCAGCGCGTCCATCTGGCCAGAGGGCATAAAGACCAGATCCGGCATCGGGGCGGAGGCCTTGAGATCGTCAGTCAGCTTGCCCATCTCCGCCACCTTGTTGGTGATGACGGTGCCCGTGTCCTTGCTGTAGGCGGCGCCCAGTTCCTTGAAGCCGGCATTGGCGATGATGGGCGGCATCAGGACATGAATTTCCGCGGCGCGCGCCCCGGAGGCCACGGTCAGGGCAATGGACAAAGCAAAGGCAAAAATCCGCATATCGGTCCCTTCATTCTTGTTCTTGCCGGCCATGATGCGAAAAATTTCCGTCTCGCGCCAGTGTCGTGGTTTCGAACGGAAAAACGCTACACGCTTTACCCATTTTGGGATTAGCCGGCGGCGTTCAACTGGGCGATCACGCCTTGTGCGAGGGTGGCGAAATGATCTCCGAGATACCGGTGGGAGCCTATGAAATGCAGGAACACGGTGCCGGCACTTTTCACCGCCGGATCGAAATTGGCGTATTTGGGATAAGGAAGCACAATCGCGCCCGGCGTATTGGCGATCGCAAAATTCGAGGCCGATTGTTCAGTGCCCCATTCCGTCCAGCGCGATCCCAGCAGCCTTTCGCCCTCCCGATGAAAGGCCTCGATTTCGGGGCGGGCGATGCCGCCGCGGGCGAAGCCGCAAAAGCCGGAGGAGCCGCGCACATAATTCAGCTTTTCCGCACCGGCATATTGATCGAACAGGCGCTCGGCGGCGACGCCGACATAATTGCTCTGCATCGCCCGTGCGCTCGGCACGATCGCCGGCATGGGCTCGATCGGCTCACCCTCATTGCCGAGCGTGTAGGCGATATTGTTCTCGACACAGCGGATCACTTCTTCGATAGGCCCGAAGGTCAGGGTATCGGCATCGAGCTGAATCGCATATTCCTCCCGCGAGCGATCGATCACGTACAGGAGCCGCTCCCAGGTGCCGCCGCGCTGGCAGGGGCCGGTATCAATGTCCTCCAAGATGGCCAGGCGCAATCCCGGCAGGTGATGCTGGAGCGTTTGGCGGGCGGCCATGGGCATGTCGCGGTCGACGATCGCCGTCATCTTGCCGCGCTTCAGCCGGGAATAGAAAGACTTCATCGCCAGGAGATACATCTGGACGTCGCTGTTGGAGACCATGCTGACGATGCTCCAGGGGGCATCGACCACCGGCATCGGAGAGGTGTCCAAGATTCCCGCGGTCAGGCGATAGAAGCGTTCCTTACGGCGGCGGGTTTTCCAGCGGTAGAACATGCCTCAAAGCCCCTTTTGGCGAAAGCGTCTTGTAGCACAGAGACGTCACCAAAGCGCAAACTGGGAAGCGAAAGTTGAGGGAAACAGTCGCGTCAGGCGCCTGCGCTCCGCCAGCCATAGGTGAAACCGGGCCGATAGGCGATCGTGTCCAGATTGTCGCGCGCCATGCGATAACCATGTTCCGCCAGCAGCCTTGCCGCCACCTGCTGATCGCTTTTGCTCAGATGGGTGTGCTCGAAGATGATGATGGCGGGATTCACCACGGAAAAATCGATCATCTTCAGAATCTGGTAATCAAATCCTTCGGCGTCCACCGCCAGGATATCGATGTTTCTGCCTCCGGTCTCGCGCAAAAGCGTTTTCATGGAGACACAGGGCACACGGACCTCGACGATGCGCTCGGCGATATCGGGTACGAACCGGCTGTTGCGCAGGACGACATTTTTATCGAACGAGGAATACATCTCGGCCTTCTGGAAGGTCCCGGTGTCGATACGCACCGTATAAAGCGTGCGCTGCCCGTCCGTCTCGGACAGGGCGGCATTGACGAGCTTGAGATTTCCCTGGCCCCGATAGGTTTCGGTCAGGGCGGAGAATGAATCGGGCATCGGTTCGACCAGAACGCCGCTCCAGCCGAATTCGGTGACAAATTTATGGAGCGGATCGTTGGTTATTCCGTCATTGGCGCCAATTTGCAGAAAAAAGACGTCGCGTTTCTTCAGCATCAGATGGGCGATGACGAATTCCAGGTCGAAATCCAGTTCGGCCCCGGGCTTATCGATAACGATCTGCGGTGCCCAGGTGATGCGGTAGCCCTTTGTCCGGGCGACCCGTTCTATACTGGAATAAATCGATCTCAACAGGCCCAAGCGCTACTCCAATATCGCTGTCGTTGCGCTCACGGAATTCCGGTTCGTGCCGCAGCTTTGCAGAGTTCAATTTACTGCGCAAGCGTAGGTCGGGATCACGGGTTCTGGGGCGAAGGAAACAGCGCGTCGGTCCGGCCAGCGATCCGATAAGCGACCAATCCGAGCCATTCGTGCATCGCGCTGTCCAGCCGGTCCAGATTGCGCGCAAAATCCACTCTGGCAACGTCCGACTTGTAACTGACCGGCATAGGGATTACCGGCCAGCCCAACTTGTGGAAAATGCCGATGCAGCGCGGCACGTCCTGGGCGGAAGCCGCCAACAGCCAGATTTCGCCGCGCCGCGGCTTGACCAGCGCCTTGCTGAACAGAATATTTTCGTAAGTGTCCCGCGAGCGGCTTTCAAACGTCATGCGCCGCATGTCCAGCCCTTGTTGCCGGAAGAACAGGCGTGCCGCCGCCGCTTCCGAGCGCGCGGGATCGACCCGGAACGCCGCGTCGCCCCCACTGAACACCAACCTGGCATCGGGGTAGAGCTTCGCAAGCCTCACGAACTCGGTCATGCGCTCGGCATCCGCCTTCAGGCTGGGAATACCGCGAAGCGCGGTGGTTTCGGGATCGATCGCGCCACCCAGCACGATAACGCCGTCGACATGGCGGGGAAGCGGTGGGCGGGGAAAGCGGTTTTCCAGTGGCGAGGCCACCCAGGCCGCGATCGGCAGGAGGGCAATGGATAAAAAGATAAAAGCGACCACCGTCGTCATCGCCATACCGGCGCGCCGGTACCGTCGCGTCCAAGCCAATAAAATCCCGACAATCAGCAGCAGCAGCAGCAAATCGCCCGGCTGTTCGAAAAGGGCCAGGAATTTGGCGGCACCGAAGAACATCTTGGGCAAGCTACCGGACCTCGCCGGCAGCGATCAAGGCTGTGTCATACGGGCGCCCGTAGGACCCCTGAATGGTAAACGGAATGAATTACGGGCCGTCGTCGCGACCTGCGAACGCGCTTGTTCAGGGCATCGTCAGCACAGCCGCGCCGTCAAATTGGCCTGCCTTAAGGTCCGCCAGCGCCCTGTTGGCATCGGCGAGTTCATAAAGCGTGGTCCGGGTCCTGATTCGGATGCGGGAGGCCAGAGGCAAGAAGTCCAGTCCGTCCTGCCGGGTCAGGTTGGCGACCGATACAAGCTGACGCTCTTCCCACAATAAATCGTAGGGAAAGCTAGGAATGTCGCTCATATGGATGCCGGCGCAGACCACGCGGCCGCCTTTGCGCACCGCTTTCAAGGCCGCTGGCACGAGCGCCCCCACCGGTGCATAGAGGATCGCGGCATCCAATGGTTGCGGCGGCGGTTCGTCCGAGTCGCCCGCCCATTCGGCGCCCAGCTCGCGGGCAAAGGCCTGGCTCTGCGCATCGCCTTTTTTGGTGAAGGCGAAGACACGGCGTCCCTGCCATATCGCCACCTGGGCAACAATATGGGCGGCGGCGCCGAAGCCGTAAAGTCCCAGGGTCTTGCCGTCGCCCGCCATCGCCAGTGAACGCCAGCCGATCAGTCCGGCGCAAAGCAGCGGCGCCAGGGCCGCATCGTCCCCTTCCTCGCCAAGCGAGAAAGCATAACGCGCATCGGCGATGACGGCGGTGGCAAAGCCGCCATCCCGTGTATAGCCGGTGAAGAGCGGCCGGTCGCAGAGATTTTCCCGGCCGCTGAGGCAATAAGGGCAGACGCCGCAGGTAAAGCCCAGCCAGGGAATGCCGACCCTTGCGCCCAGGGAGAGTTGTTCGACGCCGGGACCCAGCGCATCGATGCGGCCCACGATCTCATGACCGGGCACAATAGGCAGCTTGGAATGTGGCAGTTCGCCATTCACCACATGCAGATCGGTGCGGCAGACACCGCAAGCCGATATCCGCACCCGGATTTCACCGAGCCCGGGCTCGCGATCCGGCAATTCGGTCCATTCCAGGGGACTGCCAACCCGCTTCAGCAACATGGCGTGCATGATAACTCCACTGCGCAGGACGCCTTCGCCGCGGGATCAAAACATGGAAACCTTCAGCGCACCAAGAAGCCAG
>DATATP010000267.1:0-18958 GCA_036268715.1 Rhizomicrobium sp. | reverse complement strand
GATCGCGCCCTCCAACGGCAATTGCGGCATCAGCAGTTTCTGCACCTGCGCCCTGGTCGGGGTCGCGCCGCTCTTATAATCGACGATTGCCGCCATGCCGTCCTTCAGCACATCGATGCGGTCGGCGCGGCCGGTGAGGGTAAAATCGCCGCCCGGCGCGGTGAACACAAGTCTGCCTTTCACTTCCAGGTAGGAACGTTCGATGACTGCCCGCCGCTCGCGTTCCAAGGCGACGAAAGCATGCGCCACGCCCAAGAAACGCGGCCGCCACACCGCCAGCGCTGCTTTCGGGATTTCCGCCTGGGCGAAAACCTGATCGGCGATGGCGATCAGGTGCGTCACCGCATCCTGCGGCAATGCGCCGGGATATTTTCCGACGAAGGTTTCCAGTGCCAGATGCAGTGCATTGCCGCGCTCCAACGGCCCGATGGCTTCCTCCAACGGGTCCAGCTTTTCCAGCCTCAGGATGCGCCGGGCGTAAATGGCATAGGGATCGCGCAGCCAGGTTTCGATCTCGGTTACCGAAAGCCGGCGTGGACGGAGATGGACCGGCGGGGCCGGCGCAGGCCGCTGCAAGCGGGGCATGGACGTCACGTCCATCATCAGCGCGGCGAGATCCACAAAATTCCCGCTCGGCGGCGGATCGAGCGATTTCTCCAGCCCCAATCCCAGAGTCAATTGCTGAAGCCGCTGCACCCAGCGCGAGGCGATGGTAGGGACACCGTCCACTTTCAAGGCCCGGCTCAGCAGCACAAGAGGCCCGGACGCCAGCATCGCGAAATCGTGTGCCGCCAGTCCGATGGCGCGCTCGGGCTGTTCCAGTCCCAGGCTGCTGCGCATGGGACGGGAGAACCACGGATCGGCGCCGGCGCCGCGCGGCCATACGCCTTCATTCAGGCCGCCCAGGATGGTGAGATCGAAATGCTGGAGGCGCGCTTCCAACGGTCCCAGGATCGCCAGCCGCGGATGCTGTCCGAACGCGCTGCGCACCGCCTTGCTCATCGCGATGCTGCGGAACAAGGCGGGATAGGAGCGGGGCTCGATAGGCGGCAATGCGGCGGCCGCTTCCTCCAGCGCCGCAACCAGCATCGCCGCCGTTTCGCCATCGGGGTTGTGCCACAGCACACATTCTTCCGCCATGTTGCAGGCGAGACGTTCGGCGGCCCCGATATGCGCCGCGATCAATTCCGGCAACGGCACTTCCGGCTTCGCAAAAACATCTTCCAGCGGCTTGAGGACGGCGGCGATGCCGTTCCACCAGCGCACCAGCGCAGCCAATTGTCCGGCAATCGCGGTATTGCGCGTGTCCGCGGCGGCCCTGTGGATGGCGCGGGCAATCCCCGCCAGGCCCGGATCGGGACGCGGTCCGCGCAGGCACAGACGATCGAGTTCGCGCGCCCGCGCCCGGAACGCGGCGCCGTCATCTCCCAAGGTCGCGAAAGGATGTTTGAGCAGGGCCAGCAGCGGCACCGGGGCGAATTGCGCCCCCGCCGCTTCCGCCGTCAGGCAGAGAAACGCACCCGCGCCGGTATGGCCGAGCGGCCGGCCGGCGGAATCGTCGATCTGGATATTCCAGCGCTTCAGTTCGGCCGCGACGCGGCGGGCGAGATTGCGGTCCGGCGTCACCAGCGCCGCGCTGCACTGCGGTTTTTCCAGCGCCTCGCGCAACGCCAGGGCGATGGCGAGCGCTTCGCCGGCGGGATCGGCGGCCGTGACAAGCGTCAGCCCCTCGACGCCTGCCCGGATGCCGTCCGTGTTGCGGTCGGCGATCGCCCGCCAGGCATCGGTGGTGGGCGCAGGCCGCAACGTCTCGCGCAACAGCATCTCCCTCGCCGGATTGGCCGCCATGTCATGCCAATCGGCGACATCCTCCCGCGCCACCCCTATCCGCTCCAGCAATTGCTTGAGGCCATATTGCGGATGGCCGGGATCGAGCTTTCGCCAGCTTTCCGCATCCAGCCCGCGGTCCAATCCCGGCAGGACCACGGCGCCGCGCGCAAGCCGTGCGATGGTTCCGAGCAACGCGGCGGTGGCAGGAATGGAGCCGGTGGACCCCGCCGCCACCATCAGTCCATCCGGCGGCGCCTCCTCCAGCCGGTTGGCGAGCAGTCTGATCGCCGCCGACCGTCGGGCCGCCGGATCGAGCCTGCCTTCGGTCGCGAGCAGCATCGGCCATTCCTGCTGCAGCAGGTCCAGAAAGCCGGTGACGCCTTGCCAATGCCGGGCGAGGGAGGCCGGAGCGAGATCCTTGATATTATGGAGATCGACCCCCTGGGTTTCGACCTCGTCCATCATCGCACCCAGACTTTCGGCCAGCGCCACAGCCTGGGCGAAGCTCAGCGCGCCGTCCCGCTCCGCGGCGTCCCACCGCCGCACCAGACTGGCCATCAGCAATTGCCGCCGTAGCGGGCTGATGGCGGGCGCAAGTTCGACGCCGTCATTGGCGGTATCGAACAGCAGGTCGTCTTCATCGGCGTCGCCCAGGGCGCGGAATTGCGGCAGCAGTGCCGCCCCGCCCAGCACTTTCGCAAATGCGTCGCCGAAGCCGCGCGCGGCGCGCCGGGTCGGCAGATAGACGCTCGCCGATGCCAGCGCCAATGCGTTGCCGCCGCAGCGCGCGATCAGTCCCCGGGCGAGGGTTTCGGCAAAGGGCGCGCTCGCGGCGATGGTGAAGATTTTGTTTGGTCGCACGGCCGGACGCGATTTGCCACTATGCGGCTTTTGCTGACCGATGCTTCCGGAGTCGTCGCTCACGCCGGTGCGAGCGCGGCGAGGTATTTCTCCGCCTGGTCGTGCGCCTCCGGCGTGCCGACATGGATCCACACCCCTTCCAGCCTGGTGCCGTAAAGCCGCTTGCCGGCGATGGCGCGGTTCCACACCAGGTTGGTGGAAAAGGCGCCCTCCGGCGCACGGTCGAACAGGCGCGGATGCACGATCTGCACCCCGGTATAGGCGTAAGGACTGGCTTCGCGCTCCGGCACCCGCGACAGATGGCCTTCCGGGTCCATCAGGAAATCGCCACTGCCTTCATAGCCCATCGCCGTTGTCATTGCCGCCAGCAGCAACAGCGCGTCCATTTCGGACTCGTCCCACAGCCGCTTCATGGTCTCCAGCGCCGGCGCATAGCCTTCCACCCACACCGAATCCGAATTGAGGATGAAAAAGGGCTCGCCGGCAAAAAGGGGCAATGCGTTGACAACCCCGCCGCCGGTCCCGAGCAGCGCGCCGGACTCGTCGGAATAATGGATTTCGATGTCGCGGCGCCCGGCCAGATGCGCCCGCAGCATCTTCGCCCGGTAGTGCAGGTTGATCACGACCAGCCGCACGCCCGCAGCCACCAGCCGGTCAATTGTGTGATCGATCAGGGTGCGGCCGCGCACCGTGATCATCGGCTTGGGGCGGTCGTCGGTGAGCGGGCGCATGCGCGTGCCGAGGCCCGCCGCCATGATCATCGCGCGGCTGGGAATGGTCACGAAATTTCCTTTTCCAGTGAAAGCATGCGGCGCTCGTGCGGAATCACCCGACCATACCATGCGCGCAGCGGCGCCAGAGCGGGATGAGCCAGATCGCGTTCCAGATAATTCCAGACCCGCGGCAACAGGCTCAGATAACGCGCCTTGCCGTCGCGCCGGTAGAGCCGCGCGAAGATGCCGACGATCTTGGCATTGCGCTGCGCCGCCATGACCGCCATCTCGCTGCGGAACAGCGCCTCATCGGGCGCCAGCCCCTGCGCCCGCACGGCCTCCAGATAATGCGCCGTGGTCAGCTCGGCCAGCTCCGGCGACACGTCGCGCCGGGCATCCTCTATCAGCGAAATCAGGTCATAGGCCCTGGAGCCCGCTACCGCGTCCTGAAAATCGATCAGCCCGACCCGCGCCACGCCGGAGCGTTGCGGCAGCCACAACAGATTCTGGGCATGATAATCGCGATGCACGAAGCTGCGGCCGCCGGGCACGCTTGCCAGCACATCGGCCCACAAGGTGCGGTGTTGGGCGATCTCATCCGGCGTCGCGGCGCGTCCCAGGGCCAGCGGCAGGAACCATTCAACCAGCAAGTCGGTCTCGGCGATCAAGGCTGTTTCGTCGAAGGCAAACAGCGGAATCGAACCCGAACCCGATGGGGACAAATATGAAGGCGCGGCTTCGGCATGCAGATGTGCCAGCACCTCGGCGGCATGTTCATACAATTCCCGCTCGTCGCCGCCCGCCGCGAGGATATCGGCGAACAGGGCATCGCCCAGGTCCTCGATGATGAGAAAACCTTGCGCCGGATCGGCGGCAAAAATCTCTGGCGCTGCCAGCCCGCGCCGACGCAGATAATCGGCGGCCGCGACGAAGCGCGCGCAATCGGCTCCCGCTAACCGCGCCAGTGCATTATAGCCCAGCGCGCGGCGCTGCTCGACGTCGGCGCCTTCCGGCGCGATCGCCGCTTCGGCATCCTGCGGCTGGTCCATCAGCATCGCCCTGCGACCGGCAAGCGCCAGCCGCGCATAGCGCCGTGTCGAGGCGTCGCCCGGCAGCTCCGTCACCGTCGCGCCGCCCCATCCGGCGTGTTCCAGAAAATCGCGCCGCGCTTCGATGCGCTCAGACATGCGCGCGTTCCAGCACTCGCCAGCGCGCCGGTCCGGTGAGGCGCGCCATGCGCCTGTTGCCCTCCAGGCCAAGCCGCACATGCAGCGCGTCCACCGGCAATGCTTCCGGCGCGCGCTCCGGCCATTCCACCAGCACCGCCCCGCCGTCCAGAGCCTCTTCCAAGCCCAGCTGCTCGATCTCGCGCGGTCGCTTCAAACGGTAAAGGTCGAAATGACCAACCTTGAGGCGGGGCGTGTCGTAGCTTTGCACTAGGGTGAAGGTCGGGCTGGGCACGTCTTCCGTCACTCCCAAGGTGCGCAGCACGGCCCGCGCCAGAGCGGTCTTTCCCGCCCCCAGCTCGCCCCACAGCGCCACGGCGTCGCCGGGCTGCAATTCCGCCGCGATCGCCGCACCCAGCGCCGCCGTTGCCGAAAGGTCGGGGAGGGCGATCGCGCCCCGGAATGTTCCGTTCTGTGTCGTCATGGCCTGAAATTGTAAGGCACGGATGACTAACAATTGCACCCGCGTGATGCCCATGCTAGCCCCCGGCGCGGATTTCGAGCGACAGCGCAATGTCCGAAAAAATCGTTATCATCGGTGCCGGCCAAGCGGGAGCGCAGGCGGTCCAGAGCTTGCGCGCCGAAGGCTTCGACGGCGGCATCACCCTGATCGGGGAGGAGCCTTGGGCGCCTTATCAGCGGCCGCCTTTGTCCAAGGCCTATCTGCTCGGCCAGTTCGAGCGGGCGCGGCTGTTCCTCAAGTCCGACAGCTATTATCCGGGGGCCGGCTGCGAGCTTCTGTTGAACACGAGAGTTGCTTCAATCCATCGCGGCGAAAAGTTCGTGGACCTGACGGACGGCCGCCGCCTGCCTTACGACAAGCTGCTGCTGACGACCGGTGCGCGGGTGCGCCGGCTTCCGTGTCCTGGCTCGGATTTGCCCGGCATCCATTATCTCAAGACCATCACCGATGTGGATGGGCTGCAGGCTGCGTTCAAGCCGGGCGCGCGACTCGCCATTGTCGGTGGCGGCTATATCGGGCTGGAAGTCGCCGCGGTGGCGGCCAAGCGCGGGCTGGAAGTAATGGTATTCGAGGCCATGGACCGCCTGATGGCGCGCTCGGTGTCGCCGCAGCTTTCCGATTTCTACGCCGCCGAACATGAAAAGGCAGGGGTGACGCTGAAACTGCGCACGGGAGTCGAAGCTTTTGAGGGCACCGGCAAGGTCGAACGTATCCGCGCGGGCGGCGAGCTTTATCCGGCCGATCTGGTGCTGGTCGGCATCGGTGTCATCGCCAATGACGAACTGGCGCGCGCGGCCGGCCTCGGCTGCGAGGACGGCATCGTGGTGGACCGCAACGCGATGACCGGAGATCCGGCGATCTGGGCGGCGGGCGACTGCACCCGGCATGTCGGGCGGGAGGGAACCGCGCTCCGGCTGGAATGCGTGCAGAACGCGATCGACCAGGCCAAGCATGCGGCGCTGGCGATGGTGGGAAAGCCCAAGCCCTATAGCGAAGTGCCGTGGTTCTGGTCGGACCAGTATGATCTCAAGCTCCAGATCGCGGGGCTGGCGCGCCAGAGCGACCGCATCGTGCTGCGCGGCGATCCGGCAAGCCGCAAATTCGCAGCCTTCCATTTGCGCGATGACGTGGTGGCGGCGGTGGAGGCGGTCAACGCCGCACCGGAATATCTGATGGGAAAGAAACTGATCGCCGATGCTGCGAAAATCACCGCCGAAAGGCTGGCCGATCTCAGTGTGCCGATGAAGCAGATGGCGGCCTAGGATTTGTGCACGGCCTGGAAATATAATCACACATTGTCATGGCCCGCGAATGCGGGCCGCCCCGGCGACGCAGACTTTTCTGCTGCAGCTGCGTGCCCTTCACCTGGTTGGCCCACACGGAGTTTACACTCCGGCCGCGCTTCGCGCGGACCGGGGTGGTGGGCCATGACATTCGGTCTTATGTTTTCAGTTGATTACAAACCCTGATGCCCAAAGTCATCTATATCGAATCGTCCGGCAAGGAGCATATCGTCGATGTGCCGGTTGGCTGGTCCTTGATGGAAGGCGCGGTCAAGCATCTGGTGCCCGGTATCGATGCCGATTGTGGCGGCGCCTGCGCCTGCGCGACCTGCCAGGTTTATGTCGATCCGATGTGGGCGCCCGCGCTGCCGCCAAAGACGGACATGGAGGAAGCCATGCTCGACTTCGCGCCGGAGCAGCGGCCCGAGAGCCGCCTGTCCTGCCAGTTGCGCATGACCTCGTCACTGGAGGGCATCGTGCTCAGGCTGCCGAAAAGTCAGCATTGATATTCCGGCGATGCCAGCTGAGGTCCGCCTCTCCTACGTCTGCGAAGCACCGTGGAAGAGGAGGTGCCCATAGCACGCAGGCCGCTTGCGGCCGTGGCGTGCGAAGGGGATCAAAGATATGCCGTCTTCCTGTCGTCGCTCACTTCCGGCGGCGGCACGTCGTCATGCACGCGCCGGGGCAGGTGGCAGCGGACCAGGGTGCCATTGCCGCTTTCGATCTCCACCCAGCCGTCATGCAATTCCATGAAGCGGTTGACCAGCGCCAGCCCCAGCCCTGCGCCGGCCCGCTGACCGGCCCGGTTCTTGGCCGAGAAGCGCTCGAAGGCGTTCGCCTTCACTTCCGGCGCCAGGCCCGGCCCGTTATCGGCAACGGCGATCTGCACATCCTCGCCGACAATGGCGGCGATCAGCCTTATGGTGCCGCCGCGGGGCGTATATTTGAACGCGTTGGACAGGAGATTGAAGATCACCTGCCGCAGCCGCCGCGCATCGGCAAGGAATTTGCCGCCGCCGGTCTGGACTTCCAAGGTCAGCCCCACCTTGCCCGCCCATTCCTGGGCATGGGCGGCGATGTCGCCCACCAGGTCGGCCAGCTCGATGCGTTCCAGTTCCAGCCGCAGCGCCCCGGATTCGACCAGTGCGAGATCGAGAATGTCGTTGACCAAATTCTTGAGGGTGGTGCCGCCTTCGACGATGGCATTGACATATTCGGTTTGACGCGGATTGAGCGCCCCGGGCACACCGCTCGCCAGATGTTCGGAGAATCCGAGGATGGAATTGAGCGGCGTGCGCAATTCATAAGAGACATGCTTGATGAAATCGGATTTGAGCCGGTCGGCAGCTTCCAATGCCTCGTTGCGGTCGCGCAGCGCCGTCTCGATCCGGAAGCGGTCGGTAACGTCGGCGAAGGTTGCCAGGGTCGCGCCGTCCGGCAGGGGCGACAGGCCCAGCGACAGGATGGTGCGGTCAGCGCGCTCCACTTCGCCGAGGTCGCGCTTCTGCGAGGGACCCGACACGATGGCGAGGATCAGGCGGTCCCAGGGTTCGGAATCGCCAAAACGCTGGGCGGCGACCGTGGCGATGGTCCGTACATGCGGTTCGCCCGCCAGATCCTTTTCGGAAAGGTCCCAGATGCGCGCGAAGGCGGCATTGTGCAGCTTCAGCTTGCCATCCGGCCCGAACACCGCCACGCCTTCCACCAAGGTGTCCAAGGTCGCCGACTGCACCTTGATGAGGGTGTTGTAATTGGATTCCAGCGCCAGCCTTTCGGTCACATCCTCATAAAGGAAGGACAAGCCGCCAAAGGGGTGGGGCTGGGTGACGACCCGCATGGTCTGGCCACCGGGAATGTGCCAAAGCTCTTCGGCAGAGCGGTCGCGCGCTTGGCTGTACAGGGTCAGGCGCTGGCGCTTCCAGGCCTGATAGTCGCGCTGCTCCGGCAGCTTGCGCGCCTCGCGCAGCCGGTCAAGGATTTCGTTGTGGAAAGGGTGGCTGTCGAGCCAAGGCTCCGGCAAATTCCACAGCTTGGCGAAGGCGCGATTGAAAAAGCTGAGTTTCTGGTCGCTGCCGAAAATCGCGACCGCTGTCGCCAGCTTGTCCAGGGTATCGGCATGGGCGTCGACATGTTGTTGCAGCCGCGCTTCCGCAGCCGCGATCTCCGTCACGTCCACCGCCGTGCCGATGATGCCTGCCTCGCCCATTGGAATTTCGGTGAAGGCGAGGGCCCGGCGATGACCGCCGATCACGGAAAAACGCCTGGCCTCCAAGGTTGCGTTTTGTGTGCGTGCGCTGGCGGCCAGGTCGCGCTCGGTCTTGTCCAGCGCCGCCTGGCTGTGGCGTGCAGTCTCCAGATCGGCGACGCCAGCCCCATTCAGAAAGGCTTGGTTGCCCCACACCAGCGCCAGTGCCTTGTCGCGCAGCCAGACGGGAATGGGCAGCGCGTCGAGAACCGTGTGGAAGTCGGCGGCATTGACGGGCGCCTGCGGCTCCTCCAGCCATACCGCGGCCATGGCGCCGACTGCCCGGCCGCGCGCCACGAGCTTCTTGCCATGCTGATCCTGCACCGGCAGGACAAAGCCCGCGCCACGGTCCGATAGCCCGTCCAGCGCGCTGGACAGGGCCAGCGCATCCGGACCCTTCAGACAGGACTGGAGCGCTTCGTCGCCGCCGCCATAGGAGAGGGGGCCGCTGGTTTCACGGCCCCATACCACCAGCGCCTCGCGGCTGGCCCCCAGCAGGGCTTCGCGTTCGCCCACCGCCGCCCTGGTGCGCGCTCCGCTGGCCTTCAAAGTGCGGCGCAGGCGAGAAGCAGCGCACTGTTCGGCCACCGCCCATAGGCCGGCGGCCATCGCCAGCGCGATAGCGCCCGCCGCCAAGGCGGACAGCACGACCATGCGGCCCGACTCGATCGTCACATAGTCAGGCCCCGCGGCAAGTGCAGGCTGCGGCGTCAGGAGCGCCAACCCTACCAACCACGCCAACCAGCCCCCCGGCTTTTTTTTCTGTCCCGGATTGGGACTCATTCCTTTTGCCCCGTAACCAGACGAATCATTGTGGAATCAACAACATACCGGCAGCGTCGGAGTCGGCATAGAGATAGCGGTTAATTAAGCGTGAACCCCAAGATGCGTATGTGTGTGCCAAGTGTTGATTTCCAGCAAAGAAGCAGCCGGATGGTCTGCCGGACTCGGTGTATGGCTGGAACAAGGTTGCCGCTACCCCGATAAACAGAGGGGGTGCCGGACACGGGGGTGCCGACCGGCAAACCGAACGTCAGGCTTTGAATCGGGTTCGGAACGAACCCGCCGGCCTAATAGCGGTAGGTATCCGGCTTGAAGGGGCCCGCTTTCGGAATGTTGATGTAATCGGACTGCTTGTCGCTCAACTCGGTCAGGTTGGCGCCGATCTTGGCCAGATGCAGACGCGCGACCTTCTCGTCCAGATGCTTGGGCAGGGTGTAGACCTTCTTCTGATACTTGCCCGGATTGCAGAACAGCTCGATCTGGGCGAGCGTCTGATTGGTGAAGCTCGCGCTCATCACGAAGCTGGGATGGCCCATTGCATTGCCCAGATTGACCAGCCGGCCCTCCGACAAAAGGATGATGCGCTTGCCGTCGGGGAATTCGACCTCATCCACCTGCGGCTTGACATTGTGCCATTTGAAATTGCGCAGACCGCCCACCTGAATCTCAGAATCGAAATGGCCGATATTGCAGACGATGGCGCGGTCCTTCATCGCCCGCATGTGATCGACCGTGATGACATCGACATTGCCGGTGGCGGTGACGAAGATGTCGGCGCGCGGCGCGGCATCGTTCATCGTCACCACTTCATAGCCTTCCATCGCGGCCTGCAGCGCGCAGATCGGGTCGATCTCCGAAACCATCACCCTGCAGCCGGCCTGACGCAGGCTCGCCGCCGAGCCCTTGCCGACATCGCCGAAGCCGGCGACCATCGCCACCTTGCCGGCCATCATCACATCCGTGCCACGGCGGATGCCATCCACCAGGGACTCGCGGCAGCCATAAAGATTGTCGAACTTGGACTTGGTGACGCTGTCGTTTACATTGATGGCGGGGAAGAGCAGCTTGCCTTCCTTTTCCATAATGTAGAGGCGGTGAACGCCCGTAGTCGTCTCTTCGGAAACGCCCTTGATGTTCGCGGCGATCTCCGCGAACCACCCCTTCGGCTTTTCCTTCAACAGGCGCTTGATGAGAGCGAAGAAGACCTCCTCTTCCTCATTGTCGGGCTTGTCGAGAAACGCAGTGTCGCCTTTCTCGGCGCGCAGGCCATGATGCACCAGCATGGTGGCGTCGCCGCCATCGTCCAGGATCATGTTCGGATAGCCGCCGCCATGCCAGTCGAACAGGCGCGCGGTGTAATCCCAATAGTCCTTCAGCGTCTCGCCTTTGACGGCAAAGACCGGCGTGCCGCCTACGGCGATCGCGGCAGCGGCGTGATCTTGCGTCGAATAGATGTTGCACGACACCCAGCGGATGTCCGCGCCGAGCGTCTTCAAGGTCTCGATCAGGACCGCGGTCTGGATTGTCATGTGCAGCGAGCCGGCGATACGCGCCCCTTTTAGCGGCTGCTTCGGGCCATATTCGGTGCGGGTGGCCATCAGGCCGGGCATCTCGATCTCGGCGATCGCCAGTTCCTTGCGGCCCCACTCGGCCAGGCCGATGTCCTTGACGACATAATCGGAGAATTTCTCTCGCGGGGCGGCGGACATGAGCGGTTTCCCTCAATAGAGGGCCGCCTATAGCAGCCGGATCAGGGTGGGGCAAGCATGATATAAAGAAATCTGCATATCATGACATGCGCCCGTGGAACCGGCGGAACCGCGGCTTGTTGGGGAGCCATGACCATGCCGCTCCATCTCTCCTGGTGGGGTACATAGCGTCGCCTGGCTTGCGACCACCAAGCGCGGCTGACGCCGGAACGCGGCGGCGGTTCCGGAATTGTCAGATCATCCGAACATGGAGGACAACATGACCGCTATCAGCCAAGCGAAGATACTTATCATTGCCACAAATGGCTTCGAGCAGGCAGAGTTGGAAGTTCCGCGCGACAAACTGCGGGCTGCGGGCGCCAAAGTGGACGTTGCAACACCGGACGGTAAGGAGATCAAAGGCTGGGATCGAACCGATTGGGGTCGTCCCGCACAAGCAGACCGCAAAATCGCGGACACGCGATGCCAGAATTACGATGCGCTGGTGATTCCCGGCGGGGTCATCAATCCCGACAAGCTTCGCATGGATGGGGATGCGATGAAGCTGGTGAAGGCGTTCCTCGACAGCGGCAAGGTTGTCGCGGCCGTGTGCCACGGCCCCTGGCTGCTGGTGCAGGCCGATGCGCTCAAGGGCCGGCAGGCGACGTCATGGCCATCCCTGCGCAAGGACGTGGAAAATGCCGGCGCCAAGTGGATCGACAAGGACGTGGTGGTGGACAATGGCATCATTACCAGCCGCAAGCCCGAAGATCTCGAAGCTTTTGTCAAGAAAATCATCGAGGAGGTGGAGGAAGGTCGCCATCACCAGCGGCAGGCGGCCTGATCGTTACGGCCCCTCGACCTTATATCCCGCCTTGCGCAGCAAGGCCGGCACGCCGAGGGGCCCGGCCAGATGGCCCGCGCCCACGGTGATGAAGAAGGTCCGCTTTTCTTCCAACATGGTTTCGATCTGCAGGGCCCAGCGACGATTGCGGTCGTCCAGCAGGGCCTTTTTCGCGTCAGGAAAGGGGGCGAGTGCGGAATTCATCAGCGTATCGATCGCCGCCACATCGCCGCGGCTCCACGCCTTGACCAGGTCGTCCAGTTCGCTTTCCGGCTGGGCAAGGTCTTTGAGATCGGACTTGAATTCGCTCAGCTCGAGCGCCGGGTCGTCGGGCGCCAGCAGATTGAATTGCTGGTCGATGGTCTCGAAATAACGCACCGGCTTGTGCTTGTCCTTCGCCAGTTTTTCGACTTGGACATCGACGCCGCTGGCTGGATCATAGCCGGCCTTGGCGACCTCCGCGAAGGTGATCTGCAGCGAGGCAAGCCAAGGCCGCTCGCGATCCACCGCCGCCAGTTTAACGCCCGCCGTTCCGAGCGCCGCGTCGAAATCGGTTTGCTCGGACGCAGACAGTTCGGCGCGCAAGGTCTCTCCGGCCGGCAGATAACCCTGCGCCGCTACCAGTTCGCGCATCCGTCCCATTGCCCGGGGATCCGTCGACACCTCGAACACAAATACGCCGGCGCGCGCCATCGCCTTCTCCACCGCCGGGGTGCGCCAGTCGATATTATGCGGCAGCACATGGATCGACCCGAACAGATAGACGTCCCCTTGCGAACCCATTACGTGCCACAGGGCGGGATGGACATGGGTCGGGGGATCGGCGGCGAGAGCGGGCGCCCCGAAGAGAAATGCGAAAATGAGGGACAACAGCTTCTTCATCCGCTTCTCCACAGTCGAGGCTGCACTGCCGCGCGCAAAGTCTAAGCGTGGCCATACGCTGTCGCTAGGCCAACAACTTTGCGCTTGGCATGAGGATCACCGGCATGTCGCCGACGATCCTTATTCTTCTCCGAACTTGGCTTCTATCAAGGCCAGTATCGCGGTCATCGCCTCCCGCGCGTCGGGACCGTCGGTGGTGATCTCGACCGCGGAACCCATCGATGCCGCCAACATCATCAACCCCATGATCGAGCGGCCATTGACCGCGACGCCATCCTTGACGACATGGATTTCGGACTGGAACCGCGCCGAGGCCTCGACGATCTTGGCGCTGGCCCTGGCATGCAGTCCCTTCTTGTTGGGAATGACGGCGGTCGCGCGCAGCTTTTCCGCCATCTAAGCCCGGCCCTTCATCATGCAAGGTCCGCGCTGCCCGCCCGCATATATTTGCGGCCTGCCTCGATCGCTTCCTTCACCGCCTGGTCGAGCGGCAGACGGCCGCGGATGTCGATCAACTTGATGAGGCTGGGCAGATTGGCGCCCGCCAATACCTCGGTCCGGCCCCGCTCCAGCAGGGTGAGCGCGAGATTGCAAGGCGTGCCGCCGAACATGTCGGTTGCGATGATGACACCATCGCCCATGTCCACCGCCTTTGCCGCCGCCGCGATCTCGCGCTGCCGGCGCTCGATATCGTCTTCCGGCCCGATGCACACGGCGCGCAGATGCGTTTGAGGGCCCACCATGTGTTCCATCGCCGAGATGAATTCCTGGGCGAGGCGGCCGTGGGTGACGAGGACTAGTCCGATCATGCAAAAATCCGCTAAGGGCGGGGACGATAGCAAAAGGTCGCCCGCGGGAAAGGGTTATTTGGTGTTAAAGTTGTCGCGGAACAAGTCCTTGGAAAAAGCCGCCAAAGCAGCACGAATCCGTGCCGGAGCGGAGGCGAGGCGCGGATCGAGCGCGATCAGCGGCACATTCTGGGTTAATGGCAGCGGGCATTCATAATGGCGCGGAGACGGCAGCCGCCGGTCTTCGCGGCCCAGCACGACCGCCAGCCTTATGCGCGCCGCCTCCTTCGTGGGCATCTCGATAATACCCAGGCCCCGCACCTCCATCAGTCCGCGGATGGTCTGCGGCGCGCGCGCGAACAATATTCCATCGCGCATAGACAGCATTGCCCGGTCGTCGGCGACCAGCACCGCGCCGTCGTCGATCAGCCTGAGCGCGAGATCCGATTTGCCTGCGCCGCTCTTGCCCAGAAGCAGCACGCCCGCGTCGCCCAACACGACACAGGTGGCATGGATGTTCAATTCCGGTAGCTCTTGTTCGGGTCGCACGGTCCGGCCGCGGACGTCCCCGCTCATCGGTTCACCGGCAGTTCCACGATCAGGCGCGCGCCGCCGGTCTGGCGATTTTCCGCCCAGACACGGCCGCCGCCATTTTCCGTGATTTGGCGCGCGATCGAAAGTCCCAGACCGGAATTCTTGCCGAAGGTATCACTCGGGCGCTCGGTATAGAAGCGCTCGAAGATGGACTCCAGATTGTCGGCAGGAATGCCGGGACCTTCGTCTTCTACGGTCACGGTCGCGATATGCTCCCGCTGCCGCGCCGTGACCATCACCTTGCCGTTCGGCGGACTGAAGGAAATCGCGTTGTCGATCAGGTTGCGGAAGACTTGGCCCAGCCGCTCGCCCTGGGCCAGAACCATCGTCCCCACAGGCAATTCGTCGGACAGGGTCAGGCGCACGCCCGCGGCGCTGTCGGTCATACGATAGACCTCGACGATGGTGAGGAGCAGCCGCGACAGGTCCACCGGCTCGCGCACTTCCCGGCTGAGCTCGGCGTCCAGCCGCGAGGCGTCGGAAATATCGGTGATCAGCCGGTCGATGCGTTTGACATCGCCGCGCACGATCGCCATCAGCCGATTGCGCACGGCTTCGTCCTTGGCGCGTGCCATCATCTCCATCGCGCTGGCGAGGGATGTGAGGGGATTTTTCAGCTCATGCGCGACGTCGGCGGCGAAGCGCTCGATCGCGTCGATGCGGTCGTACAGCGCCGACGTCATCGATTTCAGGCTGTCGGCCAGGTCGCCGATCTCGTCATTGCGCTCCGGGAAATTGGGGATGTCGCCGCGTCCGCCCTGGCCGAAGCGCACCCGGTCGGCGGCGGCGGCAAGCCGGCGCACCGGCTCGGCGATGGTGCTTGCAAGATACAGCGACGAGAGCAGCATGGCGACCAGCGCTACCGCCACCACCTCGATCAAGGTGGCGCGCTCCTGTTGCAGGATGTCGTCGATGTCGCCGCTTTCGGTGGAGACCAGCAGCACGCCATAAATGGTGCGATAGCGGCTCTCGATCGGCACAGCCACCGACAGGACCAGCTTGTTGCGGTCGTCCACCCGTTCGGCGTTGGCGGCCATGCCGGTCAGGGCCATGTTGACCTCGTGATAGACGCGGCCGTCATCGCCGCCTTCGTAATACGGTTGAAGTTGGGTGAAAGGCCTGATTCCCATCACTCCGTCATAGATGCGGTGGGCCCAGACCTTGAACTGGGTCCAGCGGTCCAGCGCCGGCAACTCGACCGTCTCCACCATGTTGCGGGCAAGGAAGTTGCGGCTGTCGATGGCGAGATGGCCGCTGGGCAGATAAATGCGGGCGCGCAGCCGGGTCGGCGTGATCAATTCGGGGAGGAGCACTTCGGCATCATGGACCTTCAGCGTATGGGTCTCGGTGTCGGTTGCGTATTCCGCCAGGGCGCCTGCGACGATGGCCGCCTGTGCCTGGACGCCGGAGAGACGCTCCTCCACCAGGCCCCGGCCCGTCGCCTGAACCACGATAACGCCAACCGTCAGTACGATCAGCGCAATCGCGTTGAAAGCGATGATGCGCCAGGTGAGGGCCGAGAAATGCGGCACCGCTATTCGCGATAGCGATAGCCGACGCCGTAAAGCGTCTCGATGGCGTCGAAATCGTCGGCCACGGCCTTGAACTTCTTGCGCAGCCGTTTGATGTGGCTGTCGATGGTGCGATCATCGACATAGACCTGATCGTCATAGGCCGCGTCCATCAGGCTGTCGCGGCTCTTGACGAAGCCCGGCCGCTGCGCCAGCGCCTGGAGAATGAGGAACTCCGTCACAGTCAACCGCACCGGTTTGCCGTCCCAGGTGCATTCATGACGCTGGGGATCCAGCGCCAGCTTGCCGCGTACCAGCGCCTCCTTCTTGTCGCCAGCCACCGGGGCGGCGTTCTTGCCTTCCGCCCGGCGCAGCACGGCCCGCACCCGCTCCAGCAACAGGCGCTGGGAAAAGGGTTTGCGGATATAATCGTCGGCCCCGGCATTGAGGCCCATCAATTCGTCGATCTCCTCGTCCTTGGAGGTGAGGAAAATCACCGGCAGGTCGCCGGTCTGGCGCAGCCGGCGCAGCAATTCCAGCCCGTCCATGCGCGGCATCTTGATGTCCAGGATGGCAAGGTCGGGCGGGCTGGTGGTGAGCGCGGTCAGCGCCGCCGCGCCATCGGAAAAGGTCTGGACATGATAACCCTCCTGCTCGAGCAGCATGCTGACCGAGGCGAGGATGTTCTTGTCGTCGTCAACAAGGGCGATGTTGGCCATGAATTCCGTTCAGATGCGGGACAGGCCTAGTATAAGGCCATACCCGGCAAAACAAAGCATCATGGTTCCATGGCCGAAACTCAATATGAACCGCGCCGTTTCAGAAGCACCGTCGCCTGGTACGAGCGATATCGCCTGGCCTATCCCGACCGTCTGATCGCGCGGGTGGCGGCGCTGGCGGGGTTGAGCCCCGGCGACCCGGTGCTGGATCTGGGCGCGGGCACCGGCATGCTGGCGGTACCCTTCGCGCAGGCGGGCATGGCGGTGACGGCCATGGACCCGGAGCCGCAGATGCTGGCGGCGGCGGGCGAGGCGGCGAAAGCGGCGGGCGTGTCGGTCGCCTTGGTGCAGGGTAGCTCTTACGATCTGACACCAACGTCAGGGCCGTTCCGGCTGGTCGTGATCGGCCGCGCCTTTCATTGGATGGACCGAAGCGCAACATTGCAAATGTTGAACCAGGTCGTCGCACCGGAAGGCGGCGTGGCGTTCTTCCATGACGCGCATCCTGGGGTCCCGGAGAATGACTGGTACAAGACGGTGCGCGAGGTGGGCGACCGCTATGGCCGCGGGGAGGCGGCGCATATCCGCGAACGCCGCAAGGGCGGCCATCGCCGCTACGAGCCGTTCCTGTTCTCGTCGGCCTTTACCCTGCTCGATGGGTTGTCGGTGACACAACGCCGTTCGATCAGCGAAGACGAGATCGTCGGCCGCGCCTTTTCCATGTCCACCTGTTCACCGGAGAAGCTTGGAGATCGCATGGATGCGTTCGAAGTGGATTTGCGCACCGTCTTGCGGACTCTGTCGCCGGAGGGCCATTTCATGGAAGTGGCCGAACTGGTGGCACTGCTGGCGCGCCGGCCTGGGAGCGACGGCCAGGAAAAGTGTGAAGCGACTGGAGGGAGCGAAGCGGTTTTCCCTCCGGCCGCGCGACCAGATAAAAAATCATGACGTTCGCCCGTTTCCGCACGTCCAGGCTATATGACCTCACGATGGGTGTGCCCCTGATCCTGTGGTTCGGGGGCGCCGCGATCAGGTTGCGCCCTGCGCTCGCCATGCTGGGCGGTGAACTTCTCGCGGGCCGCGCCAGCCTGCATGCCGGGCTGCTTTTCATTGCCCTTTTCGCATCGGCCGCCTTCAATCTGCTGCTGGTCTATCTGATCGCGGTTCGCGACTTGCCGGTCCGCAAGTCACGAGGTCTGTTGCCGCGGCTGGCCGGCTTTGTCGGCACCTTCCTGGGGGTCGCGATCCTTTATCTGCCTCGGCCCACGATACCGCTCTCCTGGTTGATCGCGTCCGACCTTTTCGAAATCGTGGGTTTTGTGGGCGCAGGGTTTGTTCTGGCGAGGCTCGGCAGAGCCTTTTCGATCATGCCCGAAGCCCGCACCCTGGTGACCGGCGGTCCTTATGCCCATGCGCGTCATCCGCTCTACGCCCTGGAGACGCTTTGCGTCATCGGCAATGCGATCCTGTTTCAGCAGCCTTGGGCGGCGCTGCTCGCGGCGGCGGTGATCGCCCTGCAAGTCGTGCGCAGCCTGTTCGAGGAGCAGGTGCTGATGGATGCCTATCCCGAATATGCCGCCTATCGCGCGCGCACCAAGCGGTTCATTCCGGGTGTTCTCTGAGCGTCTTGCTTGCCGAGGGGAGCGGCCCTAACCTCCACAAAAGGCCATCGACGCTACAATCCTGACAGCGAATATAACGGAGCCGGCTTGATGGGAGGAGATTTGAAGCCTCTTGCTCTCGCCTGGATGTTTCTGGGAGTGGCCTTTCTTTTGGCCTCACCGGCGCTGGCTGCCTCATGCTCCCCTTTGCAAAGGGTCGCGTCGCTGGAGATGACGCCGCTGGCCGGCGGAGCGCGGGAGACGGTGCCGCTCGGCGTGAATGGCTCCATCCTGCATGTGTTGCTCGACACGGAAGGAGGTTCCAGCAGCCTTACGGCAGCCGCCGGAAAGATGCTGGGCCTGCGCGCACGAGGGGCCGCCGGCCGGCTGTTGGACGCGAACGGCAATGCGTCGCGCTCCTATTTCCTGATCGATAGCGTCAATCTGGGCGGCTTGCGCAGCCGCAACTATGCCCTGATGGTCACGCCGACCGCCGATGGCCGCTTCGATGGCGTCCTCGCCGCCGATCTTCTGTCGCATTTTGACGTGGAAATGGATTTCGCCGCCCACCGGCTCGCGCTTTATTCCCAGGATCATTGTCCCGGCCAGGTCGTCTACTGGACCACGCCCTCCGTGGCCGTCGCCCAAATCTCGGTTCGAAGCCGTGCCGACGACAAGGTGGGATTTGCGCAGGCGGGAGGTCTCAACGCAGTCATCCATCCGAACAGCAACGACAATCTCGGCATGTCCTATGTGAACGGCGGAAAGGATACGCAAAGTATGGCCAGCGTGACTGGCAGCGACATCCGCATGACGGTGACCTTGGACGGCAAGGACTTTACCGCCAACATCGATACCGGGTTGGAAGTTTCGACCCTCAATACCGATGCCGCGCGGGCGGCGTTCGGCGTCACGGCGGACTCGCCG
>DATATP010000266.1:0-8157 GCA_036268715.1 Rhizomicrobium sp. | reverse complement strand
TCTCGCTGTCGCTGGGTGGGCCGCTTTCGAACTGGGCGATGACGGTGACGCATGGGCTTTGGGGTCTGAAACCCTGGCAATGGCTGTTCGTGATTGAGGGCCTGCCGACGGTGCTGCTGGCGGGTGTGGTGCTGAAATTTCTCCCCGGCCGTCCGGCAGAGGCGGCGTGGCTGAGCGCCGAAGAAAAGGAATGGCTTCAGTCCAGGCTCGAATATGAAGCCAGCAGCATCCGCCGCCGGCATGGCTTGGTGGGCCTCGCCGCACTGCGCGACGGGCGGGTGCTGGCTTTGTCCTTCATTTATTTCGCCAACATCACCAGTGTTCTGGGCATCGCCATATTTCTGCCCCGGATCATCGAGGGCATGGGGGCCAGCGCGACCGAGGCCAATCTGATCGCCACGCTGCCATTCCTTGCCGGCATCGCGGGGGTTTTGTTTTTCGGCTGGCTGGCCGACGTCTGGAAGCTGCACCGCAAGGGTTTGCTGTTTTTGACCTTGCTGATCTCCGCCGCAGGGCTGGCCGGAGCGGGCTATATCGGTCCATCCTATGCGGCGTTGGCTCTTATCGCGTCCGCCAATTTCGGCATTTACGGCGTGAAGGCGCCATTCTGGCCGCTGCCCTCGATGTTCCTCACCGGCACGGCGGCAGCGGGAGGCATCGCGTTGATCAATTCGGTGGGCAATCTCGGCGGCTTCGCAGGACCCTTCATCGTGGGTTTTATCCGGGATCACACCCACAGCTATGTGATTGCGCTCTACGTGCTGGCGGGCTTCACCGCGTCCGCGGCGCTGGTGACGGCCCTGCTCAAAACGCCGAGCATGGTGGAAGAAGAGCCTTGAGAATATAATAGCCTTCGCAATTCGGGGAAGAACGCCATGATCGACATGCCAAACCGCCGTGACACACTGGGCCTGGTGGCTGGCGCTGCCACGCTCGCCGCAGCCGGACCCGCCATCGCGGCGACCAAGCCGATGCGGGGTGTGATGCCTATCGTGGTGACGCCCTATACGGCCGGTGGCGCGGTGGCTTACGGAGACCTTGCCCGCCAGATGACATTTTACGACCGATGCGGCTGCGCCGGCGCAGCGTGGCCGCAGGGAAATGGCGATGTCCTGCTGCTCAGCAAGGATGAACGGATGAAGGGCATGAAGGTGATCGCCGATGCCTGCCGGGGCACCAAGGTGGCGAGTGTGCTGGGCGTGCAGGCCCCCACCAAAGCGGAGATGCTGGACTATGCCCGCTATGCCGAGACGCTCGATCCTGACGCCCTGATCGCCATGCCGCCCTCGGCCGAGCAGTCGGAAGAGGCTTATCGGGAATATTTCGCAGCACTTGCGACGTTGTCGAAACGGCCGATTTTCATTCAAACCTCGCTGACCGGAATGCCGCATGCGCTGGCGCCCAGCGTCGACATGATGGTCTCGCTGGCGCGCCAGTACCCGAACCTTTCCTGCATCAAGGAAGAGACGAACCCGCTGGTGGCGCGCATGAAAGCCGAGGTTAGGCAGCGTCCGCCGCTCAAAAGCGTGTTCGGCGCGTCGGGCGCCGATGGCTGGCTTTACGAGCTGCGCATGGGCTTGGATGGCGAGATGACCGCCCAGGGCATGTATGGCGATCTGATGGTGGCGATCTGGAACAACTATCAGGGCGGCCGGCGCGACGTGGCGGCCGACGCTTTCTCCAAGCTGCTGCTGATGAAAAACTGCGAAGCCCAAATTCCCGGCACCGAGCGCTATATCTGGAAAAAGCGCGGCGTGTTCAAATCCACCGCCCAGCGCCGCGGCGCGCCCAAAGGCCAGGTCATCGTTCCGGTGCTGGCGGCCGATGCGATTGAGGAGATCGAATTCCGCTATGCGACCTTGAAGCCTTACCTGACGGCGGGTGTCTAGGTCATTTTCGTGTTTCGCTGAATCACGAAAATGATCTAGTCCTTTGTTTTGTCGCGGTTCCGGACGGAAAACCGCGGTACACTTTTCCTGGAACCGCTCTAACCCTCAATCATCCGCTCCAGGGTGGCGAGTTCGTCGGCCTCGCGCGCCGGCTTGTCCCAACGGATGCGGTTGATGCGGGGAAAGCGCATCGCCACGCCCGATTTGTGGCGCGCGGAACGGGCGATGCCCTCGAAGGCGATCTCCAGCACCAGGCCGAAATCGCGGCCCGCTTTGACCGAGCGCACCGGCCCGAAACGTTCCACCGTGTTGTCGCGCACGAATTTGTCCAATTGCTTCAGCTCCTCGTCGGTGAAACCGAAATAGGCCTTGCCCACGGGGGTCAGCACGTCCGCGCCATTGTCCTCTTTGCGCCAGCAGCCGAAGGTAAAGTCGGAGTAAAAGCCGGAGCGCTTGCCATGGCCGCGCTGGGCATACATCAACACCGCATCGATCAGGTGCGGATCGCGTTTCCATTTGAACCAGGGGCCTTTGGGCCGCCCAGCCTCATATATCGAGTCCCAACGCTTGAGCATCAGTCCTTCGGCGATCTGCGGATCGCCCGGCGGCGGGGACGCGCGCAGCGCCGCCAGTTCCTCCCAACTTGCGAAAGGTTGCAGCGGCGACAAATCCAGGCGCGGGCTGGCGGCGCGGGCGACGAATGCTTCCAGCCGCTTGCGCCGTTCGGCGAAGGGAAGCAAACGTAAATCCTCATCGCCATCCATCAAAAGGTCATAGGCGCGAATGGCAGCGGGGAATTTCTCCTGCAACGTCGCATCGGCGCTCTTACGATTGAGGCGCTGCTGCAATTCGGCGAAGGATGCGACGCGGCCATCGCGCATCACCAGCAATTCACCGTCGATCACTCCATCCCAATTCATCGCAGCGATCAGATCGGGAAAGGATTTGCCGATGTCATCGCCCGTGCGGCTGTATAAACGCCGCTGGCCGCCTTCATGGGTCGCCTGCACTCTTATGCCATCCCATTTCCATTCTGCGGCATAATCGATGGCGTCCAATCGGGCGAAATCTACCGCTTCGTCGATCGCTTGTGCCAGCATCACGGGCCGGAAGCGGGCTGGGGTGACGGCGCTGGGCTTGTCGCTGCGCTTTTCCAGCCACGCGAACATATCTTCATAGGGCGGATGCTGGCTGTGCCAGATTTCCTCGATCTCCGACACCGGCACTTCGCCGAGATCGGCGAGCGCCTGCTTGGCCAGCCGCGCCGAAACGCCGACGCGCAATCCCCCCGTCAGCAGTTTCAGCAACGCCCAGCGGCCGTCCACATCCAGGGCGTCCAACCAGCGCTCCAGCAGCATCTGCACTTCACGGCGCGAGGCGCTGCGCAGCGCATCGATCACTTCGGGCAGTTCGGGCTCGCGGTTGGCAGCGGAGACCGACGGCCAAACCAACGCAACAGTCTCCGCCAGATCTCCGACATAGTCATAGGACATCGCGAACAGCGCGGGGTCGATTCGCGCCTCGACCGCGTGGCGGATGAATTGCGGTTTGGCTTGATCGAACGATAGCGCGCCGGTCAGGCTGGCCAGCGCCCAGCCTCGCTCCGGGTCCGGCGCGGCGGCGAAATAATCGCGCAACAGGGTCAGCTTGCCATTGCGTGCCGGGGTGAAGGCGAGGCGGTCGAGCAGCCGGGCGAAGGCGCGCATCAGGTCTCGCCTTCGTCTTCGTCATAACCGACCAGCGACAGCGCACGCGCTGTCACCCCGTTCAGGGCCGCCCAGCGCAGCAGCGCTTCTTCCGCGCCGTGCGTGATCCATAATTGTTCCGGCTTCAATTCGATAAAGGTCGCAGTCAATTCGTCCCAATCGGCATGGTCGGAGATGATCAGCGGCAATTCGACATGCCGCTGCCGTGCCCGGGCCCGCACCCGCATCCAACCCGAAGCAAACACCGGCAGCGGATCGGAAAAGCGCCGCGACCATTTGTCGGCGATGGCGGAGGGGGGTGCCAGCACGATAGCGCCGGGTAGCCTGTTGGTTTTATCTGTGGTCGCCGGCGCAAGCGGGCCCAGTGCCACGCCGTGACGCTCATACAGCGCATTCATCGATGCCAGCGCGCCATGCACATAGATCGTTTCATTATAGCCGGCCTCGCGCAGGAGCTGGATCAGCCGCTGCGCCTTGCCCAGGGCATAGACGCCGACCAGATGGGTGCGCTCCGGAAATTGCCGCACCGACTGCAACAGCTTGGCGATCTCTTCGGTGTCGGGCGGATGCCGGAACACCGGCAGGCCGAAGGTCGCTTCGCTGACGAACACGTCGCACGGGATCGGCTCGAAAGGCGGGCAAGTAGGATCGCGGCGGCGCTTGTAATCGCCGGACACCACAATGGTCATGCCGTCCCAGTCCAGCACCACCTGCGCAGACCCCAAGACATGACCCGCCGGCGCCAGCCTCACCGTCACGTCGTGGCGGCGGAGCTTGGCGCCATATGAGAGTGGCTCGCGCGCAGTGGCGAAATCCTCGCCATAGCGCGCCGCCATGATCGCCAAAGTCTCCGGCGTCGCCACAACGGTGTCGTGGCCGCTGCGGGCGTGATCGCCATGGCCATGAGTAATCACGGCGCGGGCCACGGGCCGCACCGGATCGATATAAAAATCCCCCGGCGGGCAATAAAGCCCCGCCGGAGACGGACAGAGAAGCGAGGAGAATTTCCGCATGGAGTCTTTATAGGACCGCGCGGCCGGACGGAAAACCGGCACCGCCTTCCGCAGCCGCGCGCCGCCGCCTCACGCGGGGATTTTGACCTTTTTCTTGGCGGCCAGGAACCGTGCGTTCATGCCCGCGCGCTGATCATCTGAGAAATGCTCGCGCACATCGTCCCAGACATTGCTTTCCTCTTCCCGAATATGATGCTCCAGCAATTCCTTCAGCACCTTGGCGGCGGCGGAGAATTCCGGAGAGCGGGCCTGGGATATCTTGCCCAGCTTGGCCAGCGTCCTGTCGGCCAACTCATGCTCCAGATACCCTTCGTTGCCATCCACCTTGGTCTTGTCGCCGCCGCCACGCACCGCGATTATCGCGTCATAGACGACTTTCTCTTCTGCCCGCACATGAGGAACCAGCGCATTCTTGATCCTCCTGAGCAACGCCTTGCGTTCCGGGGCGCTGTCACTTTCGACCAGCTGTGCGGCCAAGGCCTTCACCTCGTCATGCTCCTGCTTGAGCGTGTCGAGGATATCGGCTTGTCCATCGCCCCCAGTCAGGGTCTCGGCCACCGCCTTGCCCGCCTGTTTTAGCCTGGTTTTGACGTCCATTCATGCTCTCCGCTGAATTGTTCCGAGCTGTCTGAACGGAACCGGAGGAAAAGAGTTGCAACCGGTATACGGTCTGGCGGGTTCTTTGCTTAAGGAGTTCTCCATGGCCCGCAAAAAGACCGCCGCTAAGCCCAAAAAGGCCGCTCGCCGCGTGCACAAGGCCCATCGACCCCAGCCTGCCAACGACGACGCGCCACAGCTTTCACGCCGTCCGGTGTGGCAGGGAAATTTGCGCCTGTCCTTGGTAAGCTGTCCGGTGGCGCTCTACAACGCCACCAGCCGCACCGCGGATATTTCCTTCCATCTTCTCAATCCCAAGACCAACAACCGCATCCGGATGGTTCCCACGGACCCGGATGAGGGGCCGGTGGAGCGCGCCGATCTGGTCAAAGGGTATGAGATCGAGAAGAATCACTATGTCGTCCTGACCCCGGACGAGCTGGACGCGGTGAAGCTGGAGACCACCCGCACCCTCGACATTGAACGCTTTGTCGATGAGACGGAAATTGACCGGCTCTACTGGGATAACCCCTTCTATCTGTTGCCGGGGGATGAAAAGGACATGGATGCCTATCTGGTGATCCGCGACGCCATGGCGGGGGCCGGCCGCATCGCACTGGGACGGGTGGTTATGCACACCCGCGAACGGCTGATGGCAGTGGAAGCACGGGGCAAGGGCCTCATTGCCTGGTCGTTGCGGATGGGCGACGAAGTGATCGCGGCAGCCGACGCCTTCGAGGACATTCCCGACAAGAAGCCCGACCGCCGCATGATCGAGATCGCCGAGAAGATCATCCAGCAACAAGAAGGGCCCTTTACGCCTTCGGAATTCAAGGACCGTTATGAAAAGGCGTTGCGCGAGTTGATCCGCCGCAAGGAGAAGGGCGAAAAGCTGGTCACCGCCGAGCCGGTAGAAGAATCCAATGTGATCGATTTGATGGACGCGCTGAAAAAAAGCCTCAAATCGGCGCCGGCCAAAAAACGCAAGGTCAGCTGATCACTGCGTTTTCGCCCGCGCTTCCAAAAGGCTGGGATAGAATTGGGTGAAGACGGTGTCCTGTTTCGCCTCGGTTTGGTGGCAGGCATAGCAAGCGGCAGTGCGGGTGATAGGCTCGGCGTTTTTTGCCTCCGCGGCATAGGCATAGAATGTCCAGGTCCCCGGGCCGGCCTTTTCATCCTTCACATGCAAAGAATGGCCCACCACCTTGCCTTGGACATGGCCGCCCTTGGCGGGCGCGACCTTGGCGAGGGAGGCGCGCACTTCCAGTGCTAGCATAGTGCCGGCGGGAAAGGCGCCCGTCCTGAGATAGGCGGCATAACTGGCGGGATCGATCCGTACGGTGTTGAAGGTGGTGCTGCCATCGCCTTCATAACTGAGAGCGTAGCTGGCGCCCGTCACCGGCCAGCTTGCGATGTCGGGAGGGACCTTCAATTGTCCCTTAGCGGGGAATTGCGGTCCCGCCCAGGCCAGAGTGGCAAGCCCCGCGACCAGCAGTGCCACCGAAGCGATCTTTATTTTTTCAAGCATGATGTCCGCCCGTCGGGTTGAAATTCAAGGAACCAAGACCTTGCTGTCCTGTGCCTGCCTGACGATGCGCGTCGCATCCTGGGGCAGCATATAGCGCTGCGCCACCAGAGCGTCCGCAGCCGCTTTCACCCGCGCGACATAGGCCTCGTGACTGGGATAGCGTTCTTCCAGCGACGGCCGCGGGTCGCCCTTCGCGACGCGCTCGACCCGGGTCGCAGCGAACGGAATATAGCCGCCGCTGTTGCCGCAGAACCGTCCGGCCTCGAATCCCGCCGCCGTCGCGTTCCAGCCGACATAGGTGCCGAGCGGCGCGGACAGCAGGGGCGAGCGGATGCCGGCCAACTCATTGCCATCAGCATCGACGCGCGGCAACAGCGAGGGCAATACCTGCACCATGCGCGGCGGCTGCACATCCATCACTCCGGAAATGTCGAGATAGTTGAAATGCGGACCGAAATCATATTGCAGCAAAGGATTGAGATGGCCATCCGGCGCCAAGGTGCCGGGGATTTTCGGAAACCCCATTGCCACGGCCGTGGGCGCGACCAGATCGCCGGCCGCCACAGTGGGGTATTTGCTGGGCGGCGGTTCGATGCCGCGTGTCACCCAATCGATCAGCGCCTGAAACATGGCCCGCCCGGTATCGGACGAGGGATTGGGATTGGACGCCAGGACACAACCTTTCACGGGTGGCGTCACCGGGGAAAAACCGCCGGCCCCGCCATTATGGGTCACGCTCGCATTGTAATAGCGCCGCACATTGGCGGGCAGGGGAATGTCGGTGCGGGCATCGGTGCCGACCAGCGCGGGGGAAGCGCGCAGGTTCCAGAATTCCGCGGAGCCAAAGGTCTCAACGATCTTCGGGCAATTGCGCGTGGCGTTGCAGCGATCGAGCAAGCTGGATGCTCCGAGCCCGCGGGCCTTGTCGTCATATTCGCCCCACCAGTCCACGCCGTCGCTGCCTGCTTCATAGAGATAGGCCAAGCCCCCCGGCGTTCCGAACCGCACATTGAGCGTAAGCTGCCGATGCGCCACGATCGGGTTAAGGCCGTCGAACACGGTGCGTCCGTCCTCGGCGCTGTTGAAGCCGAGCCGGAGAAAGCCGCGCAGATAATTGCCCGACTGCGATACGCCCCGTCCAATGGTCCAGCGCACCGCGCCCGCGGCGGGATTGGGATTGCCTGCCGAATCCCTGTCCGCATAGCGCAGGAATGCAACCAGGTCGCGGGTCGCGGCATAACCGATTCCCAGTAGCTTTGGATTGGCGGCGCGGAACACCAGGGTGTAGGCGAATTTGGGATCGAAGCCGCCTTTTACGCAAAGTTTGGTGAGATCGGCTTTGCCGGGAAACGGTGTGGCGCTGCAATCGGCCAGCGCCCAGTCGTCTGCTGCCACTTTGGTTGGGGGAATATCGTCGGATGTCG
>DATATP010000265.1:0-3318 GCA_036268715.1 Rhizomicrobium sp. | reverse complement strand
CCTGGAACCAGCACGCCGTCCTGGTTGTCCAGCGTCACCCGCAGTTCGATCGTACCGGTCTGATTGTTGACGACATTCCCTGTGAAGGTCACCGGCGCCGAAAACCGTGTTTGGGCGCCGTTATGCAGGTCGATTATTGCGGTAAGGCCGTGACTGCGCTGGCGTGCCTGGATGCGCGACAGATCCGTCTGCGGCAGGGAAAAGGAAACTTTGATCGGGCTGACCTGCGAGATGGTCACCAATGGGGTGGTGCTGCTGCTCGTTCCGGTCACCGCGATGACGTTGCCGGGTTGAATCAGGATTGGTCCAGTCTTGCCATCGATGGGCGAACGGATTTCCGTGTAGCCCAGATTGATCGCCGCGGTATCGACGCTGGCCTCATCCGCTTCTGCCGCACCCTTGTCGCTGGCGACGGTGGCTTCCTGGTCTTCCAAGGCCTGGCGCGTGCCGGCGCCGGCGGCCATCAGCCGCTGGTCCCGTCTGAGATCCTTCTCGGCTCCGGTGAGAAGCGCCTGGTCCTTGGCGAGCTGGCCCTTGGCCTGCAACAGAGCGGCCTGGAAGCTGCGCGGATCTATCTGGAACAACAGGTCGCCTTTCTTGACGATCTGACCTTCGCGGAAATAGGCGCGCTCAATAGGGCCGGGAACCATGGCTGTCACCTGGACCATGGCGCTGGAAACGACCGTACCGACGGTGCTCTCAACCACGGGCATGTTGCCACGGCTCACCGGCGCGACGCGTACGGAAACAGCCAAAGGTAAAGCCGTCCGCCCACCTTCGCTGCCCCGCTGGTTGAAGTACCAGTAACCGCCCAGAAGGCTGACCATGCCAACACCACACAGGATCCATTTGACGATGCCTGGTCTTTGCATGCGGGCCGACGGATGACGAACAAAGGCGCTGTTTAGCCCGATCTGAGCCGCAGGGCCGATTTCTCTGTGGGGGGGAGCTGTCATTGAAGGTCTTGCGGGCTTGAAGTTGCCGCTGGATGAGCCTGCCATGGAACCTGTGATCTGATCACCCGGATCCCATGACCCGTAGGTTCGATCAAGGAGGCGCGGCGATAGTCCAATACTTCATTCTGTATATTGTCAGAATGTCACCCAATTGTGCCGACAGTTGGACTTGTATTGTGCAGCGAATTAATTTCTCGTAGGTAAGAGTGAACTGGCGGCTTGGAGTGGCCGCATGGCCAGATGATTGCGGCGATGGACCGCAGGTCCGCAACTCTGGGTGATGAAGGTGGCCCCTCGGGGCGTTCCCGCTTTTGACCCGTGCCTGCGTCGACCTTTGGCCATTTGCATGCCGGCCGGCTAGATGGGTGGAGGTCAAAATCCAGGGCAAATTTTGTTATTTGTGGCATGACTTTGAATGCGCCGCGACGGGGATCGCGATCTGGTCCTTCAGCAACAATGATGGTTTGGCGCAGAACACCAGCAGCCCATTTATCCAGGCCGAAGTCGTAGCCGGTCACGGCCAGAGTTGCCGCTAGGAAAAAGCCTCGCCCGCCGAATAGGGCATTACGCTTGCAGCAACGGAATCGGCGACATGCTCCTTGGTTATCAGTCCAATTATGCTGTCAGGCCGTGGGATGCCATCAACCCTGACGACGATGGTCATAACGGCATTTCTGCGCCACATACGCCCGATGACATTGAACATGATGTCTTCGGCGCGTGCGATCGCGAATTGTTCGCTCGCCACGTCACCCAACGAGACGCTCGCGAAGGCGCCTTCCAATCCCCGGCGCAAGGCGGTATTGACGCGCAGTACCCCTTTGATTTTGTTGTTTTTGGTGACCACGACATGACGAAGCCGGGCATTATGCTCCGGCAGTTCCAGAAATTCGTCAAACGGCATGTCCTGCGGCAGGACCAGGAAGTCTCTCTCCATGACCTCGCCTGCCCGGCGGACCAGAAACATGTTCGCGTGCAGGGCCTTGGGTATGAAATGGCGCCGGGCCATCAACTTGATGGTATAGATATTTTCGCGCGAGAGAACGCGCCGGATGCCGATGCTGATTGCGACCGCGATGATCATCGGGACTACGATTCCGTAATCGAGCGTCATCTCGAAGATCATGGTAACCGCGGTCATGGCTGCGCCGGTTGCGCCGCCAACCATTGCCGCCATTCCGACCATCGCAAATGCGGGCACGCTGATGCTCACGGCGGGAAGAAGAAATTGCACAAGAGCGCCGAAGGCGCCCCCCAGCGTGGCGCCCATGAACAGCGACGGCGAGAAAATTCCGCCCGAGGATCCCGATCCAAGGCTGAGTGACGTTGCGACGAGTTTGGCCGCGAACAGCAATCCCAGGAACGGCGCCGCGCTCACCACTCCGAGCAGAACGTCCTGTATGGTGGCGTATCCCACGCCCTGGATTTCATAGTGGCCGGACAGGCGCAAAAACGCATACATCATCGCGCCCACCGCGCCCATTCCCAGCGCATGGCGGGCAAACGGATTTTTGATCCGCTCAAACTTGTCTTCGGCAAAATGCAGTCCGCGGATGAACCCGGCCGCGCCCGCGCCCGCTGCGACGCCGAGCAGCGCATACAGCATCAGCACATAGGCGCCCGAAGGATGAACGGAAAGCATGCCGACGGGCGGGACGTTGAAGGCGGCCCTGGGGCCAAAGAAGATCCGGCCTATGAATGTCGCGGTTCCGGTGGACAAGGCGACGGGAAGGAAGGTTCGAGTACTGACTTCCGGCATCATCAGTTCGACGGCGAAAAGAACCCCGCCAATCGGGGTGTTGAATGTCGCCGCAATGCCGGCGCCGGCGCCTGCCGCAACAAGCGTGATGCGCTGCCACACCTGAAGGCCGATCAATTCCGCGATGCTGGATCCCAACGAGGCCCCGATCTGGATGATCGGCCCTTCCCGCCCAACCGCGGATCCGCTGCCGATCGCCAGCGCCGATGCAAGCGATTTCACGATCGCGACTGCAGGCCGGATGCGGCCTTCGTTGTAGAAGATCGCATCCATGACTTCCGGCACGCCATGTCCCCTCGCTTCGGGCGCGAAGGTTCTTACAAGGAAAACCACCCCCATGCCGCCGACAACCGGAGCCAAGATGATGAACACGCCCCAAGGCGAGGCAAGCGTATGGACATTGGCATCGAAGTGGGTGGAGAACCTGCCGAAAAAGAAGAGATTGTGCACGACTGCGATAAGGGCGCGGAAAAACACGGCGCCAAAGCCCGTTATGATTCCGACCAGGATGGCGATCAGGGAGAAGCCGAAAAAATTCACCGATCGTCCGCGGGGTTGCGCGTCGATCTCCGGCCCGTCGGTTCTGGAAATTGGACCCGCGGA
>DATATP010000264.1:0-23419 GCA_036268715.1 Rhizomicrobium sp. | reverse complement strand
GGACTCGGGCTGGGCGCGCTGGGCTCGATACTGCTGATGGTGGCGATCCTCGGCGTCCGCCGCGATCTTGCCGGCGCGTTGGCGGGAAGCGCTTTCTGGATAAAATTTTCCTATACCCTGGTGATCGCGCTGCTGGCGGTCTGGATGGTGGAGCGAAGCGGGCGGCCGGGCACCAGGGCGCTGCTGCCCCTGTTGTTGCTGAGCCTGCCGCTCGCGGGCATCCTGGGCGTTGCCGCTGCGGAGCTGATGCCGGCGCAGGCCAACCGGCACATGCTGTTGATGGGTGATTCCGCCAGGGTCTGCGCCTTGCTGATCGTGCTGGTTTCGGTCCCCTTGTTTGCGGGCGTGTTCTGGGCGTTGCGGCGCCTGGCGCCGACCAGCCTCACCTTGGCCGGCGCCGCGGCGGGACTGCTGGCGGGTAGTGCGGGCGCCACGATCTACGCCTTTCACTGCACGGAAAGCGCTGCGCCCTTCGTGGCAATCTGGTACACGGCAGGCATCCTGCTCACCACCGCAGTCGGAGCGGGCGCCGGACGCTGGCTGCTGCGCTGGTGAATTTTCGGGCGCCTCTCGCACGGCCTTTGGGACCCTTCGACAAAGATTCGCTGCCAAGTTGCGCCGAGCGAACCGAGCCTGCCACGCATCGATCCAGACCGCATTAGCATTGATCCCAGCCCGGTCTTGGGCTGCAATATCCTGACAAGAACAAGATACGGAAGGGGCGGGACCATGGATTCTATCGACAGACGCGGCATCTTTGCCGGAGGCGCGGGTGCCGCGGCCGCAGGCTTGGCATCCGCCCCAGCCAAAGCGCAGGATTCGCCGCACAAACCGGTGCTCATGAAGCTCGGCGATCAGAGCGGCCCGGCGACAGACGAGTATTTCGCGTATCTGGTGCGCTATGGCGTCACCCATGTCACCGCCAACGCCCATCAATCCGATCCGGCACGACTCTATCCGACGGTGGATGAATTGAAGGCGCTGAAGGCGCTCGGCGCCAAGCACGGTCTGACTCTGGAGATGACCGATGTGCGCTTCCTGGCGGCGGAGGGCAAGATCTCCGACATCATGCTCGGCGCGCCGGGCCGCGACAACGAGATCGAGGCCGTCAACACCACCATCAGGAATTGCGCCGAGGCGGGCATTCCCGGCCTCAAATACAATATGCGCCTCCTGCCGATCCTGCGCAGCGCGGTGGTACCGGGCCGGGGCGATTCCGAGGTGCATCGCTGGCGCTTCGCCGACATGAAACCGGACGGGCCACTGACGGCATGGGAAAATTTGCGTCCCGATGCGGAGAAATCCGCAGCCGGACAAAGCGAAAGCGCGTTGTTCGAGCGGCAGGTCGGTCATCCCAGCGAAGAAGAGGTGTGGGCGCGCATCTCCTATTTTCTCGACCGGGTGGTGCCGGTCGCGAACCAATACAAGGTGCGCATCGCCTGTCATCCGCAAGATCCCGGCCTGCCTCCCGGAGGATGGCATGGCGATCCGCGCGTGCTTGGCACCGTCGCCGGTCTGAAACGCTTCGTGACGATCCAGGAAAGCGCCTATCACGGGCTCAATTTCTGCCAAGGCACGCTGGCGGAGGATCTGGAGGACCCCAAGACCCAAATATTCGACGTGATCCGCTGGTTCGGAGAGCGCAAGAAGATATTCAACGTGCATTTCCGCAATATCCGCGGCCGTCGCAGCGATTTCTGGGCGGAGATTTTCCCCGACGAGGGCGATATCGATTTCGCCAAGGCGATCCGGGTCTATCGCGACATAGGCTATGACGGCATGATCATGCCAGACCATGTGCCGCTGGGCAGCAAGATGGTCATGTCTGAGAATTTCGCTTTCTGCTATGGCTATATCCGGGGCCTGTTGCAATCGGCCGACCAGACCTGATCCTGTTCAGCTGGCCGGCAGCAGCGGAAAACCTGGCACGGGATTCAGACGGAGGATTTCGGCTCGTCATATTCGGCCGAGATATCGTTGCCCGCATACTCGCGCATCAAGCAGACCGCTACAAAGCTGACGGCACAATTGAACGCGATGTACCAGGCGATCGCCATGCCGGAGTGGTAGCGCGCGAACAGCCAGGTAGCGATGAAGGGGGCGGGGCCGCCGGCGATCAAGGAGGCGAGCTGATAGCCGATGGACGCGCCCGAATAGCGTAGCCGGCCGGTGAAGCTTTCGGCGATCAGCGCCGCCTGGGGGCCGTATTGCATATCGTGCGGGATCAGCGACAGAACGATGGCGGCAAAAATGAGTGCTGTCTCCCCGCTGTCCAGCATCCTAAAATACACAAAGCCGAAGGCTGCCGTCAGCGCCACGCCGATCAGATACATGCGGCGCCGACCGATCCGATCGGAGATCGCCCCCGACAAGGGATTGGTGATGAAGGAGATGACGGATGCCGCCAGCACTGCCAGCAACAGGTTGTCGCGCCCGACGCCCAGCGTGGTGGTGCCATAGGCGAAAATGAAAGTGACGAAGATGTAGAAAGGCGCCTGCTCCGACATGCGGGCAAGCGCGCTCAACACGATCTCGCGCGGGTGCTTCTTCAGCACCTCGGCGATCGGGTGGCGCTCGATCCGATGCTCCGCCTTCAGCTTTGCGAAGGCTGGCGTCTCGGCTATGCCGAGACGAATCCACAGGCCCACCCCCACCAGCAGGATGGAGGCGAGGAATGGCAGCCGCCAACCCCAAACGAGGAACGCGTTGCCCGACAGCCGGCTCGCCGCCAGCACCGCCAGATTGGCAAGAAACAGGCCCAGCGGCACACCGACCTGCGGCCAGGAGGCGATGAAGCCGCGGTGGCGGTTATGCCGCGCCCATTCCATCGCCAGCAGCACCGAGCCACCCCATTCTCCGCCGACTCCGATGCCTTGCAGGAAGCGCAACAGGGTGAGAAGAACCGCGCCCCATATGCCGATCCGGTCATAGCCGGGCACAAAAGCGACCGCGAAGGTCGCAAGTCCCATGAACAACAGGGTGGCAATAAGGGTCGATTTGCGGCCGATGCGGTCGCCGTAATGACCGAACACCGCCGCCCCGATCGGCCGCGCCGCAAAGCCGCCGGCATAGACCGCGAAGGCATTGAGCGTGCCGGTCAGCGGATCGCTGTTCGGAAAATAAAGCTTGCCGAACACCAGGCCCGTGACCGTGCCATAGAGGAAGAAATCATACCATTCTATGGTGGTGCCGATGGTCGAGGCGATGACGGCGCGGCGGAGCTGGGCACGGTGTTCCGAATCGGTAAGCGCTGCCATCGTGCGGCGTTCCTTCCCCTGCTCTTGAAGCGCTTTTAGACGTGCTGGCCGCCATTGATTGCTATTTCGGCGCCCGTCACATAGCTGGATTGATCCGTACACAAATAATAGATCGTCTTGGCGACCTCGGCGGGCTGGCCCAGGCGGCGCAGCGGGATGGTCTCGACGATCTTCTCGCTGCCGGGCGAAAGGATTGGTGTGTCGATTTCCCCCGGCGCGATGGCGTTGACCCGGACGCCCCAAGGCCCGAAATCCGCCGCCAGCTCCCGCGTCAGCGCCGCCAGCGCCGCCTTGCTGGTGGCGTAGGCGGCCCCGGCGAAGGGATGCACCCGGCTGCCGGCGATGGACGTGACATTGACGATGGCGCCATGAGCGCGCGCGAGTTCTTCGCGCAGCCCTTGCGCCAGCCAGATGGTGGAAAAGAAATTGACTTCGAACACTTGGCGCCACGCCTCCACGCCGGTTTCCAGCACGGACAGGCGCGTATTGCCCCCGGCTTTCGGCGAAATGGCGGCGTTATTGACCAGGGCATGCAGCTTGCCGTCCGTCAGGCGCTCGCGCATTTCCGCGATGGCGCGGCTTGTGTCGTCGGGACTGGCGAGATCGACCTGAATGTGATCCTCCGGCCCCGCCGCCCAGGGACAGTTTTCGGGGAAGGCATGGCGCGAGCAGGTAATCACCCGCCAGCCGGCGCTGGAGAAGCGCTTGACGGTGGCGTGGCCGATGCCGCGCGAGGCACCGCTGAGGATCAGGGTGCGCTTCTCCTCCTCCAAGTGTTGTGGTTCGCTTCTGGGTTGCTGTCTGGTTTCCGTCATGGACTTTTCGGGCTCGCTCTCGCTCTCGCGAAGTCTCCAGCCTATCATCCCCCTGCAATCTTGTCGTCAACCGGCATGCACGCCGACACTCTCACCGCGCTCGCTCTGGTGCTGGCCGCCGCAACCCTGCTCGGCCTTGCCATGAACCGCGTGCGCATGCCGGCCGCCGCTGGCTTCATCCTGGCCGGTGTCGCTTTGGGCCCCTCTGGCGCGGGGCTGGTGAGGACCTCGGGCGACATCGAGACCCTGGCGGATCTGGGGGTTCTGATGCTGCTGTTCATCATCGGCATGGAGATGCGGCTAAAGGCGTTCCGCGCTTCGCTGCCGCTGGCGCTGGGTGTTACGGCAGCAAACATCGTCATCATCGCCTCGTCGGTCGGCGCCTTCGCGGCGCTGGTGCATGGCGAGGTGGCGGGTGGGGTGATCATCGGCTTCATGCTGTCGATCTCCTCGACCGCCGTGGCGATGAAGATGATCCAGGACGCCGAAGAGCGCGATACCCATGCCGGGCGCATCGCGGTCGCGATTCTGGTGGCGCAGGATCTGGCGGTCGTGCCGCTGCTGCTTGTCACCGATGCGATGGAGGGACCGCTTTCAAGCGGGGGTCTGGTGCGGATCGGCTTGCGGCTGGCCCTGGCGCTCGGACTATTGAGCGGTTTCATCGCCATTCTCACCCGCATCAAGAGCTTTCGCTTCCCGGCCTCGGAAACCATCCTCAAGGATTCCGATGTCGCTACCCTTTCGGTACTGGGGCTGTGCTTCGCCGCAGCGGCGCTGTCGGGCCTGCTTGGCTTGTCGCCGGCGCTAGGCGCATTTCTTTGCGGGCTGGCGGTCGGCCATTCCACCTTGCGGCGCGCCGCCGTGGAAATGGCCCAGCCGGTCCAGAGCATCCTGTTGTTCGTGTTTTTCCTTTCGGTCGGGCTTTTGATCGACCTCAAATATCTGGTGGCGCAGATCTGGGTGATCGGGGCGGCCTTGCTGGTGGTCACGGGAGGCAAGACGGTGCTCAATTTCCTGCTCTTGCTGCTGGCGGGCGAAACTTTCGAGACGGCCTTCTCCGCCTCGCTGTTTTTGTCGCCGGTTGGGGAATTCTCCTTCGTCATAGCCGGTTCCGCCCTGGCCGTGGGTGTCCTCAGCGAAGCGGGCCACAAGCTCGCCATCGCGGTGATCGCCATGTCGCTGCTGGCGAGCCCGCTATGGTTCCTCACCGCACGCTTCATGCACCGGCTGGCCCTGGCCCATATCGATTTCGGGCCGTTCAGATTCGGCCACGCCCTATCGGGGAATCGCTCGGTTCCAGACCTTCCGGGTCCTGGTGGATGATCACTTCGGCTCCGGGAAACGCGCCGCACAGATCGCGCTCGACCGCGTCGCTGACGGCATGAGCCTCCGACAGAAGCATCGCCGGATCGAGCTCGATATGCACCTGAATGAAGCGCGACAAGCCCGCCGCGCGGGTGCGCAGGTCGTGAAGGCTGCGCACGGCGGCATGGCTCCTGACGATCTGGACGATGCGGGCGCGGTCTTCGTCGGGCAACTCATGATCCATCAACTGGTCCAGGCTTTGACGCCCGACAGCCCAGGCGGAATAGAGCATGATAGCCGCCACCACGATCGCGATCACCGGGTCGGCCAGCAGCCAGCCCAGCCAGGTGGCAAGCACGATCGCCAGCACCACCCCGACATTGGTGGCGAGGTCGCCCAGGTAATGCATCCGGTCGGCGTTTACGGCCACTGAGCCGGTCTTCGTCACGACCTGCCGCTCATACAGGATCAGGCAGATCGCGGAGGCAATCGACACGCACATCACCAGCAGAGCCAGAATGCTGTGCTCGATGGGCTCGGGCGCGAGGATGCGGGTAATCCCCTGGATCACCAGAAACAGCGCCGAAGCGGTGATGAACGCGCCCTGGGCAAGGCCCGCAAGCGGCTCGGCCTTGCCGTGACCGAAGCGGTGTTCCTTGTCGGGCGGGGTCAGCGCTTCGTGGATGGCGAAGAGATTGAGGCTTGCGGTGAACAGGTCGAGGGCGGAATCCGCCAGGCTCGCCAGCATCGCCACGGAATTGGACGCGAAATAAGCGACCGCCTTGAGTGCCAGCAGAAACAGCGACACGCAGACCGAAGCGATGGCCGCGCGATGCATCAGCCGGCCACCTCCCGAGTCGGCGCTCACGGAAACAGCCTTTCGGTCGTCCAGGGCACGCCGGCATGCGGACGGGAATAGACCAGCCGGTCGTGCAATCGGAAAGGCCGGTCGCGCCAGAACTCGATCCTGAGCGGTGTCACCCGCCAGCCGGTCCAGTAGGGAGGGCGGGGCACTTTGGTCAGAGCGTATTTCGCGGCATACCAGGCGATTTCCTTTTCGAAGGCGAAGCGACCTTCCATCGGCCGCGACTGGGCGCTGGCCCAGGCGCCGATCTGGCTGTCCTTGGCCCGGGAGGCGAAATAAGCGTCCGCTTCCTCATCACTCACCTGCGCCACGGAACCCTGCACCCGCACGGCCCGGCGCAAGCTTTTCCAGTGAAAATTGAGTGCCGCTTGGGGATGGGCGGCCAGGGCCCTGCCCTTGGCGCTTTGGGCGTTGGAGTAGAACACGAAACCGTTCGCATCGGCCGCCTTGAGCAGCACCATGCGCAGATCGGGCCGGCCCGCCTCGTCCACCGTGGCCAGGGCCATGGCGTTGGCCTCGTTGATTTCGGAGCCTTCGGCCTCCGTCATCCAGACATGGAACAGGTCCATCGGCTCTGGCCGCGGGCTGATGCCGCCATCATCGAAAGGTCCGCCGATCTCGCTCATGCCCTCGCATAGCATCTTCGATTTGGGCGGAGTAGCGTCTATAGGAAGACCCGATGCGCCCGTCCGTACCCCTTCTTTGCGCCTGCCTCTCGGTCTCGGCCTGCACCACAGCCGAGAGCCATCAGCAGCTTTCGGATATTTTCCGATCGGGCGTCACGGCTTATGACGCCGGCCAGTATGCCCAAGCCTACAAAATCTGGACATCGATCGAGGACCAGGACATCGCCGCCATGCGCAATGTGGCAATGATGCTGCGCAAGGGCCAGGGCGTGGCAAAAAACCCCAAAAAAGCCGAGGAATTTTACATGCAGGCGGCCGAGCTGGGCTTGCCCACCGCCCAGGCGGACCTTGCCGACATGCTGCTCAAGGGCGAGGCGGGGCCGCCCAACCCCAAGGCCGCCCTGCCCCTGCTCCAGGCCGCCGCCGCCGCCAACCATCCCCTTGCGCAATATGAACTGGGAGAGATGTATGAGAGCGGCGAACTGGTGCCCAAGGACCTGGATATCGCACGCAGCCTTTATGCCAAGGCGGCGAGACATGGCGTGACGGAAGCCGGAGGGCGGCTGGCGGCACTGGGACCGCCTGCAGGCGTCCAACCGGCCAAGCCTTAGGGAAAGTCCGGCCGCCTCTTATATTGGGACCACGAGATTGGCTTCTCGTTCCTTGGGAGACTGAATGCGAGACCCTTACGAAGTGCTTGGCGTTGCCAAAACGGCGAGCGAGGCCGAGATCAAGAAGGCGTTCCGGGCCCTGGCCAAGAAGCATCATCCCGATACGCATGCCGGGGATGCTGGGGCCCAGAAACGCTTCCAGGAAATCTCCGCCGCTTATGACATTGTCGGGGACAAGGACAAGCGTGCCAAATACGACGCCGGCGAGATCGGGCCGGACGGTAATCCTCGCGGCTTCGACCCGCGTCAGGGTTCCGGCCAAGGCGCGGGCTTCGACCCGCGCAATTTTCGCCAGGGCTTTGGCGGCGAGGGCGGGGCTCGCAATTTCCATTTCACCTGGGACGACGCGCGCGGCGCGGAAGGTTTCAGCGCGGAAGATTTGTTCGCCGATTTCCTCGGCGGCGGCCGCGGCCGGGCACGGGGACAGAAGGGCGAGGACTTTTCCGCGGCCGTGACCGTGAGTTTCGAGGAAGCGGCCGCGGGGGGGACGCGCAGGGTGGTGGTCGCGAATGGTGAACAGATCGATGTCAAAATTCCCATCGGGGTCAAGGACGGCCAAGTGATACGGGTGAAGGGGCGTGGCGCCGCCGGCCGTAATGGCGGGCCGAACGGCGACATCCTGCTGGCGGTGTCGGTCGCGCCCCACCCCAGCATGACCCGCGACGGCAGCGACCTGAAGCTGGACTTGCCGGTGACATTGAAGGAAGCGGTAATGGGCGGCAAGGTGCCGGTCCCGACCCTGACCGGTGCGGTCTCGCTGACCGTGCCGGCAGGCTCCAATACCGGCACAGTCCTAAGGCTGAAAGGCAAGGGTATCCCGGCACATGGCGGGATGGCGGCGGGCGACCTTTATGTCCGGCTGACGGTCAGCCTGCCCGACAAGCCCGATGAGGCGCTGAAGCGCTTCGTGCAGGGCTGGCCAGGAGCGTATGATCCCCGCGCAAAGATGCACTAAATATTTGGTAACAAAAGGTTTTCTCTTGTCGCAAATTTCCCCGCCGGAAACTGGCGAATCTGTTTCATTTCGTTAAAGTCGCCAGCAAAGGGAGAGCACGCATGGCATTCGAAGGGCTCATGAGCGGCAAGCGCGGCCTGATCATGGGCGTGGCCAACCAGCATTCCATCGCCTGGGGTATCGCCCAGGCGCTCCATGGCGCCGGCGCGGAGCTCGCCTTTTCTTACCAGGGCGACCTGTTCAAAAAACGGGTGGTGCCGCTGGTCGAACCGCTGAAGCCGGCCGCGCTGATCGATTGTGACGTATCGCGGCCCGAATCGATCGATGCCGCCTTCGCCCAGTTGAAGACCAAATGGGACAGCATCGATTTCCTGGTCCATGCCATTGCTTTTTCCGACAAGGAACAGCTCAAGGGCCGTTATATCGACACCACGCCCGACAATTTCCGCATGACCATGGATATCTCGGTCTATTCCTTCACCGCCGTGGCGCGGCGGGCCGAGGCGATGATGCCAAATGGCGGCAGCATGTTGACTCTCACCTATTATGGTTCGGAAAAGGTGACGCCCCACTACAATGTGATGGGCGTCGCCAAGGCGGCGCTGGAATGTTCGGTGCGTTATTTGGCCGAGGATCTGGGCAAGAAGAAGATCCGGGTCAATGCGGTATCGGCCGGGCCGATCAAGACCCTGGCCTTCGCCGGCATCGCCGACAGTCGCTATATTCTGAAATGGAATGAGTTCAATTCGCCCCTGCGGCGCACGGTCAGCCAAGGAGAAGTGGGAAATTCGGCGCTGTTCCTGCTGTCGGAACTGGGCAGCGCGGTGACGGGAGAATGCCTGCACGTGGATGCCGGCTTCCATGTCGTGGGCATGAAGGCCGAAGACGCGCCGGATATCTCGGTCACCAAATCGGATGCTTGAACTGCCGGCTGGGGTAGTCCTCTATTTCGCGCGGCATGGCGAAACTCAGGCCAACGTCGAGAAGCGCTTTTCCGGATACAAGGATACCACTCTGACCGCGCAAGGCCGGGCACAGGCCCGCGTGATCGGCGAAATCCTGCAGCGCGAGGTCGGCATGACGCCAACCCTGGATTTCGTATCGAGCCCCCTTGCCCGCGCCCGCACCACGATGGAGATCGTGCGTGAGACGCTGGGTCTGATCCCCAACGGCTATCGGGTGGATGACCGGCTGAAGGAGATCGATCTCGGCCTTTGGGACCAGTTGACCGACGCCGAGGCACGAGCGTTGGACCCGGCCATTTTCGACCGGCGCTGTGCCGACAAATGGGACGTGCGTGTGCCGGGCGGCGAGAATTATGCCGATGTCGCGGCGCGGGCGCGAAACTGGCTCGCCGATGTGAAGTCGGACACGTTTGCGGTCAGCCATGGCGCCTTCACCCGCATCCTGCGGGGACTGTTCGCAGGTCTGGATGGGCAGGGCATGTCGGCGCTGGACGAACCGCAGGGCGTCGTGTTCCGGGCGCGGGGGTCGAATGTGGTCCGGCTGGATCCTTAATTTTTTGCGGGCGGAACCGCGGCATACTTTTCCTGGCCGCGCTTGTGGACGCTTAACCCAAATCGGGGTAAGCCCGAAGAATGTCCTTTGACACGTTTGGCCATCTTTTCCGCGTCACGACCTTCGGTGAGAGCCACGGGCCGGCGATCGGCTGTGTGGTCGATGGCTGCCCGCCGGGCATTCCCCTGACCGAAGCGGACATCCAGCCCTGGATGGACAAAAGACGGCCGGGCCAGAGCAAATTTGTCACCCAGCGCCAGGAACCGGACGCTGTGAGAATTCTGTCGGGCGTGTTTCAGGACGAGCGTATGGCAGCGCAAGTGACCACCGGCACGCCCATCGGCCTTTTGATCGAGAATATCGACCAGCGCTCGAAGGATTATTCCGACATCCGGGACAAGTACCGCCCGGGGCATGCGGATTATACCTATGAAGCGAAATATGGCGTGCGCGACTATCGCGGCGGCGGGCGGCAGAGCGCACGGGAAACCGCGACGCGGGTGGCAGCGGGCGCCGTCGCGCGCAAGGTGCTGGACAAGCTCTATGGCAAGGTGACGATCCGCGGCGCGCTGGTGCAGATGGGCACACAAAAGATCGAGCGCGGGCGCTGGGACTGGGGCGCAGTGGATCGCAATCCCTTCTTCTGCCCCGACCCGGCCGAGGTCGATCCGTGGACGGACTATCTCGAAGACGTGCGCAAGCGGGGCTCTTCCGTGGGCGCGGTGGTGGAGCTGGTGGCGGAGGGCATCCCCGCCGGCCTGGGTGCGCCGGTTTATGCCAAGCTGGACGGCGAACTCGCCTCGGCGCTGATGAGCATCAATGCGGTGAAAGGGGTGGAGATCGGCGACGGCTTTGCCACCGCCGCTCTGACCGGGGAGGAAAACGCCGACGAGATGCGGATGGGCAATGATGGAAAGCCGGTGTTCCTCGCCAACCACGCGGGCGGCATATTGGGCGGCATCTCGACCGGCCAGCCCATCGTGGCGCGCTTCGCGGTGAAGCCGACGTCATCCATCCTCAGCCCTCGCAGGACCATCGACAGGTCGGGGGCGGAGACGGAGATCGTCACCAAAGGACGTCACGATCCTTGCGTCGGTATCCGCGCCGTGCCGGTGGGCGAGGCGATGATGGCGATCGTGCTGGCCGACCAGGCGCTCAGGCATCGCGGGCAGGTCGGATAGGCGCTAATCTGCTCCCGCCCCGGAAATCAAAAGAAAGTTCATTCCATGAAATGTCCCAAGTGCAATGCCGTTCTTGTGCAGACGAAACGGAGCGGCGTTGGCGTCGAACTATGTCCCTCTTGCCAGGGCATGTGGCTGAATCGGCAGGAGCTGGAGCAGCTTGAGGACGAAGTTTTCGATTTCGGCGACGACGAGAAGGGCAGCCTGATGCTTGGCTCGAATGCGACCACTCTGGCTTGCCCCCCAATGCGGCAAGACGATGAAAAGCTTCCAGTACCGCCTTTTCGACCTCAAGATGGATTATTGCGAGGATGGCCACGGATTTTGGCTGGACAAGGACGAGGACAAGCGCGTCCTGGAGCTGATGAAGAAGGAAGAACATGATCTGGGACGCACGGTGCTCGCCGAGGACCGCTGGGCATCACATATCCGTTACCTTCGCTCCGGCTCCTTCGCGGACAGGGTGCGCGACCTGATCCACAAGGCGATCGATCCCAAGAGCTAACCAGCGCGTTGGCTGGTCACCGCCACCGCAAACTCGCCGCAACCTCTGGCCCGACAAAGAGTTGCGGCTCGGAGGGATAATCAACCCGCTCCTCCTTCTCCCGCTGCGCGACACAGGCCTGAACAGTATGGGCGAGATCGGGGAAATCGCTGGACCCAGGAAGTGATTGCAGGAAACACGTATCGAAGAAGGTGTAGTGGTCGCTCTCGCCGCAGCCGAAACTGGTGCGGTCGGGCCGGGCGGCGCTGAACACCAAGCGGTTGGGCGCGGCCAGCGCCGGCACGAAGATACCCGAGAAGCAGGCACTCATCACGATCACGCTGGGCTTTGAGCCGCAGGCATTGCCGATGATGGCCGCCATCTTGGGCGGCGAAATCTGGGTGTCGTCCACCACGATGCCGTCGGGAGAGCCGTGGCTGGTGAAGTAGATCAAACACCCGGCCGGGGCGCGATTGGTCAGGTCCCACAGCGCGTCAGCGATTGCGCTGGGATTGGAATGCTGCGCGTCGGGCTGATCTACCGAGAATTGCACCATATTGGCGGGATTGAAGCCAATACCGGCAAACGCCTTGGCGAGGTCGCGCCGGGCATTGTCGAACACCATCGAATGCGCGCCGGAATGGGCATGATCGTCGCCCGCCACGATCAGCACCGCCCAATGGGAGAAATCCGCCGCGGCCGCGGCCTGCGCGAGACCCAGCAGAATCCCGAAACACAAAACGAAAAGGCGCATCTCGATCCCCCTGCCCTTCGCGGCGCAAGCGCCGCTGCGGGCGTTCGGCCGAATCGGCCTCACCTCCGCATGAAGGCCCCGACCAGTTCAATATGCGACGAGAAGAGGAATTGGTCCACCGGAGTCACCGGGCCGAGCCGCCATCCCCCGCCGGCCAGAATGGCGGCGTCGCGGGCGAAGCTGGCGGCGTCGCAGGATACATAAACAATTGTTTTGGGCCCGGCTTTTGCCGTTCGCAAGACCTGCGCCTGGGCCTGGGCTCCGGCCCGCGGAGGGTCCAACACCACCGCGTCGAATTGCTTCAACTCCGGCGGCGTGAGCGGCTGCTTGAACAGGTCGCGGATTTCGGTGGTGACAGGCTTGAGACCGGGCGCGGTCCGTGCTGCGGCGGCAAGAGCGGAAAGAGCGGGCGCGTCCTGCTCCACGGCATGAACCTTCGCCGTCAGCGCCAGCGGCAAGGCGAAGGTGCCCACACCGGCAAACAGGTCGGCGACGGTCTTGGCCTTGCCGATGGCGGCAAGGACCCGCGCCTGAAGCGCCGCCTCGCCCTCGACGGTGGATTGCAGGAAAGCGTTGGGCGGCAGCGCCACCGGGACGCCGCCCAAGGCCACCATCGGCACGTCCGTCTCGAATACTAGCTCCCGGCCCATGGTGAGCCGGGCAATGGAAAGGCCCGCCAGCGCCCGCGTCAGTTGGGCGGCCAGCGCGGGGGTGAAACCGGCGCGCCAGCGGAAGCCGGCATCGAAGCCGGTTTCCGTTTCGGTGACATGCAGTTCGGCCGCCTCGCCCACCCCGAACAGCGGCTCGAGCCGCATACGCAGCGCGCCCACCAGCGCGAACAAGCCGGGCGTGAGGATGTCGCAATGGTGCATGTCGATGACGGTGTGGCTTTTGGCGGCGTGAAAGCCGATATGCAGCCCTTCTGCCAGACTTTTGATCTTGAAAACGGCTCTGCGGCGGCTGCGGGGCGGGACAATCACCGGATCAAGCACTTCCGCCGCAACGCCCGCGCGCGCCAGCGCATCCACGACGATCTGGCGCTTCTTGGCGCGATATTCGTCCGGCGCAAGGTCCTGCAACGCGCACCCGCCGCACGTACCGAAATGGGGACAAAGAATTGCCATGCACTGTCTCGTATCCCGGACACCGGCTCGCGTGAACCCGGTCATCCGTGGCACCTATTCCCCGACGGCTGGAATTGATAACGTCTGACACGGCATGAACAAGCGGCAATGAACAACACAACGGGGGGACGAACATGGACAAAAGCAGATTTTCGCGCCGTGCGATGATTGAGGCATCGGGCGCAGCGCTTCTGGCCGGCACGGCCCACGCTTTCGCCCAGCAGGGGCCGAACGCACCCTACAACCCCCACCCTGCCAAGCGTATCGGCCAGCCGCAGGAGGGCCCCGATACGCCCAAGCTCACCCTCTACATGGAAGACCTGCTGAGCAATGACGAAGCCATCCGCCTCAAGCAGATCGGCATCGACTGGATCGACACCCAGTCGGTGCCGGAACAGCCCTGGGGCATGGATTATCTACAACCCCGCGTCGATGCCCTGAAAAAGCACGGCATGCATATCGGCATCATGATGATCAGCTGGGCCAACAAGGCCGGTGTCGACCCCAACATGAACAAGATCGTCCGCGGCTTGCCGGGCCGCGACGAGGAGATCGGCAAGATCAAGCAGACCATCGTCAATATGGGCAAGCTGGGCATCCCAGTGCTGGAATGGAATTTCTACAATCACCGCGCCAGCGACGGCTATGCCGAGGTGCCCGGCCGTGGCGGCGCCAGCATGACCGAGTTCAAGTATGAGCGCATGAAGAACCTACCGCCGCTGCAGGCGGAGGGTGCGCCGCAGAACTACGAAGACACCTGGAAGAACATCGGCTATTTCCTCAGGCAAGTGGTGCCGGTGGCGGAAAAGAACAATGTCGTCCTGTCGGTGCACCCCAACGATCCGCCGGCGCCGATCAGCCGCGGCTCGGCCCAGGTGCTGAACAACTTCTCGGACTGGAAGCGTCTGGTGGAGACGGTGAACTCACCGTCCAACTGCATGACCTGGGATTGCGGCGTGACTCGCGAATTGGGCGAAGACCCTGTTGTGGTGGGCAACTGGCTGGCCAGCCGCAACCGCATCGGCCAGGTGCACTTCCGCAATGTCGTCATGCGCAAGCCGCGCGAGGACTATACCGAGGTGTTCCCGGACAACGGCGACAACGACATGTTCGAAGTGATGAAGCTCTTGGTGAGGAACAATTACAAGCGGCTGATCTTCCCCGAGCATCCTCGCGGACTGGCTGTGGACAAACTGCTTCCCAAGGGCACGAACCCCAATGTCGCCTGGGCCTATAATGTGGGTCATTGCCGCGCGATGCTGCAGATCGCACTGCGGGAGTTGCGGGGGATTTAGAAGCGGCGGGAGGACAGTCTTCTTTCACCTTCCCTCAAGGGGAGGGTCTAAAAATCCTGAGCGGCGCGAAGAATTTTTCGAGGAGGGGTTCGGCGCGCTCCTGAACGGGGATGAAGCTGAGGCGAGAAAATGCGAACGCGCCGCGCGTTCAACCCCTCCCCAAAAACGCTAGGCGTTTTTGACCCTCCCTCAAAGGGAGGGCGAGACTCTAGGCTATCTTCCCGACCCGTGCCGCTTCGTCGCCGCGGCCCAGCGCTTTCAGCGCGGTCGCGACGATGCCATCGGCGTCGAGACCCGCCTGGGCATACATGCGCTCCGGCGTGTCCTGGTCCTGGAAGATGTCGGGCAGCACCATCGGCCGGATTTTCAGGCCCTTGTCGAGCGCGCCGTCCCAGGCGAGGAATTGCATCACATGGGCGCCGAAGCCGCCCGCCGCGCCTTCCTCAATGGTGATCAGCACTTCATGCTCGCGTGCCAGGCGCCGCGCCAGATCGGTGTCCAGCGGCTTGGCGAACCGCGCGTCGGCGATGGTGGGTGAAAGGCCGTAAGCCGCCATCTTCTCCGCCGCCAGCAGCACCTGCGGCAGGCGCGCGCCGAAGGACAGAATGGCGATGCCGCTGCCTTCCTTGACGATGCGGCCTTTGCCGATGGGAAGCGGCACGCCTTCCGGGCGGCCGACGCCGGTGCCTTCGCCGCGCGGATAGCGGATCGCGGACGGCCGGTCGTCAATCTGTGCGGCAGTCGCGACCATATGGGTCAGTTCCGCCTCGTCCGACGGTGCCATGATGACAAAGCCCGGCAACGCCGCCAGATAGGCGATGTCGAACGAGCCGGCATGGGTGGCGCCGTCCGCTCCCACCAGTCCTGCGCGGTCCATCGCAAAGCGCACCGGCAACGACTGGATCGCCACGTCATGCACCACCTGGTCGTAGGCGCGCTGCAGGAAGGTGGAATAGATCGCCGCGAACGGCTTCATCCCCTCGGCCGCCAGGCCCGCGGCAAAGGTGACGCCGTGCTGCTCGGCGATGCCGACATCGAAGCTGCGGTCGGGAAATGCTTTCTGGAAGAGATCGACTCCCGTACCCGACGGCATCGCCGCAGTGATGGCGACGATGCGGCTGTCCTTCTTAGCCTCCGCGATCAGGCTTTCGCCGAACACGGTCTGGTAATTGGGCGCCTTGGGGATCGACTTTTTTTGCTCGCCGGTCAGCACGGTGAATTTGTTGACGGCGTGATATTTGTCGGGCGCCGCCTCGGCAGGAGCATAGCCGTGGCCCTTCTTGGTCACCACATGCACCAGTATTGGGCCGTTCTTGGTGGCCTTCACATTCTCCAGCACCGGAATCAGGTGGTCGAGATTGTGACCGTCGATCGGGCCGACATAGAAGAAGCCCAACTCCTCGAACAAGGTGCCGCCCATCGCGATACCGCGGGCATATTCCTCGGCGCGCTGCGCGGTGACCGCCATCGAGCGGGGCAACCAACCCGCGATTCGCTTCCCCAGCCGTCTGAGGCCGGTATAGGAATGACTGGAGACCAGCCGCGCCAGATAGGCGCTCATCGCCCCCACAGGCGGGGCGATCGACATATCATTGTCGTTCAGCACCACGATCAGCCGGTTGTGGCCTGAGCCGGCATTGTTCATCGCCTCATAGGCCATGCCGGCGCTCATCGCGCCGTCACCGATCACAGCGATGACATTGTTGGCCTCGCCTTTCAGATCGCGCGCCACCGCCATGCCGAGGGCCGCTGAGATCGAGGTCGAGCTATGCGCCGCGCCGAATGGATCATATTCGCTCTCGCTGCGCTTGGTGAAGCCGGAAAGGCCCCCGCCCTGGCGCAAGCTGCGCATGCGGCTGCGACGGCCGGTCAATATCTTGTGGGGATAGGCCTGATGGCCGACATCCCAGATCAGTTTGTCGCGCGGGGTGTCGAACACATAATGCAGCGCCACCGTCAATTCGACGACTCCCAGGCCGGCGCCGAAATGGCCGCCCGTCATCGAAACGGTATCGATCAGGTCATTGCGCAATTCGTCGGCCAACTGACGCAGGCTGCTTTTGGGCAGCTTGCGCAGATCGGCCGGTGTGGCGACCGTATCCAGCAATGATGTTTTGAATGGCAAAGTCATGCTTCGAAATCCCCATGCGCCGCGGCGCCCCGTCCCTGCTGCTCTCGCGCCCGGCTATTGGTCTGGTTCCCTGCCCGCCAAATTAAACCTGTCATGCCGATTCCACCATGCCGCCAATCTGGGGACCGTTTGCGCCCATGACAATCTTTTCCAACCGCCCCTCTGCCGCTTTCAGCTTCGCCTCGCAATGACTTTTGAGAGCCTGTCCGCGTTCGTACAAAGCGATGGAATCTTCCAAGTCCACCGCGCCCTGTTCCAGCCGGGCCACAATGTCTTCCAACTCTTTGAGCGCGTTTTCGAAACTCAAAGCCTCAACGGCCGGAGGATTGGCAAGTGCGGAAATAGCGGTCTCCCGAGCTGAAGAATCCTGGACACGCCATAAACGCCCAACGGGTGTGTCAGTATCGCAGTTTCGATCTGCTGCGCCTAGCAATTTACCTTTTTCATAACTATAATTCAATATGGCAGCGAGATTTGCATCTTTCTTGCCGAAATTTATTGTGGAAGGTTGGTAGCCCGCAGTTCCACGCCGCCATGCGGTAGTTGGGAGATTTCATGCAGCGCGGTCCGGACGGCCGGCAGGTCGAGCAGCACTTGCAGCGTGGACAAGCTCCCCAGATCGGCGTCGGCACCGTTGAAGAATGCGTTCAGGCTCTCCAGCAAGCCCTTGCGCCGGGGATAGACCCGCAGGCTGATGCTCGCGAGTGGGACCCGGCCAAGCTGCGCGGCCAGGTCCGCAGCCGTCCAGAACCCGCCCAGCCGGTCCACCAACCCCCGCGCCTTTGCGTCCGCACCAGACCATACCCGGCCCTTGGCAATTTCCTGCACTTTTTCCAGGGGGAGATGGCGACCGCTGGCGACCTTGCGGGTAAAATCGTCGTAGATGATATCGGCCTCATGGTTGAGCAGCGCCCACTGTTCAGGCGTATAGGGCGTGAGCGGCGAATCCATCAACGTGTTCTTGCCGATCGCGACCTGATCGGTGCCGACGCCGATCAGGCCGGCCGATTTGCCGAACGACACTTTGCCGGTCAGGACCCCGATCGAACCGGTGATGGTGCCGGGCTCGGCAACGATGCGATTGGCGCTGAGGGAGATATAATAACCCCCCGACGCTGCTACGGAGCCCATGCTCACCACCACTGGCTTGCCGGCTGCCTGGGCCACCTTCACCGCATGCAGGATCTGGTCGGAGGCCGATACCGAGCCGCCTGGCGAATCGACCCTCAGCACGATGGCCCGGATGGTCTTGTCGGCGGCGGCGCGCCGGATGGCATCCGACAGATCGTCGCCGGCAATGCCCTGTTGGCCGCCTAACAGTGAATTATTCGCCGTGCCATCGGTGATGTCGCCCGATGCTTCCACCACCGCGATATTGGCCGGGCTCAGCCCGCCGTCATCGGCGCGGGTCTTCAGATAATCGGTCATCTTGATCGCCTTCGCACCCGACCCCGCCCGGGCGAGCGCCGCGCCCTTGGCCTCGTCGTCATACCCGATGCGGTCGACCAGCTTTTCCTTCAGGGCATCCTCGGCGAATTGCGGGCTGGCTTCGAGCGCCGCCTTTACCGCATCCGGCGTCAGGTGGCGGGCGCTGGCCATCTCGGCCACGGCGGCGTCATAGACCGACTGCATGAGCGTCGTAAGCTGCTCGCGGTCCGGCGCGGTCATGCCTTTTTCCATGTACATGTCGGCGGCGCTTTTATATTCGGCGCGCTTGGCGATCTGGGGCTCGGCATTGACCTTGTCGAACAGTCCGCGCAGGAAAATCTCTCCCCCGCCCGCCCCCGAGGGTGCGAAATCGCTTTTGGGCTGCATCCAGATTTCATTGGCGGCGGTGGCGGCGAGATAATCGCCCAGCCCCGCGCCATAGAAGGCGGTCGCCTGGGCGATGACGAACTTGCCATGGCTGCGCAGACGCTGGAGCGCGGTGCCGATCTCTTCCGCCTGAGCGGTGGAGAGGGCGCCGTTGCCCAGCCGCATCCAGACACCTTTGACGCGCCTGTCACGTCCTGCCGCGTCCAGCGCCAGCACCAGGTCCATCACCGTCATGCGGTGGGCCTGAAGAAAACTTGCCGGAGTGGAAGCCGAATCCGGAATGGCATCGCGCAGGTCCAGCACCAGCACCATTTTGCCCGGCAGGCCGTCTCCCCGCGCCAGAGAGATCACCAGCAAAAGCAGCACCACAGCGGCCACGCCGAGCACAAAACGGGCAAGGCTGTTCACCATCCCCATGAGGATGGAACGGCTCCATTTGAGAAAGGCGACCATGGGGAATCCTTCGGGCGGGGGGGGCAGTATATTGCGCCAGACAGGATGAAGGGAACCCAAACGAAAAGCCCGGCCTCCGAAGAAGCCGGGCTTTCGCAATTTCAACGATTTAATGCTTGGACGCGTCCCGCAGGGAATCCTTCAGGCCGCCAACCGCATTCTGCACTTTGCCAGCAGCTTTGTCGGCGGCGCCTTCGCCCTGCAGCTTGGCGTCGCCGGTGACCTTGCCGGCTGCCTCTTTGATGCTGCCCTTGGCCTGATTGGCCGAACCTTCAATTCTATCCTTATCCATCTTAGCTCTCCGATTTCGCGTTGGGGATGCGATGATAACGGCCCCCAAGGGCTGGGGTTCCCGTAACCTTTTGGCAGGGGTGGCGAACTCTACTTCGTCATATACTGTACGAAACGCCAAGGAGTCAGCGATGCATAGACGATTGGTCCTCACAGCGCTTTTGGGAAGCGCGGCAGTTCTGACCTTGCCTGCTCACGCCTATGAAGTGACAAAAAGCGACGCGGAGTGGAAGAAAATTTTGTCGCCCGAAGCCTATGAGATCTTGCGTCATCAGGGCACCGAAGCGCCCTGGAGCAGCAAGCTGGAATATGAACACCGCAAGGGCCTTTATGCCTGCGCCGGCTGCGGGCTGGACCTTTATTCCTCGGACACCAAATTCGAGAGCGGCACAGGCTGGCCCAGCTTCTGGAAGCCGCTGGCGGGTGCCATCCAGACCTCGGATGACCGCAGCCTGATGATGGACCGCACGGAAGTCCGTTGCCGGCGCTGCGGCGGGCACCTGGGACATGTGTTCGACGACGGCCCCCGGCCGACCGGTCTGCGCTATTGCATGAATGGCGTGGCGCTGACCTTCAAGCCGGCGAGCGCCTGAACCTCATTTCGCCGGGGCGGCAGGCGCGGCCTTATCGGACTGCGCTTTTTGCTTTGCCTGCGCCACCATGGAATCGTGCGCCGCGGAAAAGCCGTTGAGCGAAAAACGCAGGTTGAAGGGCTTGCCGCCGTCGGCGATCACTTTCATCCTGGCGTCCGGTCCCGACTTGGTCAGCGCCGCGACGGAGGCATTGTCCAGCATCATCTCGACATAGCAGCCCTCGCGATCGCAACGGCGGTAATGCAGCGGCGCGGAAGTGAAATTGTCGCTCTGAATCACCAAGCCCTTCTGCAACGCCACACCCAGCGGCACGGAAATCTGGATGATATGGCGGTCCATGCGCGGGACATAGGCGAGTGACACCGAGAGCACACGCTGGCGGGAATTCTTGTTATCCAGCTCCTCGTACATATCGCAGGGAGTGGGACTTTCCGCCGGGAAACAGCGCACCGACCAGTCGCCAATCGCCTTTACCTCGGGCGCAGGGGAGACGGGCGCCTGCTGCGCGAACACGCCGGAACAAAGCAGCAGTCCCACCAGCACGCCGGCGGAAAGATAGGCATGTCTCATCGCCATCTCCGGAGCTGAAGCCTATTTCACGGCGGGCGTGGAGGCGTCGATCGATGCCGGCGCCTTGGGCGTGGCGCTAGACCCCGGCTTGGGCGCCGCTTTCGCTTTCTGCTTGGCCTGGGCCACCATCGAATCATGGGCCGCGGCAAAGCCGTTGAGCGAGAAGCGCAGGTCGAACGGCTTGCCGCCATCCGCCACGATCTTGATCTTGGCCTCGGGGCCGGACTTGGTGAGCGAATCGATGGCGGAATTGTCCAGCAACATCTGCACAAAGCAGCCGCTGCGGTCGCACTGACGGTAATGCAGCGGCGCCGAGGTGAAATTGTCGGTCTGGATCACCACGCCCTTGGCGAGCGCCACGCCCAGCGGCACGGAAATCTGGATGGCATGGCGGTCCATGCTGGGGATATAGGCAATCGATACCGACAACACCCGCTGGCGGGTATTCTTGTTGTCCAGTTCCTCGTACATGTCGCAGGGGCTAGGGCTTTCGATCGGAAAGCAGCGTACCGACCAGTCCCCGATCTCCTTGATGTCCGGCTTGCCGGGAGTAGTGGACGATGCCGGCGCCTGCGCGAGTGCCGCGCCGGAGACCAGCATCAGACCCGCAAGGACGGAGAGCGAACGGAAAATTCTCACGACCATAATCTCCAGAACCAATTGGCGCGCCTGGATTCTTCGCTCGCATAGGCGCGGTGGGCGTCGTTATAGCCGTTGAGCGAAATCGGCACCCCGACCGGCTTGCCATCCATCCCGGCGAACAGGAGCTGGGCGTCTTTGGCACCCTTCAGCGAAGCCAACATCTTGTCGTCCAGGTCCGTCACCGCGATGCAGCCGATTTGGTTGCAGGTACGGTACTGGATCACCTTCACGGGGTTCTTGCCGATGCGCAGGCCGATCCCCGGTTCCAGCGCCACACCGAACGGCATGGTGAAGCCGATCACCTGCTTGTTGCCGTCGCGCGTGATCGCCACCCGCGCCACGGTCCCATGGCTCTTCTGGTCGAGAACATCTTCGATGATCTCGCAAGGCGCGGCTTTCTGGCTGGCCGGCGGGCAAGCGGTGCGCCAGTCCTGATAGGCGGTGACCGTCTCGGTGGTTGGGCTGTAGCTCGCCAGGCCGCGAACCATCCAGCCCACCAACAAGCCGATAGCGAGCGCGACGCCGCCCACGACAAGACGCTCAGTCATTTTATTCATGTTTCGGATTCGCTTTGGATTCTTCGGATTTCGCGCAAAAAACAGCCTTCCGGCCGCCCTTAGCCCTGAACCGGGCGCGAGGGTTAGCAGAAAGATGCAAGCAAGGAAATGGGAAAGCAGGCGATTTGAGAGCCGCGGTTAGCGGCTTGATGAATTTCCGGCCCGAATAACAGAAAATTCAGGAAACTCGAGGCGGGAGGCTCAGTTCAGCTTCTGGCGAGAAGAGCGGGATCGGGCCGGTAATATTGCGGCCAAATCTTCTTGAGGGCGGCGATCTTGGGCAAATCGTTGATAACGATATAGGGCGCCTGCGGATTATGGACCAGATAATCCTGATGATAGCCCTCCGCATCGTAGAAGCCTTTGAGCGGTTCGACTTTGGTGGCGATGGGTCGGGAGAACAGATGCGCCGCGTCGAGCTGCGCGATATAGGCCTGCGCGGTCTTTGCCTGCGTGGCGCCGGCGGCGAAAATCTCCGACCGGTAGCTGGGACCCTCGTCCGGTCCCTGGCGGTTCACCTCGGTCGGATCGTGAGCCACCGAGAAGTAGATCTGAAGCAAGCGGCCAAAAGGGATCACCTTCGGATCGAAAGTGATCTGCACGGATTCCGCGTGGCCGGTCGTCTCGGTACCGACCAGGGGATAAAAGGCGGTCGCCCTGGAACCGCCGGAATAGCCTGCCACCACCCGGCTGACGCCTTTGACATGCTCGAACAGGCCCTGCTGGCCCCAGAAGCAACCACCCGCCAGCACCGCGGTTTCGCTGGCGGCGGTATTGGCAGGATCGAGGGAAGGCGCCGGGATCGTCTTGTCTAGATCGGCGCCGCAAGCAGCAGTCGAGATCAGGGCGGCGGCGGCGATCAACGCAAGGCGGGTTTTCATCGTCAGGTCTCCTCGTATCGTTCAGACCTCAGTTCGCCGCCGTCAGGGTTGGGTTACGCAAATTTCTCGGCAGCATCCCCTATCGCAGCATACGCCAGATCGAGTTCCGCACCAGCGACGCAATAGGGCGGCATTACATATATGGTGTTACCCAACGGGCGCAGCAACAGGTACCGATCCAGGAAAAACTGCATCAATTGCGGCCCCCGCCCCGCGAGATAGCCGGGATCGGGCACCTTCAGGTCCAATGCGGCGATGGTGCCAATGCGGCGGGGATTGGCGAAACGGGCGTCGTCCCGAAACCACGCCAAGCGTTCTTCCTGGAGCGCGGCCAGGGCCGTGACTCGCTCCCTCACCGGCTCGTCACTCCAAATCTGAAGATTCGCCACGGCCGCGGCGCAGGCGACCGGATTGGCGGTAAAGGAACTGGAATGGAAGAAGGTGCGGCTGCGATCGGTGGAATAATGGGCGTCGAAGATCGCCTCTGCGCAAAGGGTGGCGGCAAGCGGCAGACTGCCGCCGGTCAGGCCCTTGGCAACACACATTATGTCCGGCGAGATGTCCGCCTGTTCGCAGGCGAACAGTGTGCCGGTGCGGCCGAAGCCGGTCATCACCTCGTCGGCGATGAACAAGGTG
>DATATP010000263.1:0-3779 GCA_036268715.1 Rhizomicrobium sp. | reverse complement strand
ACATTCTTCACCGTCAGGTCCGGCGTCACCTCGCGGGCGGCGGAGGTGAAGCTCTCGATGGCGTGAGTCAGCGCGTCGGCGCCGCTGACCGCGGTCAGCCCGGGCGGGCAGGACAGGGTCAGTTCGGGATCGCACACCGCGGCGCGCGGGATCAGATGGGGGCTGGAGATGCCCACCTTGGTGCCGCGCTCGGTGTCGGCGATCACCGCCACAGGCGTGACTTCCGAGCCGGTGCCGGAGGTGGTGGGCACGGCGAAGACCGGCGCCACCGGGCCCGGAATCTTGTTCTCGCCATAATAGTCTCTGAGGCTGCCGCCGTGCTGCAGCAACACGGCCACGCACTTGGCCATGTCCATGCAGGAGCCGCCGCCGATGCCCAGAACGACATCGGGCTTGAAGTCGCCGCATTCGGCAACGCAGCCGGAAATGCCTTCGATGGGAAGATCGGCTTCGGTGCGGTCATAGACCTTCACCGTCACGTCATTGGCTTCCAGATCGGCGACAATGGCCTTGAACTGGGCATCGGCGCTCATCCGCGCATCGGTGCAGATCAGGGCGCGCTTGCCGATCTGCGCGGCCATCATGCCGATGGCGGCACGCTGGCCGGAGCCGAAGAGAACGGTTGCGGGCAGGCGCAGGGCGCCGAAGAGAGCAGTCATGAGGTTTTTTCCTTCCAAGGTTCGGCGTGCGCTTCCGCCGTCAGTTTTTGCAGGTCGGCCCACAGGCGATCGTCGATGAACATGCCCTTGGCCAGCGATTGCTCGCGCACGGCATGGGCGCGGTCGCCCGGCGCCAGCACCGGATGTTGCGGATCGGCGGGCGCGGCGGCACGAATGGTTTCCAGATAGCCGGTGACCAACGCCTTGGCGGCTTCGGCATGCGGCGGCGCGATGACGATGAAGAGGTCGCCCTTGTTGCTGACATGCACCGAATCCAGCGTGCCCTGGACATGGGTGCCGATGGCCGATGCGGCCAGGCTCGCCACCAGCACTTCAAAGGCGATGCCCAGCGCATAGCCCTTGGGTCCGCCAAAAGGCGCGATGGCGCCCTTCTTGGCCGCGGCCGCGTCGGTGGTGGGATCGCCCTTCTCGTCCAGCGCCCAGCCCAGCGGGATCGGCGCGCCGCGATTGGCGTGATCGTGGATCTTGCCCATGGAGACAAGGCCGGTCGCCATGTCCAGCACCATGGGGGCGGGATCGGCGGGCACGCCGATGGCGATGGGATTGGTGCCGATCATCGCCTTGCGCCCGCCCCAGGGATGCACCAACGCCTCGGAGATGGTCAGCGCGATGCAGGTGAGCCCCAGATTGGCGACATGCTCGGCATAATAGGCGAGCGCGCCCAGGTGATTGGTGTTGCGGATGGCGGCGACGGCGATGCCGTCCTCGCGGGCGCGAGGAATGATGGTTTCCAGCGCCGCCATGGCGATGACGGGGCCAAGCCCGCGCTGGCCATCGACACTGAGGAAATTGCGCGCCGTCCATTGCCGGTCGCCGGTGGTGTCACCCACCGACAGTCCGGCGTGAAGGCGTTCGATCACCCGGCGCAGGCGCAGCAGCCCGTGGCTGGGGATGGCGCGCATTTCCGCTTCCAGGAAAAGACCGGCCTGTGTCCTGGCATGGTCGGGCGGCACGCCATTGGCGAGCAGGATGCCCTCGGCCAGTTTGCGGACGTCCTCGACGGGGACCAGCACAGATCAAATATCCTATAGGATTGGCGGACCGTATGGGTTATGGTGCATTGGGTCAAGGCAAAAAGGCAGTGTTTCTGTGGGAAAGTTCCCCATCGTGTCCGCCGCAAATGATCCGCCCGACCGCCAGATCGCCCGGCCTTCCGGCCTGGCGGAGGAAGTTTATCGCCGCATCCGGGCCGACATCATGTCGCTCAAGCTGCCGCCTGAGACCCGGGTTTCGGTGGACAGCTTGGCGCGCGAACTGGGTGTGTCGCAGACCCCGATCCGCGAGGCGCTGTCGATGCTGGAAGCCAATGGCCTGGTCAGCAAGCGGCACTTCGCGGGTTACGCCACCTCGCCGCGCATGGGCCGCGCCCAGTTGGATGAGTTGTTTGAATTCCGCCTGCTGATCGAGCCGCACGCCGCGCGCAAGGCGGCCGAGATGATGACGGATGTCGACATGGGCTTGCTGGTCAGCGGCGAAAGCGCGCCGAGCCATGATGCCTTCGCCGACATGGACACCGAATTTCATCGCCTGATCGCGCAAGGCGCGAGCAACCATCTGATCGCGGATTCCCTGGCGCGGCTGCATATCCATGTCCATATTTTCCGCTCCTGCTTCCGCAGCGAGATCGCGGAAGAGGCGGTGCATGAGCATGGCGCCATCATCGCGGCGATCATGGCGCGCGATGGCGGAGGCGCGGAAACCGCCATGCGCAGCCATATCGAGCGCAGCTATGGGCGGCTCAGAGACTTCATTAAGGACTAAGTTGCATTGCTCCCAGGCGAGGATAGCGGTCGCCCTCCCAACGCTCTCCATGGCCGGGTTTAACCCGGCCATCCAGAACCACATGACAAAAAGGTGGACGCTTGCTCTGGATGGGCGGGTCAAGCCCGCCCATGGTGAGTTTGAAATTGATGGGAGATCGTACTCCCGCCCGCGTTATTCCGCGGTTTCACCATTGTGGTCTTATCAATACCACATGGATACGAAAGGCATCTTTCAGAGAAGCCGCAAACAATGACTCGATGCTCTTTTTCGACGCGAAAGCTTTTATGTACTTGTCGCTCTTCGTGTAGTCATAAAAAATTAGAATCACCGATTTGTAGCAATTCGAATACAAGATTGATTGGCTAAGCCCTTCCTTCCAACGTGCCTTTGCAGAGGTATCTGTGAGCTTTTTGCATTCAAATGCGCAAAGAGGTATTTCGCCAGTCCGTTGGATGAAACACTCTGGGCGGAATGTTTCGCCGAACATCTTTGCGGAATGGATGCCCTTGTTCTTGACGGCCAGTTTCTTTTGTTTGAGAAAATTGATGAGGCGATCGTTGGCGTAGGTCTCGCCCTCATTTTTATCTTCTCTAAAAATTTGATAATTGCGTACGAGCTTAAGTGCCGTGTTTACGACCACTTGCTCCTTTTTGCCTACGCGTTTCCTCATTTCCACCCACTTCTGGCGATGTTTACTTCTTCTCCTTCCGCCAGGCCGCATAGCGCGCCTTGGTTTGGTCGTTCGGTGGATAAAGACCGGGCAGCGGCACGCCTTTTTCAATTTCCCCCATGATCCAGACTTCCTGGGCTTCCTGTTCCGCCGCCAGCTCGGTGACTTCGGCCAGCATGGCCTGCGGGATCACCACCGCGCCGTCGCCATCGGCGACAATCGTGTCGCCGGGAAAGATCGCCACGCCGCCACAGGCGATCGGCTCCTGCCAGTTGATGAAGGTCAGGCCCGCCACCGACGCTGGCGCGGCGGCGCCCGCGCACCATACCGGCAGTCCGGTCGCCAGCACGCCTTCCATGTCGCGCATCACGCCATCGGTGATCAGCGCGCCGACCTTCCGCTTGGCCATGCGGGCGCAAAGGATGTCGCCGAAGATGCCGGCATCGGTCACGCCCATGGCGTCGGCGACGCAGATCACGCCGGGTTCCATCGCCTCGATCGCGGCGCGGGTGGAGATGGGCGAGGCCCAGCTCGCCGGCGTCGCCAGATCCTCGCGCGCCGGGACAAAGCGCAGGGTGAAGGCGATGCCCGCCACCCGCTTCTGGCCGGGCTGCTTGGGAAAGGGGCCGCGCAGCCAGACATTGCGCAGGCCTTTCTTGAGCAGC
>DATATP010000262.1:0-23875 GCA_036268715.1 Rhizomicrobium sp. | reverse complement strand
TCGCGCTTGATGAGGGTCCGCAGTTTCTGCGCCCGGGCGTAATAAGCGTCATAATAACCCGCCGACAACACATAGGTGCCGATCAGGATGCGGCGCTGGACCTCGGCGCCGAACCCCTCGCCACGGCTTTTCTCGTACAGGTCGGTGATGTCGTGAACGCCGGGGGCGCGATAGCCGAACTTCACCCCGTCATAGCGGGCCAGGTTGGACGAGGCCTCGGCGGGGGCGACTATATAATAAGTGGGAAGCGCGTATTTCGTGTGGGGCAGCGAGACCTCGACCAGCTCGGCGCCCTGGGCGCGCAGCCAGTCCGCCCCCTTCTGCCACAGGGCATCGATCTCTGCGGGCATTCCGTCGAGGCGGTATTCCCTGGGGATGCCGACACGCAGCCCTTTTACCCCGCCAAGGGCCAGCGCCTCATAGTCCGGCACCGGCAGATCGACGCTGGTGGAATCCTTTTCGTCCACGCTGGCCATCGCCTTGAGCATGATCGCCGCGTCCCTCACCGTGCGGGTCATCGGCCCGGCCTGATCGAGCGAGGACGCGAAGGCAACGATGCCCCAGCGCGAGCAGCGGCCATAGGTGGGCTTGAGGCCGACAATGCCGGTGACGGCGGCGGGCTGACGAATCGAGCCGCCGGTGTCGGTGCCAATGGCGGCCAGACACAACTCGCCCGACACCGCCGCCGCCGAGCCGCCCGAGGAGCCGCCGGGCACCAGATTGGTGTTGGAGTCGCGCGCGCGCCAGGGATTGAACACCGGACCGAAAGCAGAGGTCTCGTTGGACGAGCCCATGGCGAATTCGTCCAGGTTGGTCTTGCCCAGCATCACCGCGCCCGCGTCCCACAGATTCTGCGTGACGGTGGATTCGTAAGGCGGCACGAAATTGCCGAGAATTTTGCTCGCCGCCGTGGTGCGGGTGCCCTTGGTGCAAAACAGGTCCTTGATCGCAAGCGGCAGACCCTCTAACGCGCCGGCTTCTCCCCTGGCTATCCGCCGGTCGGAGGCATCGGCCATGGCGAGCGCCTGTTCGCTGCTTTCCGTGATGAAGGCGTTGAGTGGGCGCGCCGCCGCGATGGCGTCGAGGAAGGCGCCGGTCAATTCACGCGAGGAAATCTTCTTGGCCTTCAACGCATCGCGCGCCTCGGCCAGGGTCATGGAGGTCGGGTTCATTCCACCACCTTGGGCACGACGAAGAAATCATCCTCGCCTTCGGGGGCGTTGCGCATCAGCGCGTCCGCGGCGCCGCCGTCCGTCACCTTGTCCTGGCGCCATTTAAGTTTCTGCGCCACAACGCTGGTCAGCGCGGGCACGCCCGTGACATCGACCTCGCCCAGCATCTCGACCCATTGGAAGATGCCATTCAGTTCCCCCGCCATGGCGTCCAGCCGGTTTTCCGGCACCGCCAGGCGGGCCAGTTTTGCGATACGGCGCACGGTGTCCTTGTCGACGGACATGGGCTTCCTGTTTTGTAAGAAGGGCGGGACTTTGCTAAAGCGGTTCCAGGAAAAGTGTGCAGCGGTTTTCCGTCTGGAACCGCGATAAAACAAGGAGATAGAGCATTTTGGTGATTCAACGAAACACGAAAATGCTCTAGCAATCGGCACACGGACTGGCAAGGAAAAGGGCGGATTTCATGGCGGTGACCGAGCTTGCCGGCCTTGTCCTGCCTCCCGGCGCCCGGCTTTTGGGACTGGATTTGGGCGAAAAGACCATCGGACTGGCGCTATCCGACACCTCCCGCAGCGTCGCGACGCCGTTCCGAACCTTGAAACGGGGCAAGTTCGCCGCCGATGCCGCCCGACTGGACAGTATAATAAGTGTGGAGGGGATCGGCGGGCTGGTGGTGGGCTTGCCGCTCAACATGGACGGCCGCGACGGGCCGTCCGCCCAGTCCGCTCGCGCTTTCGCCAGGAACTGGGCCGATCGCAGCGAAATTCCCGTCATCTTGTGGGACGAGCGGCTTTCCACCAGCGCCGTCACCCGCACCCTGATCGATGCTGACGCCTCGCGGCGGCGGCGCGCGGAGGTGGTGGACAAGATGGCCGCCGCCTACATACTGCAAGGCGCGTTGGACCGGCTGCGGCACATGGGGGCGTGATGGAGGCAAATCGGGACGACGCACCGGCCCGCTTTGCCTGGTTGCCGCCGGGGCTGCGTCCGTCTGTGACGATGACGCGGCGGGTGGAGCGCGTCATTCTGCTGGTCGGGGCGGCGGCCTTCTTCGCCGGTTATGACCAGAATGTGTTCGGGCTGGCGATCCCGCAAATTCAGGCGAGCCTTCACATCGCAGAGAACCAGGTCGGGCTGACGGTCGCCTATTTCCGCCTGGCGACCGGCGTGGCGCTGTTGATCGCGGCCAGCGCCGATCTGGTGGGGCGGCGGCGGCTGTTGCTCGTCACCTTGTTCGGGCAGGCGATATTCACCCTCGCTACCGCCTTCACCCAGGACTACGCGCAATTCGTCTGGGCACAGGTGGGAACGCGCATCTTCGGCTATGCCGAAGAAATGCTGTGTTATGTGGTGATCGCTGAGGAAGTGGCGGCGGCGGCGCGGGGCTGGTCGAATGGCGCGCTGAGCGCGCTCTATTATTTGGGCGCGGGCGCCGCGGCGCTGGTGTTCATGGCGGTCAATATCCTGCCGTTCGGCTGGCGTGCGATCTATGCCGTGGGGGCGATACCGCTTTTCTTCGTGGCCTATCTCCGCCGCCGCCTGCCGGAGACGACGCGCTTCACCGCGCGCGAAGGCGCGATGCAGGCCGCCTCCAAATTCACCACCACGGTCAAGATGCTGGGCGAGCTGACGACGCAATACCCCGCGCGGATCTTCACGGTCGTCGTGGCGGCGGGCGCTTTCGGGTTCGCGATATCGCCCGCCACCGTGCTGGGATCGAAATATCTGCAATCGGTCTATCGCTTTGCGCCCTGGCAGGCGAGCGCGATGATGATCGCCTGCGGGCTCGTCAGCATCGGCCTCGCCATTTTGTCGGGCAAGCTCAGCGACCGCATCGGCCGCAAGCCGGTGGCCTTCGCCATCGTGGCATTGGCGGGAGTGGCGTTCTACTTCTTCTATAGCGGCGCACCCACGATCTGGATGCCGTTCTTGTGGCTGCTGGCCTTCTTCGGCTTCTTCTCCGGCGACGCGTTGCTGGCGGGCTTCGCCCTGGAGATCGTGCCGACGACCTACCGCGCCACCGTATCGGGGCTGCGCTATGTGGTGGAGATCAGCTTGGGGGCGCTTTCGCTGGCGCTGGAGGGGCGGTTGTACGATGTATTCGGCGCTCACGGCCCGGCGATCCAGGTTATGCTGGCGGCCATACCGATTACATTGGTTGCGATCCTGTTCCTGCCGGAGCCGGCGGGACGGAGTTTGGAGGAGATGGCGCGTTAACCGCGTGTCATGGCCCAGCCCGATTATTCTTTGCGGAAGAAAAAAACTGAGGCTTAATTCCAACTATGGCGTCACCTGAGGAAGCGTGTGGAGTGGTAGAATGAATGTCCGCGTATTGGTCCTCTCGTTCCTGTTGTTTCCGGGCCTGGCGCTCGCCGCTCCCATGACCTGCAGGCGCAGCCCGGCGCTGACCGGCAAATGCGGCATGGTCAAGGGCAGCCTGGGACTGACGCCGCAAGTGGGCGTGACCCTCGACAAGGAGGATGGCGGCCGCATTCTCATCGTGGCTCCTCCCGGCTCCGATGCGGACATCGCGCCCGACGTGATGCAGAACTGGCTTTATTGGGAGACCAAAAGCGGCAGCATGAACACCCGCATCAGCGGGACTTATGAAGTGTGCCCCCTGCCCGCCCAGGAAAACCGGGCCGGCATCACCCAGTCCGCCTGCATCAGCAACGGCAGAAGCATCACGGAGGATAAGGCGGCGCGGTGATTGGCTGGAGAAGCACTAAAACAAGGGCGAAATGCAAGCCTCAATCCCTAACCTCAGTCCGCCTATACCCGCGAGGATTTTTTGTGGGCGGGCCAGGAGCGTCGCGCGGAGCGTGCGTATAGCACGTGAGCACGCGCGACGCCGCCCGGACGCAAAAAGACCGCGGAGCAGTTGCCTAGGCACGCCGCCCCCTCTATAAGCCCCCCTTTAATGACATCTGCGCTCACCGCCCCGATCCTCAAATCCGGCCATCTGCTGGGGATCGAAGGACTGTCGCCGCCGGAAGTCACCAGCCTGCTCGACTTGGCCGAAACCTATGTCGAACAGAGCCGCGCCGCCGACAAGAAGACCGCGCTGCTGAAGGGTCGCACCCTTATCAACCTGTTCTTCGAGGCATCGACCCGCACCCAATCCTCCTTCGAATTGGCGGCAAAGCGGCTGGGCGCCGACACGCTCAACATGGCGGTGAAGAACTCCTCGGTCTCGAAGGGCGAGACCCTGATCGATACCGCCTCCACCCTCAACGCGATGCGCCCCGACATCCTGGTCGTGCGCCATCAGGATGCGGGCGCCGCCGAGCTTCTGTCGCGCAAGTTGGATTGCAGCGTCATCAATGCGGGCGACGGGGCGCATGAGCATCCCACCCAGGCGCTGCTGGATGCGCTGACGATCCGCAGGCGGCGCGGCGGGTTCGAAAATCTTATCGTGGCGATCTGCGGCGACATCCTGCATTCGCGGGTTGCGCGCTCGAATTTGCGCCTGCTGTCGATGATGGGGGCGCGGGTGCGGCTGGTCGCGCCGCGCACCCTGCTGCCCGCCGAGGCGGAGCGCTGGGGGGTGGAGATTTTCACCGATATGCGGGAGGGCCTTGCCGGCGCCGACATTGTGATGATGCTGCGGCTGCAACTGGAGCGCATGGGGGGCGCCTTCGTGCCCTCGGCGCGGGAATATTTCCGTTTCTGGGGACTGGACCGGACCAAACTCGCTTATGCCAAGCCGCGCGCGCTGGTCATGCATCCCGGGCCGATGAATCGGGGCGTGGAGATCGCCTCCGACATCGCCGACGACGCGGAGGTAAGCCTGATCTCCGAACAGGTGGAGATGGGCGTCGCCATTCGCATGGCGGTGCTGGATGCCCTCGCAAGAGGCATGACATGAATCGCCGCATCGCCTTCCGCAATGCAAGGCTGATCGATCCGGCGTCGGGGCTGGACGTGAAGGGCGGACTTCTGGTGGAGAACGGTCGGATAGCCGATATTGGTCCGCGCCTCTTTAACGATGCCGAGCCTTCCGATCCCGAAGTGATTAATTGCCACGGCCTGGTGCTGGCGCCGGGCCTGATCGACGCGCGTGTCTTCACCGGCGAACCCGGCAGCGAGCATCGCGAGACCTTGGAATCGGCCAGCGCGGCGGCTGCGGCGGGCGGCGTCACCACCATGATCGTGATGCCCAACACCGATCCCGTCATCGACGAGCCCTCGCTGGTCGATTTCATCCTGCGCCGCGCCGCCGCCACGGCAAAGGTGCGTGTGGCGCCGATGGCCGCGCTCACCCGCAAGCTGGCGGGCGACGTGATGACCGAGATCGGTCTTTTGCACGAAGCCGGCGCGGTGGCCTTTACCGATGGCGACCGCGCAGTCGCCAATGCGCGGGTGATGCGCCGCGCGCTGTCCTATGCCGCGACCTTCGATGCGCTGGTGGTCGGCCATGCCGAAGATCCCGAACTGACCCGGGACACATCCGTCACCGAAGGCGAATTCGCCACCAGGCTGGGCCTTCCTGCCGCGCCAGCCCTGGCCGAGACCATGATGGTGGAGCGCGACATCAGGCTCGTGGAGATGACCGGTGCGCGCTATCATTTGGGGCAGATTTCCTGTGCCGCTTCGCTGGATGCCATCGCGGCCGCCAAAGCGCGGGGCCTGCCTGTGACCTGCGGCGTCGCCGCCCATCATCTGGTACTGAACGAACTAGATGTCGGCGCCTATTACACCTTCCGCAAGGTGCGCCCGCCGCTGCGCAGCGAAGCGGACCGCAGCGCGATGGTGGAAGGCGTGGCCTCGGGCGCGATCGATCTGATCGTCTCCAGCCATGAACCGCAGGGTGCCGACACCAAACGCCAGCCCTTTGCCTCCTCCGCGTTCGGCACCGTGGGATTGGAATCGTTGCTGCCCGCCGCATTGCAAATGGTGCATGAAGGCCGCGCCTCGCTGGCCCATGTACTGGGGGCGATGACCGCGGCGCCGGCGAAGCTGCTGGGCCTGCCGGGCGGCAGCCTCGCCAAGGGCGCCCCTGCCGATCTTGTGCTGATCGATCCGGATGAGCCCTTCGTAGTGGATGCGGAGAAGCTCCATTCCCGCGCCCGCAACACCGCCTTCGACGGCCGCAAATTCCAGGGCCGGGCACAGCGAACCTTCGTCGGCGGGGAGTGTGTGTTCGATAGGGATCGGTAATCTCTCATGTCATGGCCGGCCCCAGAGCCGGCCATCCATCTTTCCGACGGTGGACAGCCGGGCCGGGCGTGGCCATGACAAGAATAAAAAATCCTGCCATCTTCGTATTCATGTCCGGCATTGGCACCGATTCACATTTGGGCGTGATCAGCCTTGCGCTGCTGCTCGGCTATCTGCTGGGCTCGATCCCCTTCGGTCTGCTATTCACTTTGTTTTCCGGCGGCGGCGACATCCGCAAGATCGGCTCGGGCAATATCGGCGCGACCAATGTGCTGCGTACCGGCAAGAAATGGGCGGCGGCGGCGACCTTGTTGTGCGACGGCGCCAAGGGCGCGGCGGCGGTGTTGATCGCGCGCCGCTGTTTCGCGGCAGAAGAGCCGGCAATGTTGGCGGCGTTCGGCGCCGTGCTGGGGCACCTGTTTCCCATCTGGCTCAAATTCAAAGGCGGCAAGGGCGTCGCGACCTTTCTTGGTGTCTCGCTGGCGCTTTATTGGCCGGTGGGTCTGTTGACCGCTGCGATGTGGGGCTTGGCGGCGCTGGTATGGAGGATTTCCTCCTTGTCGGCGCTGATCGCCATCGCGCTGGCGCCCGCCTGGTTTCTGGTGTTTCACCGCGACGGTTACGCTGCGCTGGCGTTGCTTCTGGCGGCGCTGATCTGGTTCATGCACCGGGAAAACATCCGCCGGCTTATCCGCGGCGAAGAACCGCGTATCGGACAGAAGGGCGAAGTGACCGGTGGCGCAAAACCTTAGCGATGGCGAACGCCGCGCCTGGCTGCGGCTTACGCGCACCGAAAATGTCGGGCCGGTCACCTTCCAAAACCTGATTGCGCGCTTCGGCTCGGCGAGCACAGCACTGGCAGAAATCCCGCGCCTTGCCAGGCGTGGCGGTAAAAAGGATTTTGTGCTTCCGCCGGAAAGCGAGGTGGCGCGTGAGCTGGATGCACTGGCGAAGCTGGGCGGGCGCATCATCGCGTCCTGCGAGGCCGAATTTCCGCAAGGCCTGGCGGCGCTCGATCCGGTCCCGCCGCTGATCGCAGTGCTGGGCCATCCTCACCTGCTGCGCAAGGAGATGGTGGCCATCGTCGGCGCGCGCAACGCCTCCGCCCTGGGACGCAAATTCGCACAGCAATTGGCGCGCGATCTGGGGGACGCCGGATTGGTCATCGTGTCCGGCATGGCGCGCGGCATCGACTCCTCGGCGCATGAGGCGGCGCTCCCCAGCGGCACGGTGGCGGTGTTGGCTGGCGGGGTGGACGTGATCTACCCGCCGGAGAATGAGGCCCTCTACAACGCCATCCGCGAGTGTGGCGCGGTCGTTTCCGAGATGCGTCTCGGCGAAGCGCCCCAGGCGCGGCATTTTCCACGCCGCAACCGGCTGATTTCCGGCCTGGCCCGCGGCGTGGTGGTGGTGGAGGCGGCGGAGCGCTCCGGCTCGCTCATCACGGCCAATTATGCCTTGGAACAGGGCCGCGAGATTTTCGCGGTGCCCGGCTCGCCGCTCGACCCCCGCGCGAAAGGCTGCAACCGCCTGATCCGCGAAGGTGCCACCCTGACCGAAGGTGCCGAGGATGTAATGGCGGTGCTTTCGCCCATGCTGGGCGGGGATTTCCGCGAACCCGCCGTGCCGGTTTCACCGCCCTTGGCCGAGGAATGGGAGACCCAAGCCGACGGAATACGCGCCGCAGTTGAAGAGGCGCTGAGCGCCGCCCCGGTCGCGATCGACGAGCTGATCCGCCAGACGGGCGCGCCGGCCGCAGCAATACTGACCGTGATCCTGGAGCTTGAACTGGCTGGGCGCTGCATCCGTCAGCCCGGCGGCCGGGTCTGCTGGTCGTAAGGGCCGCGGGCAGGTTAAGCTGAGGCTCGTCTGGAATAAAAAACAGCCTGGGAGGCAATAATGGCAGATGGGACGCCCGCCAATCCGGCGGCGCTTGGCTTGATGGGTTTCGGAGTAACGACGGTGTTGCTCAGCGCGGTAAATGCTGGGCTGCTGCCCGCGGGCGGCGAGCCGGTGGTGATCCCGCTGGCGATCGCATTTGGTGGCACCGCCCAGATGATCGCCGGCATGATGGAATTCCGGCTGGGCAATACGTTCGGCACCACCGCGTTCCTGTCCTACGGCGCGTTCTGGTGGTGGTTTGCCCTGCTGCTGCTGTTCGGCGGCAATCACCTGCTGGACCTCAAGGATGCCGGCACTGCGATTGGGGCGGCCCTGATATTGTGGGGTGTGTTCACCTTCGGCCTGTGGATCAGCACCTTTGTGCTCAGCCGGCTGCTGTTCCTGATCTTCCTGACTTTATGGATCGCGTTCTTTCTGCTCGGCTTCGGCGCGATGCGGGGGGATGCGATGTTGCATCAATGGGGCGGCTGGGTCGGCCTAGTATGCGGCGGGCTGGCGATGTATGGCAGCTTCGCCATCGTCACCAATGCCAGCTATGGCCGGACGGTCATCCCTGTGGGCAACCGAAGCTGAGGGGGATCAGCGCTTCGTTTCATCCTTGACCAAGGTGATGGCCTCGAACCGGGCCAGCTCCAGCAGATGCGCGAGCAGGTTGTGCCCCTGCACGACTGCCATTTTTCGCAGCGATTCGAGCAGGTCACCGGTATAACGCGCGCTTTCTGCTGGAGAGATTGAGGAGGAAGGAGCCCGAACTGGCTCGAAACGGGGCTTGGGCTGCGCGGCAGGCATCAAGAGATCGCAACGAATTTCGCGTTTACCATACCCGGATATCGGCCATATTCAACCCAGAGTTATGTCGTTTGGTCATTTTTTCGAGAAAATACAACCTAAAGTACTTACAAGGCCATCAATGCGGCGGTTGACAGGCGACAGAGGCTTCCATCAGTGTCCGGCCGCCATCCCCGCAAAAGGCAGACTCCCCACGGTTCCGGTCTTGCAGGACCGCGCAACCACCCCAAATAGCCCGTGAGCAGGCCATCCTCCGCATGAACGTCCTCGTCGTCGAATCCCCCGCCAAAGCCAAGACCATCAACAAGTATCTGGGGTCCGGCTATAAGGTACTGGCCAGCTTCGGCCATATCCGCGACCTGCCGTCCAAGGACGGTTCGGTGAAACCGGATGACGACTTCTCGATGGTATGGGAGGTCGATGCCAAGGCCGAAGGCAAGATCAAGGACATCGCCAGCGCCGTGAAAGGCGCCGACAAGCTGATCCTTGCCACCGACCCCGACCGGGAAGGCGAGGCGATTTCCTGGCACATCCTGGAAGTGCTGCGGCAGAAGCATGTGCTGGGCAAGATGCCGGTCGAACGGGTGGTGTTTAACGCCATCACCAAATCCGCGATTTTGGAGGCCATCCAGCATCCCCGCGAAATCAACGGGGAGTTGGTAGACGCCTATCTGGCGCGCCGGGCATTGGACTATCTGGTCGGCTTCACGCTTTCGCCGGTGCTCTGGCGCAAGCTGCCAGGAGCCCGCTCGGCGGGGCGGGTGCAATCGGTGGCGCTGCGCCTGATCGTCGACCGCGAGGCCGAGATCGAAGCCTTCCGGTCGCAGGAATATTGGAGCATCGACACCGACTTGGCCGCGCAGGCCGGTAACTTCACGGCCCGGCTCACCCATCTGGACGGCAAGAAGCTGGACAAACTCTCCCTGGCGGCCCAATCCGATGCCGGTCGAGCCGTCGACGCGATCCGGGCGAGCGAATTCGCCGTGGGTAGCGTCGAAAGCAAACCCGTCAAACGCAACCCCTCCCCACCTTTCATCACTTCGACCTTGCAGCAGGAAGCCGCGCGTAAGCTGGGCTTTTCCGCCAAGCGCACCATGCAGGTGGCGCAGAGTCTTTATGAAGGCGAGGATATCGGCGGGGAGACAGTCGGCCTCATCACCTATATGCGGACCGACGGCGTCACCATGGCCCCGGAAGCGGTGGGCGAAGCGCGCACGGTCATCGAAAGGAAATACGGGTCCCGCTATGTGCCGTCGGCGCAGCGTGTCTATGTCAGCAAGGCGAAGAACGCCCAGGAAGCCCATGAGGCGGTGCGTCCCACCAGCTTTGCGCGCACGCCCGAGGAAATGGCGAAACATCTTTCCGCCGACGAGACGCGGCTCTATGAGCTGGTCTGGAAGCGTGCCCTTGCCAGTCAGATGGAATCGGCCGAGCAGGAGCGCACCACCATCGATGTCGTATCGGCGGACAAGACAATCACGCTTCGCGCCACCGGCACCGTCACCCTGTTCGACGGCTTCCTGACGCTCTATCAGGAAGGTCGGGATGACGAGTCCGACGAGGATGGCACCCGCCTGCCCAAGGTCGCAGTAGGCGATGCGACCGAAGTTGAGAAGATCACGCCCGAGCAGCATTTCACCGAGCCGCCGCCGCGCTATTCCGAAGCCAGCCTGGTGCGCAAGCTGGAAGAACTGGGCATCGGCCGGCCTTCGACCTATGCCTCCATCCTTTCCACCTTGCGCGACCGCGCCTATGTGAGGATGGACCGAAGCCGCTTTCTTCCCGAGGACAAGGGACGGTTGGTCACCACCTTCCTGGCCAGCTTTTTCAAACGTTATGTCGCCTATGACTTCACCGCCGACCTAGAGGAGAAGCTGGACGAAGTATCGGCCGGCGATCTCAACTGGAAGCAGTTGCTGCGCGATTTCTGGCGCGATTTCTCCGCCGCGGTCGGCGAGACCAAGGATCTGAAGATCAGCCAGGTGATCGACGAACTCGATCATGAACTGGGACCGCACATCTTCCCGAAAGGCGAGGACGGGGTCGATCCGCGCAAATGCCCCGCCTGTGACGACGGGCGGCTGAATCTGAAACTGGGACGGTTCGGCGCCTTTGTCGGCTGCACCAACTATCCGGACTGCAAATTCACCAAGCCGATCGGCGCCAAGCCGGGCGAAGGCGATGCCGGCCCGGTGGAGCTGGGCATCTTTCCGGGTACGGAGGAAAAGGTGACCTTGCGGGCGGGCCGCTTCGGACCCTATGTGCAGCTCGGCGAAGGCGACAAGCCCAAGCGCGCCGGCATCCCCAAGGGCACCGACAAGAGCGATGTCGATCTCGAACTGGCGGTGAGACTGTTGTCGCTGCCGCGCGAGGTGGGGCCGCATCCCGACGACCATAAGCCGGTCACTGCCAATTTCGGCCGCTTCGGCCCATATGTCGCGCATGCCGGCGTGTATGCTTCGCTGGAGTCGCCGGACGATGTGTTCACCATCGGCCTCAACCATGCCGTCACCTTGCTCGCGGAAAGGAAGGCAAAGGGCGGCGGGCGGCGCGGGGCACAGACACTCAAGGAGTTAGGCGCGGACGCCGCCGGCAAACCGGTCAAGGTGCTGAAAGGTCGCTACGGCCCTTATGTCAGCGACGGCGAAACCAATGCGACCATTCCGGAAGACAGCGATCCGCAAGCCGTGACCATGGAGCAGGCGCTGGCGCTGATCGCGGAGCGCGCAGCGAAGGGCGGCAAGAAGAAGAAACCGGCCCGCGCCGCGAAAAAGACAAAGGAAAAGACTGCGAAGCCTGCAAAGGCGAAGACTGAAAAAACCAACGGCGCGGAAAAAGCCGCCGCCAAAAAACCAATAACAACCAAAACCAAGAAAGCGGCGCCCAAGAAAAAGGCGGCCAAGGCGAAACCCAAGGCCCCGGCGCTGGCAAGCGAATAGAAATTGAACAAGACGAAAACCTCAAAATACACGCCCGCCCCTGACAAGGCGCGCGTGCTCGAACTGCTGTCGCAAAACCCAGGCGCCACCAAGCGCGATTTGGCGAAGAGTCTGGGCCTTAAAGGCTCAGACCGCATCACCTTGAAACGTGTGCTGAAGGAACTCGAAGCCGAGGGCGCTATCGAGGGCCATAAGAAACGCGGCCTGACGCGGCGCGGCGAATTGCCGAAGACCGGCCTGATCGAAGTGACCGGGGTGGATGCGGACGGCGAACTGCTCGCGCGTCCGGTCGACTGGAATGCAGATGAAGAGCCGCCGCCCATCTATGTGATGCCGCCCAAGGATGGCAGCGCCCCGGGGGCGGGCGCGCGGCTGTTGGCCCAGTTGGAAAAGCATGGTGACAATTATGAGGCGCGCATCATCCGCCGCCTGGAGAGCGAGGCGCCTTCGCGCATCCTGGGCGTCGTGCGTGCGCACGGCAATAGCTTCCGCCTCGAGCCGGTCGACCGAAAGGCGCGCACCGAATATGCCATCGATGATCTCGCGGGCGCAAAGGCCGGCGAACTGGTGGCCGCGGAGCCCCAGACTGGCCGCATCGCCGGCTTTGCGCGGGTCAAGGTCGTTGAGCGCATCGGCAGCATGGAAAGCCCGCGTACCATCAGCCTGATCGCCATCCACGACCATGGCATTCCAACCGAATTTCCGAAGCCGGTAATCGAACAGGCGAAGTCGGCGCGGCCGATCTCTGATACCGCTGATGCGCGCGGCGGAGGCGCTGGTTTTGTTCGAACAGACCTTCGCACCGTTCCTCTCCTGACTATCGATCCCGCCGATGCGCGCGATCATGACGATGCGGTGTGGGCGGGGTCCGACGACGATCCGGGCAATCCCGGCGGGCATATCGTGCTGGTCGCCATCGCCGATGTCGCCCATTATGTGACACCGGGCTCCGCGCTGGACCGCGAAGCGTTCAGCCGCGGCAATTCCTGCTATTTCCCCGACCGTGTCGTGCCGATGCTGCCGGAGGAATTGTCGGCCGATCTGTGCTCCCTGAAGGAAGACGTGGACCGGCCCTGCCTGGCGGTGCGGATGGTATTCGACAAGTCCGGCCGCAAGCAATCGCAGCGTTTCCTGCGCGCCGTGATGCGCTCGGCGGCGCGACTCACCTACAGCCAGGCGCAGGCCGCGTTCGACGGCAACCCGGATGCAACCATCCCGCCGGACGCGCGGCAGACCCTATCCCAGCTATGGGCGGCTTATCGGACGATGATCATCGCGCGCGGCAAGCGCGATCCACTCGATCTCGACCTACCGGAGCGCCGCATAATTCTCGGTGCCGATGGCCATGTCGCCTCCATCGCCTATCGCGAGCGGCTGGAATCGATGAAATTGATCGAAGAGTTCATGGTGCTGGCCAATGTCGCCGCCGCCGAAGCGCTGGAGAAGGCGAGGACGCCGCTGATCTATCGCATCCACGACCATCCTTCAAAGGAGAAGCTGTTCGCCTTTTCCGATTTCCTCCGCACCCTGAACATAAACTTCGCCAAGGGCCAGGTGATCCAGCCGGGCGTGTTCAACCGCATCCTCGCCGGTGCCAAGGGAACGCCGCACGAGAAGGTCTTGAACGATGTCGTGCTGCGCAGCCAGGCGCAGGCGATATACGATCCAGCCAATATCGGTCATTTCGGGCTCAACCTTGCGAAATACGCTCACTTCACCTCGCCGATCCGCCGCTATGCCGACCTGATCGTGCATCGCGCGCTGATCCACGCCTTCCGGCTGGGCGAGGACGGCTCGACCGAGCGCGAGATTGCCGCCCTGCCCCAGATCGCCGAGCACATCTCCATGACCGAGCGCCGCGCGATGGCGGCGGAACGCGATTCCACAGACCGTTATGTCGCCGCCTATATGCAGGACCGCGTGGGGGCGGCCTTCGAGGCGCGCGTCACCGGCGTCACCCGTTTCGGCTTGTTCGTACGGCTGGCGGAGTCGGGCGCGGAGGGCCTGCTCCCGATCCGCGCGCTGGGCGCGGATTATTTCCGCCATGACGAGCGGCGGCAGACGCTGACCGGCGAGCGCACCCATGTCAGCTTCCGCATGGGCGATCCCCTGACGGTGAAGCTGATGGAAGCCGCCCCGGTGACCGGCGGGCTCAGATTCGAACTGGCTGAAGGCGGCGCGGTGCGTCGCCCCGGCGCGAAGGACCGGCCGGTGCGGACGGAGAACAGCGCCAGCAAACCCCGCTTCCGAGCGAAAAAACGCTGAAATCTGGCATCTTTGCGGGGCGGCGCTTGACAGGACGGGGGCGGATCGCGCATCTGGCGGCCCTCGATCTGCTTTCTTCCGGAGTTCCCCATGGCGAAGCCGACCACTGCCAAGATCCGCCTCAACAGTGAGGGCGGCACCGGCTTTTTCTATGTCACCAAGAAGAACACCCGCACCATGACCGAGAAATTCTCGATCAAGAAATACGATCCGGTGCTGCGCAAGCATGTCACCTTCAAGGAAGGCAAGATCAAGTAGGCCAACCTGCTCCGTCCATTCTTGACAAGCCTGCCGCGCCGCTGATGCTGGCCGCATGCAGCGCGCGCTGAGCCGGCTTTCCTCCGAAATATTCGATGTGCTGATCGTCGGCGGGGGCGCAACCGGGGCGTTCACGGCGCGTGATGCGGCGTTGCGCGGCCTGTCGGTGGCGCTGATCGAAGCGCGGGATTTCGCTGCCGCGACAAGCGCGCACAATTCCAAGCTCGCGCATGGGGGGTTGCGCTATCTGCGCAATCTGGAATTCAAGCTGGTGCGCGAATCCCTGCGCGAGCGGCGCAACTTGCAGGCCATCGCGCCGCATCTGTTGCGGCCGTTGCCTTTCCTGCTGCCGCTGACCCGAAGTGGCGAACGCCTCAAGCTGGCGACCGGGCTGGCGCTGTATGACCTTCTTTCCTTCGATCGCAACAGGTTGGACGATCCAGCGCAACAAATGCCCGGCCATCGCCGGCTTGGGCGCGTCGCGGCCCTGGCGCGCGAGCCGGTGCTGGAGGCACCCGGCTTCGCCGGCGCCTTCGAATATCACGACGCTCAGATGTACAGCCCGGAACGCATCGTCCTGGAATGCCTGATCGATGCCGACGCGCATGGCGCGGCGATTGCCAACCATGTCGCTGCGAAAAGCCTGTTGCTCCGAAGCGGCAAAATCGAAGGCTGTATCGTGGACGACCGGATGACCGGCGCGCGTTTCGACATCCGCGCCCGCAGCGTGGTTCTGGCAGCGGGACCTTGGGCCGATTTGTTCCTGGAACAAGCGACGGGCCGGGCGGCGGCGCACAAGCTGATCCGCTCGAAAGGAATCCATCTGCTGGTGCCGGAAATCAGCAGATCGGCGCTCACCATCGAGGCGCAAGAGATCTCCGAAAGCGGCGGCCATTTCTTCGTGCTTCCCTGGCGCGGCCATACGCTTTTGGGTACGACCGACACCGCCTTCAGCGGCGATCCGGAGCGGCTCGGCGTCAGTGAGGCCGACATCCAGGGGTTTCTTGCCACCATCAACCGGCATTTGCCCGCGGCGCGGCAATCCCGTGACCGGATCGAATTCTTTTATGCCGGTCTGCGGCCCCTTGTGGCCGACGGCTCGAAAAATTCCTACACGGTCAGCCGCCGTTCCGAACTGGTCGATCATGCCGGCGAAGGGCTAGACGGCCTGTTCTCGGCGCTGGGCGGCAAGTGGACGACCTCCCGCGCCCTGGCGGAAAGGATTACCGATGCTCTGGTGAAGAAACTCGGACGAAAGGCTCCGTCCTGTGCCACCGCCACGACGGCGTTGCCCGGCGGACGCTTCGATCGTTTCGAGCCTATGGTGACGGGATTGGAAAAGACCTGGCCGGGCATCGCCTCGATCCGCCATCTCGCCCATATGTTTGGGGCCCGGCTGCCGGCGGTGCTCAAAGGCGCCAAAGTCTCGCAACTGGCACCACTCGGTCCCAGTGGCGATACGCTGGTGCAAATCTCCCATGCCGTGCAGGACGAGATGGCCCTGACTCTGGAAGACACAGTGATGCGACGCACCGCGCTCGGCCAGTTCGGACGGCCCGATGCTTCCGTGCTGGAGGCTGCGGCCTCTATCATGGCCGCCGCGCTGGGATGGACCCAAACGCAGAAACAACAGCAGATCGCGAATCTCGATCCGCTTTACCGGACCATTCCATGACCGCCTTCGTGATCGTCAATCCCCGTGCCGGAAACGGCCGCACCCGCCGCGTCTGGCCGGAGATCGAGGATGAGTTGGAGGCTATCTTCCCGCTGATGTCGGTCGTCACAACCGGCGGTCCGGGCCAGACTGCGCGACTGGTGCGCGATGCCCTTCGAGAGGGTCATCTCGACATTATCACGGTGGGCGGAGACGGTACTATCAACGAAGCGATCAACGGCTTTTTCGAGCGGGGCGCCCCCGTTTCGCCGGATGCGGTGTTCAGTTTCGTCACGACCGGCACGGCGGGGGATTTCCGCAGGACCTTCGGCATCGAGCCGGGCTGGGAAGCGGGCGTCGCCCATCTCAGACAGGCGCGCATCCGCAAGGCCGATATTGGCCGGGTCTCCTGCCTGACCCCGGAAGGCGCGCCGCTGGTGCGCTATTTCATCAATGTCGCCTCGTTCGGCATTTCCGGCAGCGTCGCGCGCCGGGTAAACCGCGCCCGCATCGCCAAATTTTTTGGCGGTAGCTTCGCCTTTGGACTTCATAGCGCCATTGCGCTTCTGGGCTGGCGGGAATGCCGGGTGCGGCTGATGGCCGATGGGGGGTATGACGAAATAGCCGGCATCTCCACCGTGGCGGTCGCCAATGGGCAGTATTTCGGCGGCGGCATGAAGGTGGCGCCCCATGCCGTGCCAAGCGACGGGCGTTTCGACCTCGTCATTGTTGGCGGCAATCACAAGGGAAAACTCCTTAGAGAGTTGAGGGCTGTCCATAGCGGCACGCATCTTGACAATCCCGGGGTGCGGATGTTGCGCTCAACCCGGCTGACCGCGGCACCGACCCTCGACACGTCGGGGCCGGTGCCGGTCGAAACGGACGGCGAAAGCGCCGGCGTGCTGCCCGCCACTTTCGAAATTCTGCACAATGCAATCAATCTGCGCGTCTGACCTCGTGGGCCGATTCGACATTCGCATGATCTATATAGGCATCTGGCGAGTCTCAGGACCGGGACACTAAATCTCAACTTTTCCAGCAGGCCATGACGATGAGCATCGACCGCACACAGATCCGATGGAATGGCTGGGGCTGGATCGATCGGCCCGATCCACTCGCCGCACGGGATGAGGTATGGCGTTGGCTGGCGAGGGCATTCGCCATGCCCACCTTGCTGGCGACGCCGCCACGCACGCTTGAGGATATTACTCTCCCGGAGCCGCGCCTCGCGGGGCCATCGCTGGCGTCATTCACCGCCATTCTTGGCGCAGACCAGGTGCGGCAGGATAAATATGAGCGCGCATTTCACGCTCTGGGCCGTTCGTATCACGACCTGTTGCGTCTGCGTGCAGGTGAGTTCGCCCCGCCGGATGCAGTGCTCTATCCGCGCAATGAAGACGATGTGCTGGCAGTGCTGCGCCTGGCCGTGGAGCGCGAAGTCGCGGTGGTGCCTTATGGCGGCGGCACCAGCGTGGTCGGGGGCGTGAGCGCCAGCCGGGGTGATTTTTCCAGTGTGGTTTCGCTCGACCTCAGCATGATGGATCATGTGACCGAGATCGATCTTGTGTCAGGCACCGCCAGCGCCGAAGCGGGCATCACCGGTCCCGAGCTGGAGCGCGAGCTTGCCGTCAAAGGCGCGATACTGGGCCATCGTCCGCAATCCTTCGAATTCTCCACCCTGGGCGGCTGGATCGCCCATCATGGATCCGGCCAGGAGGGCGGCCGCTATGGCCGCGCCACAGACTGGCTTGCTGGTGTGCGCGTGGCGACACCCCAGGGCATATTTACTGGAAACGAAGCTCCTGCCTCGGCTGCGGGACCCGACATGATTCGGCTGATGCTGGGATCGGAAGGTGTTTTGGGCGTCGTCACCCAAGCGCGGGTGCGCATCCACAATCTGCCGGAGCGCGAAGAGTATCGCGGCTGGCTATTCCGGGATTTCGCCGCCGGTATCGCCGCCATCCGCGAGGCGGTGCGTGAAGGCATTCCCCACACAATGTTGCGCTTGTCGGATGCGGCCGAGACGCAATTTGCAGACCGCTTCATCGCTCCCAGCCGGCAACGCGATTGGAGGGCGCGGCTGGAGCAGGCGTGGCTGGACCTGCACAGTTTCGACGACAATGTCGCCGGCCTGATCGCCGGATTTGCAGGCAGCGACCGCGAAGTGTCGCGGGCGCGCGGGCGCTTCGGCGCCCTGGCGCGGCGGCTCGGTGCGTTGGCGCTGGGCGAAGCGCCCGGCCGGCGCTGGCGCGAACAGCGTTATCTGACCCCATATTTGCGTGATCCCCTGTTGGATCAAGGGGCGGGGATCGACACGCTGGAAACGGCAGCGAGCTGGTCGAAACTTCCGGCCCTATATGCCGCCGTCCGCGCTGCACTGGATGCTGCCATGCGCTGCAATGCTCCCCGCGAAGACGCGCAAGGCATCGTGCTGTGTCACATCAGCCATGCTTATGCCGATGGCGCCAGCCTCTATTTCACGTTCCTGTTTCCCCGCAAGCTTGACGCGGAAATCGAACAATGGCGTGCGATCAAGCGTGCCGCTTCCGATGCCCTGCTGGCGGCGGGCGGTACGATCAGCCATCATCATGGCGTGGGCGAAGATCATCTTGCATGGATGGAACGGGAGAAGGGCGCCCCCGGCATCGCCATGTTGCGCGCCGTCAAGCATGCGCTCGATCCCAAGGGCGTCCTCAATCCGGGAAAGCTGATTCCGCGCTGATGTCCCGATTCCGAATTCGGATGATTTTTGATACCGGGGATGTCGCGAACTTCGAACCCACGACACGAGAGCATTTTGTCGCGGTTCCGGATGGAGTTGATAGCCCAACGAAACGATGGATGCGCACCAACGCTACACGCTTTTGCTGGACCCGCTTTAATTCATCACTTTGCTGGCGGGCGTGGCGCGGTACGAGAGTTGCTGGATCGCAAAGACGATCCGGTTCCATTTGGCGGAAGTCCTGAAATCATTCTTCGCGAGCGCCTTTTCGGCATACATCGCCGCCGCCATTTCGGCGCCCTCTTCGTAGGTCTTTATGAGCCGGGCGGCGAGCCGCCAAATATCTGGATCGTTCATGCGTAGCGGGGCTATGCGAACCGATTCCGCGGCCCTTCCGCAACCCCCGGAAAAGGGGGGACATTCCTTAACGGACCCCGCCCTGTTAAGCGGGATTAACGCGTACGGATAAATTTACAATGCACGCTCATGCCTGCTCGAGCGCGCTGTACACTGCTTGGGCGGCGCTCGCGACCGCCTGGCGAGCCTGAGGCAGCACCGTCTGGAGATAAATGAAACAGTGCACCATGTCGGCATAATCGGCGAGTGTGACCTTCACACCCGCGGCGCGCAATTTCTCCACATAAGCGAGACCTTCGTCATGCAGCGGGTCGTAGCCGCCAAGCATCACATAGGCGGGCGGTAGGCCGCTGAAATCCTTGGATCGTAGTGGCGACAAGCGGGGTGCGTTGCGGTCGGCGTCCGCCGGCACATATTGGGAATAGAACCATTCGATGGTCTTGCGCTCCATGAAATAGCCTTGGGCATATTCGTTGAGCGAAGGCGTGTCGCCGCCGATCTGCGTATTGGGAAACATCAGCAACTGATAGGCGATCTTCGGGCCGCCCTTTTCTTTCACCGCTTGGGTGACAATGGCCGCCAGCATGGCGCCCGCGGAATCCCCACCCACCGCGAGCCGGCCCGCATCCACTCCCAGGGCGGTGGCGTTGGCGGCGATCCAGGCCGTGGCGGCGAGCGCGTCGTCCACTGCGGCAGGATATTTGTGCTCGGGAGCCAGCCGGTAATCGACCGCGACCACGCGCAAGCCGCTCTCTGCCGCCAGCAACCGGCAAAGGCCGTCATGGCTGTCGAGACTGCCCACCACGAAGCCGCCGCCATGAAAATAGATCAGGGTCGGTTGTGGATCGCTGCCCACTGCGACCGGCGCATAATTGCGGGCGCGGATATCGCCCCCAGGACCGGGGATGAGGAAATTCTCGATCCGCCCGACCGGCACGTCGCGCGCCCCGATCAGCCCCATCATGCCGGCAAAGGCCTGCCGCGCCGCCGCCGGCGGCAGAGCCCAGGGCTGGAGACGAGGGATCGCCGCGGCCTGGTCGAGAAAGGCTTTTACCAAAGGATCGAGAGGCATGGCGGTCCTGACTTGGGATTAGTCATGTTAGCCCATTCCCGCTTCGATTGGGATCGTCCGCAATCCTGGCCCTGGATGCCTGCATGAGCCCGCAAGGACAAAGGAGAACAGAATTGCGAGGGAGTAGCGACCCTAATGCACCGTGATATGGGCTTGGGGATCGATGCGCCCACTCTTGATGTCGGCCAACAGCACCAGCATCAGGAACCAGAATTTGGCGCGCTCATGTGAGCCTTCCGCCTCCAGCGCCACCGCCGCCTGGCTGGCGTAATCCGAAGCGTTCGCGCCATGCTCTTGGGCGAGGTCCGAAGCCAGACGATAGAGATCGTCGGTGGTCATTGCCATGCAGCAAGCATGGCAGAGCGACATGAACCGGCGCTTAATCCGCTATGCACAATATTCCTGGCGGCGTAGGGCCACGCTTTAACCAGAGCCGCCCGAACTCGCCCCGGGGCAAGTCCGCGACTCGGGTCTCCAGCGATCATCGCCCTTGCCCCCGATTTTGCCTTTGATTCCGAGGGTTGCACAGAACTACAATGACCCGACGTAATTTGCTATATACTCCATTCGACAAACGTAGTTTTCCTCATGCGCAGCAAAAGCGTCCTTCTGATCATCGGCGGCGGCATTGCGGCTTATAAGAGCCTGGAACTGATTCGCCGGCTTGCGGAGCGCGGCGTGAAAAGTCGCGCCATCCTCACCAGCGCCGGAGCCAAATTCGTTACGCCGCTGTCGGTATCGGCGCTAACGGGAGAAAAAATCTTCCAGGATTTGTTCAGCCTCACCGACGAAGCCGAGATGGGGCATATCGAATTGTCGCGCAGCGCCGACCTGGTGGTGGTGGCGCCTGCCACCGCGGACCTGATGGCCAAGATGGCAGCGGGCCTCGCAAACGATCTCGCCTCCACCGCCCTCATCGCGACGGACAAGCCGGTATTGATGGCGCCCGCGATGAATGTGCGGATGTGGCAGGCCCCCTCCACCAGGCGCAATGTCGAGACCCTGACGCGCGACGGCGTGCTGTTCGTCGGTCCCAATGACGGCGAAATGGCTTGCGGCGAATTCGGACCAGGGCGCATGGCCGAACCGCTGGAGATTATCACGGCCATCGAGAAGGCACTTGCACTTCCCGGCCCGCTGTCGGGCCTGCGCGCCCTGGTCACGGCGGGCCCCACACATGAGCCGTTCGACCCGGTGCGCTTCTTCGCCAACCGGTCCTCCGGCCGTCAGGGTTATGCCATTGCCGCGGCGCTGGCCCAGGCGGGCGCCGAAACCATTCTCGTCTCTGGGCCGGTCGAGCTTGGGACTCCCGCCGGGGTGAAGCGGATCGCCGTGACAACGGCGCAGGAGATGCTGGCCGCTTGTGAAGCCGCGCTGCCCGCCGATGTCGCCGTGTTGGCTGCGGCGGTGGCCGACTGGCGGCCGGAAATCATCGCTAACACCAAGATAAAAAAGGCCGATGCCGCAACCGAGATCAGGCTGGTGGAGAATCCCGATATCTTGGCGACATTGGCCAGACACAGCCGGCGCCCCGGCCTCCTGATCGGTTTCGCGGCGGAAACGGACCATGTGGTGGAGAACGCCATCGCCAAACGCGCCGCCAAAGGCGCGGACTGGATCATCGCCAACGATGTGTCAGGCGATGTGATGGGGGGAAACCGCAACCGCATCCATATCATCAGTGCCCCATCGGTCGATAAGGACCCGGTGGAAAGCTGGCCCGAAATGAGCAAAACGGAGGTCGGCGCGCGGCTTGCCACCCGCATCGCCCAAACCTTGGGGCGCGCGGCATGAATGTGAAGATCAAGCGACTGCCGCATGCGGCGGACTTGCCCTTGCCCCATTATGCGACGCCCGGCTCAGCGGGTCTGGACCTCCTGGCAGCCAACGAAACGGAGATTCAATTGGCGCCCGGGGCCCGGACGGCAGTGCCGTGCGGCATCGCCCTAGAGTTGCCCCCCGGAGCGGAGGCGCAGATACGGCCGCGCTCGGGGCTGGCGCTCACACACGGCATCACATGTCTCAACGCGCCGGGTACCATCGACAGCGATTACCGCGGCGAAGTGAAGGCGATCCTCATCAATCATGGAGAGGCGCCGTTCCACATCGCCCGTGGCATGAAGATCGCCCAGATGGTGATCGCGCCCTACGCACAGGCCGTACTGGTGGAAACCGAGGCGCTCTCGGAGACGGCGCGCGGGGCAGGCGGCTTCGGCTCGACCGGGGGCATGGCGCCCGCGGAAAGAGGCAAGCCGTGATGCTGAGGCTGTCGCGCAAGACCCTGCTGGCACTGGAGGCTGTCATCGATATCGCGTTCAATGCGCGGCCCGAGCCGGTGCAGGCCAAGGAGATCACTGCACGCCAGGGTGTGCCGCAGCGTTACCTGGAGCAGGTGATGCAGCAGCTTGTGCGCGCCGGAATCCTCCGAGGTGTGCGGGGTCCGCGCGGCGGCTATCGCCTGGCACGGGAACGGCGCCGCATCTCGGTGGGCGACGTGGTGCGCGTGGCCGAAAGCATCGAGGACGATGAGGAAAAGGCGGAAGCGCGGTCCGATCTGGGCCAGCGCATCGTCGCCCCCTTTGTGCAGAACCTGCAGGAGGAGTTGATGGCACGGCTGGATTCGGTGTCGATCGAAGATTTGTGCCAGCAGGCGCGCGACCATGGCGTGGCGGCGGGCGACCGGTCCGCCGCGGATTTCATTATTTGAGCTGGGCGGTCCCAAAGGAGCAGAAGATGGAAGCAGGAAAACCGGGCCGCGGCCGCATTTACGATTCCATCACCGAAACCATCGGCGACACGCCTCTGGTCCGGATGCAACGCATGCCCAAAGAAGCGGGCGTCAAGGCCGACATCCTGCTCAAGCTGGAATTCTTCAACCCGATCGCCTCGGTCAAGGACCGCATCGGCGTGTCGATGATCGAGGCGCTGGAAAAGCAAGGCATCATCGTGCCGGGCCGGACCACCCTGGTCGAGCCGACCAGCGGCAACACCGGCATCGCGCTGGCTTTCGTCGCCGCGGCAAAGGGTTATCGGCTGATCCTGGTGATGCCCGATTCCATGTCGCTGGAGCGGCGCAAGATGCTGATGATCCTGGGGGCTCAGATCGAATTGACCGACGCCGCCAAGGGCATGAAAGGCGCCATCTCTCGCGCGCATGAACTGGTCGCGTCGTTGCCGGATGCGGTGATGCCGCAGCAGTTCGAGAATCCCGCCAATCCCGATATTCACCGCCGCACCACGGCGGAGGAAATCTGGAATGACACAAAGGGAAAGGTCGACATCATCATCTCCGGCGTCGGCACAGGCGGCACCATCACCGGCGTCGGCCAGGAGCTCAAGGCGCGCAAACCGAGTGTGAAGATGATCGCGCTGGAGCCGGAGGACAGCCCGGTCCTGTCCGGCGGCCAGCCCGGGCCGCACAAGATCCAGGGCATCGGTGCGGGCTTCGTGCCCGCCATCCTGGACCGCAAGGTGATCGATGAGGTCATCACGATTTCAAACGAGACCGCGCTGGAGACGGCGCGCAAGGCGGCGCGGCTGGAGGGGATTCCGGTCGGCATTTCATCAGGCGCGGCCATCGCGGCG
>DATATP010000261.1:0-2573 GCA_036268715.1 Rhizomicrobium sp. | reverse complement strand
TGCGGATAGTGGGCTTGGTCTGGCTGAAATTGGGATAATAGGGATAGAGGATCGCAGTTGCCGCATTGTAAACATTGCTGAGATCGGCGGTGGTGATGGTGCTTTCCTGAGCGACCAGGTCGCCGGCGGTGTCCGCCACCGAACCGACATCGGTGCGGCAGGACAGGGCGTCGGCAAGTTCGATGGTGCCGAAGAACAGCGTCACCATCACCGGGGCGATAAAGGCAAACTCGATCGCGGCCAGGCCGTCACGGTTTTTGCCGAACTGGAAAAGATTTTTCAGCATCCCCCGCCCCCTGAGACAAAGGGTTCATTGCGGAAGGCCATCGCCGCCGTCACCAGATGCGCGCCTTTGTAGGACGGCGATCCGCCGGACCCGGACGAGGCGATTTTCATGTTGACCATGAACCACGCCAACATCGGTGTCGCCACGGCCCAGGGATAATAGGCCCGCACCAGCACGACATTGCAGGCGGTGCCGGGATTGTAGCCCGAGGCGGCGGGATTGAGGGTGCCGTCGGGCAGAAGAGGGCTGGGGAATGTCAAATTCCCGAAACTGCTGGTTGATTCCACATCGATCTGGAGAGTGGTGGAACAGTTGGGCAGCAGCATCCCGGCCTGGTCGCAGATCTGCTGCTTGAACCAGTCGGCCTCGGTCGCAAACTGCGTCGGGGTGCCGTCGGCATTCTTGGTATGGTCGGTGGACTGGGCGGTGCCGGTGCGGATTTGGCGGCCGGCGTCGTTCACCGCTTCGGTCAGGTTGTTCTGCGCGAAGAAGATGACCCCCGATTCCAGCGTGCCCATCATCAGGACGAAAAACACCGGCGCGATAAAGGCGAATTCCAGCGCCGCCGAGCCGCTTCGACCGCGGTGGCGCAAATGCGCGAAACGCTCTGCGAGTGTCACGTTAAGCCTCTCCCGGAGGTTCCTTTTACCGGGACGCCATGCGTGAGTGAAGAACAAGCTGTTTTCTTGCTCAACAGAGCGTTAAATGTTTCGTGATTGGTTTACGGCTCCCCTCTTGTTTCGACATCGCTGTGTTCTTTTGGGAATTCGCTAACGTCCGGCTAACCAGTTTCCCGCTTAAGCAACGTCCCTTTCATATTTTCGCGTGATAATGCGCCCTTCGCTGTGGGAGCTTTGCATGGTCGGGCGATTGAACGCTTTTGGCGCGTTGCTGCGCGCCTTCGCGCGGGCGAAAAACGCCAATGTCGCGATGATCTTCGGCATCTCGCTGATTCCGATGGTGCTGGCCGCGGGACCGGGCCTGGATTATGCGCGCGCCGTGATGGTGCGCCAGAGCATGGGCGAGGCGCTGGACGCCGCCGCGCTGGCGATCGGCAAGACCGACAACAAGCCTTCCAGTTGCGCGGCCGACAGCACCGACACGGGCTGCACGGCGCTGCTGCAAGTGGCGCAGCAATATTTCGCCGCCAATTATACCTATAACGATCCCAGCTATGGTCCGAGCTACGGCACGCCGACCGGCCTGACCATGACCATCGCCAACGCTTCGGTGACGCTCAGCGTCAAGGATTCCGTCCCTACCCAGATCGTCAAATGGGTCGAGCCCACCATCCCCGTCACCGCCAGCACCACGGTGGTCTGGGGCCAGACGAAATTGTGGGTTTCCCTGGTGCTGGATAATACCGGTTCGATGTGCGAGCCCTATGACAGCGACAGCAATTGCTCGCATCCCAATTCGGGCGACAAGATCGCCGTCCTCAAGGTCGCGTCGCACAATCTTCTCACCATGCTCCAGAGCGCCTCCGACAATCCGGGCGATGTCCAGGTGGCGATCATACCCTTCAGCAAGGATGTCGATCTGGGTTCGAGCTATTCGGGCCAGAGCTGGATCGACTGGTCGGCCTGGGATGCGGCAAACGGAAGCTGCAATATCTCCGGGGTCCGCAGCCAGTCCAGTTGCACGTCCACGCACGGAACATGGACGAACAACCAACAAGGCGGCAGCCATGGCGGCAACCATGGCGGCAGTCATGGAAGCAGCGGCGGCAGTTGCAACATAACAGGCATCAGCACCCAGACCGCCTGCCAGAACGCCACCGGAACCTGGACCGCCGATCAAAGCACATGGAACGGCTGCGTCACGGATCGCGGCGGCGTCAGCGCGCCGAGCTCGCACAATTACGACGAGCTCAACACCGCGCCGACCTCCAGCGACACCGAATCCTATTTTCCGGCCGAGCAGTACAGCGCCTGTCCCGAGGCGCTGCTGCCGTTGACCGACGACTGGACCACGTTGGGCAGCGAGATCGACGGCATGGTCGCCAACGGCAACACCAACCAGACCATCGGCCTGGCGTGGGGCTGGCAGGCCCTCAGCGACAGCGCGCCGCTCAATCCCGGCGCGCTGCCGGCGCAGACCCAGCAGATCATCATCCTGCTGAGCGACGGCCTCAACACCCAGAACCGCTGGTATACGAGCCAGAATTCCATCGACACCCGGGAGAAGGCGGCCTGCGACAAGGCCAAGGCCGCGGGCGTCGTCATTTATACGGTTTTTGTCGACATCAACGGCGCCCAGGGAAGCTCGGCCGCGCTGCAATACTGCG